>JAWLCA010000002.1:0-236006 GCA_041687395.1 Paracoccaceae bacterium | reverse complement strand
GCCCGACCGTGGTAATCTCCGACATGACCGTCCTCCTTTGTGGATCCTCGCAGACCCACCTTGGCACATCGATGCCGTCGGAGGGCGCTCACATCATCAAAGCCGCTCGGCCACTAGATCGGCACCGTCGCGGGCCTTCATGGGAACCTGAAAGAACTCCTCGCCAACGACAGGAATCACGGCCTTCGGATAGCGCCACCTGAACCGCTTGCGCCCGCCTGAGAGTTCGTCAACGTGCTTAAGTTTCATCACCAGAAGCATCGCCTTCTAACCCGTTTGTGTCCCGGGAGGAGCGCGAAGCGCCTGATATGCCTGAAAAATAGGGGCCGCAAGTGCGGTCTTGGTGCGGTCGAGAAGACTCGAACTTCCACGGGAGTTACCCCACAGCGACCTCAACGCTGCGCGTCTACCAATTCCGCCACGACCGCACGTCTAGGCTTGGTGGCGCGGGTGATAGCCGAGCGACGGGCCGATGTGAAGGGAAAAAACGCATCCACCGCCCCTTGCGGAGGCGGTGGGTCGCAGATTGAGGCGCGCTCAGTTCTTTACGTCTTTCGCGGCCTTTTCAGCTGTACCGATGTCAAAGACCGGCAGGGCGGCAGGAACCGGGGTTTCCCCTACGGCCTGGGCCGCGGGCATTGCCCGACCGCCAACGGCATAGGCCGCCGCACGGATCAGTTCACTGCGATCCGCGTGTCCGGGGACGAAAACAGCCGTCGATCCATTCGCGATCGCCTCGAGCCCGGTGTCATACCACGCCAAGGCCAGATCCGGCCGCTTGCCGGTGCCGAAACCTTGCGCGAGATGATGACCCATAAGTTCCGCATAGACCCGTTCACCCAGAACGGCCAGAAGCAGGGCCGATCCCACGGCCACGTCCATGTCGTCGGTCCGGTAGCCGACCGACAGACAGATCTTCGCGGTCCCGGCCAGTTGCGCGGGCGGCATCCCGCTTTGCAGGATGAAGGCACCAACTCCCTCCATCACATCTGCCTGAGGCTTGAGCGACAACGAGGACACATAATCCTTCATGGCCGGGCCGAAGGCATCGCACTGTTGTGCAACCTGCTGCGGCGTGAAGCCCTGCACCTTGGCCACCATCTCTTCGCCCTGCGCGATTGCGTATGTGCGCGCGAGGCAGAACTGCTCTTCCAGCGCAAAACCCGGGTCGGACATCGAGGCGAGCGTCGTGAAGCCGCCGTTCGAGTTCGTGAGCAGGCTGACCCGGTTGCAGTGCGACGCGAGGGAGGCCTGCGCCTCGGGCGTGCCCATGAAATTCGGCAGGCCCGCCTGTGGTGACGGCGCGACATCCGGTGCTGGCGCGACAACGGCTACGGGCGCAGTGGCCGCTGGCGCCACGACCGCCAACGGTGCCGCAGGCCCTTCCGGCCGGGCGACGACCGAGGTGCCCATCATCTCGTCGCGGAAGTTGTGAAGCAATCCGCGCACGCCCTGCGGGCTTGCCGCGACCATCTGGGCGATATGCGGCCCACCGATCGACGCACGATTATAAGAGGTGATCAGGAAATCGCGCTCGAACTGGTTCAATTGTCCACTGGGCGGGTAGCCCATGAAGGCCTGATAATTGGCAATTGCCGCGCGGGTGTTACGGCCGACGACACCGTCGGGTGTCCCTGCGGGAAATCCGAAGTAGTTCAAGGCCACCTGCGTCTGCCGGTTCGCCTCTCGCGTCGCGGACGAAATGCCGGACCTGGGTGCGCTGCGCTGGACCCGCTGCACCCGCTGTGGCTGACGGTTGGCGTGGTTCACGATGGCGCCGCCAATGATGCCGCCTACGATGCCCCCCACCAGTCCGTCACTGCCCGCAGTCGCCCCCACTGGAGCGATGGCCAGGCTTGCGGCGATACACGCGGTCGAAATCCGTTTCACGATCATGTCTTCAACTCCTCACCCGCTTCAAATTCAATTAAACAGAGCATATCATCGCGAAACCGTTTGCCCGAGAAAAAAATCTCTCGGTTTTCCATCATCCAAGGGGACACCATGGTCGAGTGGCGCTCTTTCCCGGGCCTAGCGCCTTATGTCGAGACGCTCGCCGCGATGGAGGCGCGCGTTGCCGCAATCGCGGGCGGAACGGCCGCCGAGGCGATCTGGCTGCTGGAGCATCCGCCGCTCTACACGGCCGGAACCAGCGCCGACCCCGCCGACCTGACCGCGCCAAACCGATTTCCTGTCCATGTGGCCGGCCGGGGCGGCCAGTACACCTATCACGGGCCTGGGCAGCGCGTTGCCTATGTCATGCTGGACCTCAACACCCGCGGACGCGACGTGCGCCGGTTCGTCTGCGCGCTGGAGGACTGGGTGATCGCGACGCTGGCGGAATTCAACGTGCGGGGCGAGCGCCGGGCGGGGCGTGTCGGTGTCTGGGTTATGCGTCCCGAGAAGCCCCCCTTGCGCGATGGCAGCCCACGCGAGGACAAGATCGCCGCGATCGGGGTGAAATTGCGCCGCTGGGTCAGTTTTCACGGGCTGTCGATCAACGTCGAACCGGATTTGAGCCATTTCGACGGCATCGTCCCTTGCGGCATCCGCGACCACGGGGTGACCAGCCTGGTCGAGCTGGGCCTGCCCGTGACGATGGACGAGGTCGATCTGGCACTGAAGGCAACCTTCCCCAAGGTCTTCGGCTAGGCACCCTGCCGCAGCCGGATACCACAAGCTGCTCCATTTCCCAGAATCCGCAGAAACGCCCAAAAGTCTGACGGCAACGCCGCAGCGCCCTCGATGATCCGCACGCCGATCAGGACGTCGGCACAAACCTCGTCGATGCGGTCGGCGGCCGAACGTTCAGAAACATCGCCATGGCAGCACGCTACCATTAACTTCGGACGCGTGCGGAATGAGAAAGGCACCGTTTCCCGTGTCGTGCGGGGCTATCACTTGCCCGAGAGCGACCATGCAATGCGCGCACCAATTATACCCAAGGCAAGATTCTGTTGCTATTTCCTAGCAAGGACTGTCGGGGGTCCGTGCCGATCAAGAAAGTTTGGAATGCGTTACCTGTTCTTCATCACGGGCCTTTTTGCCCTGTTCCACAGCCTGCCGGCCGCGGCAGGCGATCCGGTCCGCGGCGCACGCGAGTTTGCGAAATGCAAGGCCTGCCACACGCTGGAAGCGCCCGATGGCACCGCTGTGGTTCTGGGCGGGCTAACGGGGCCGAACCTTTACGGGGTGATCGGCCGCAGGGCGGGCACGGCAGCCGGGTTTCGCCGCTATTCGCCAGCCATGCAGGCCGCCGGACGCGGCGGGCTTGTCTGGTCCGAAGCCACGCTGGCCGAATATGTCGGAGATCCCGAAGGCTTCCTGCGCAGGATCACCGGCGATTCGACGGCGCGAACGGTGATGAGCTACCGGCTGGCACGCGGACAGGCGGACGTCGCGGCCTATCTCGCGCAGGTCGGCACGGGCGGGATGTAACCCGAGGCCGGGAAACGGCCGATGCGAGGCAGTTTTTCACGCCTGCGTCAATTCCTGCCGTTGCTCGTGGCGGTCAGCCATTCTAAAAGGCGAATGGACGACGGTGTCCGCCCTGCGCGGACGCCCAAACATAACACGGGAACGGAGACGGGTATGGCCGACGCAGCCACTCACGGTCACGGACACGAAGACAAGCGGGGCTTCTTCACCCGCTGGTTCATGTCCACGAACCACAAGGACATCGGGATCCTCTACATCTTCACCGCAGGACTGGTGGGCTTCATCTCTGTCGCCTTCACCGTCTACATGCGGATGGAGTTGATGGAACCGGGCGTGCAGTACATGTGCGTCGAAGGCGCGCGCCTGACCGCCGCCGCGGTGGAAGACTGCACGCCGAACGGTCACCTCTGGAACGTTCTGATCACCGCCCACGGCATCCTGATGATGTTCTTCGTGATTATCCCGGCCCTGTTCGGGGGCTTTGGCAACTATTTCATGCCATTGATGCTCGGCGCACCCGACATGGCGTTCCCCCGCCTCAACAACCTGTCCTACTGGCTCTTCGTCGCAGGTTCAGCACTGGCCGTGGCGTCGGTTCTCAGCCCGGGTGGCAATGGACAACTCGGCTCTGGCGTGGGCTGGGTGCTCTATCCACCACTCTCGGTCAATGAGGGTGGCTATTCGATGGATCTCGCGATCTTCGCCGTCCACGTCTCGGGCGCATCGTCGATCCTTGGCTCGATCAACATCATCACCACATTCCTGAACATGCGTGCCCCCGGCATGACCCTGTTCAAGGTCCCGCTGTTCGCCTGGTCGATCTTCATCACCGCGTGGATGATCCTGCTGGCGCTTCCCGTGCTGGCCGGTGCGATCACCATGCTGCTGACCGACCGCAACTTCGGCACCACCTTCTTCGACCCTTCGGGCGGTGGTGACCCGATTCTGTACCAGCACATCCTGTGGTTCTTCGGCCACCCAGAAGTGTACATTGTCATCATTCCAGGCTTCGGGATCATCAGCCACGTCATCGCCACCTTCGCCCGCAAGCCCATCTTCGGCTACCTTCCGATGGTCTGGGCGATGATCGCGATCGGCGTGCTGGGCTTCGTGGTCTGGGCACACCACATGTATACGGTGGGCATGTCGCTGACGCAGCAGTCCTACTTCATGCTGGCCACGATGGTGATCGCGGTTCCGACGGGCGTGAAGATCTTCAGCTGGATCGCCACGATGTGGGGCGGCTCGGTCGAGTTCAAGACGCCGATGCTCTGGGCCTTCGGGTTCCTGTTCCTGTTCACCGTTGGCGGCGTGACCGGCATCGTGCTGAGCCAGGCGGCCGTGGACCGCGCCTATCACGACACCTACTATGTCGTGGCGCACTTCCACTACGTAATGAGCCTCGGCGCCGTGTTCGCCCTGTTCGCCGGGATCTACTACTGGATCGGCAAGATGTCGGGCCGTCAGTACCCGGAATGGGCCGGCAAGGTGCACTTCTGGGCGATGTTTATCGGTTCGAACCTCACGTTCTTCCCGCAGCACTTCCTGGGCCGTCAGGGTATGCCGCGCCGCTACATCGACTATCCCGAGGCCTTCGGCTACTGGAACTACATCTCGTCGATCGGCGCCTTCCTGTCTTTCGCCTCGTTCGTGTTCTTCCTGGGTGTCATGTACTACACGCTGACACGCGGCGCGCGCGTAACCGAGAACAACTACTGGAACGAGCATGCCGACACGTTGGAGTGGACCCTGCCCTCTCCGCCCCCGGAGCACACGTTCGAGACGCTGCCCAAGCAGTCCGAATGGGACCGTGGGCACGCCCATTAAGGCTGAAAACCGGCCATGACGGTCGAATGGCTTAGATCATCGCAGGAGGCCCCGGAGCATTCCGGGGCCTCTCGTACCTCTGGCGCCAGTTGGGAGGCCGGAGATCCGCCAGCCTTTCGTCTGCGACTTTCGCCCAATCGGTCGTTGACGCCCAGGGGTTTTGTCTGGGTTATCGCCTGCGCGGCTGGGCTGGCGCTTCTGCCGCTTCTCGGGATGCTTGGCACGGCGGCGCTTTGGGGAGTTCTCCCCTTCTTCGTCCTGGTGATCTGGGCGGTATGGGTAGCGATCCGCCGCCATTGGCGCGATGCCAGTCAGGTGTTTGAGGAGTTAACGCTCTGGCGGGATCGAATCGAACTGGTGCGCCAGGATCCGCGCAACGGCCGCCGCGACTGGTCGGCCAATCCCTATTGGGTGCGCCTGAGCCTACGGCCCGAAGGCGGCCCGGTAGAGAATTATCTGACGCTGAAAGGCGGCGACCGCGAGGTTGAACTGGGCGCCTTCCTCAGCCCGCAAGAGCGCGAGAGCCTGCACGCTGACCTTCAGCAGGCCCTCGCAACCTGTTGAGCGGTTGCACCAGTCGTCACAGTCCGCCTCAGGGTCGATCCAACGCACATACAAAAAGGGCGCAGACAAGCTGCGCCCTTTTCGATTTTTGAAATCGCCTGACTCGACCCAGAGCACCTCGGCGGTCAGTGTCGCGTATCCGACAGCGGCGCCGGTTCGGGCGTCTTGTTGCTTGCCGCTTCGGCCTTGCGCCGCGTAGCGGGCTTTGCCTTGGCGGCATGCGCGGCCGTCGTATTGCGGGCGGGTTTGGGGCCAGCCGCCGGCTTGCCAGCAGCCGCCGACGGCGTCAGGGCCTGTGGAGCGGGCGAGTCAGTTGCAGCACCGTCGCCCGCTTGATTTTCTGCCGGTTTCGACTGGGAAACTTCGGGCTGGCCGGGCTCTGCCTTCACCTTCGCAGTCTCGTCCGTTTTCGCAGGCACCGGCTCCACGACCGACGGGGCAGGCTTTGCCGGCTGAATCTCTGCCGCAGCCGGCTGAGGTTTCGCTTCGGACGACACCAGCCGAGCGGCCGGGCGCGCGGCTGGCTTCACCGCGGATTTACCACCGGCGGCATTCGATTTCTCAAGCTTGGACTTGCCCAACGACTTGAGTTGTTCGCTGGGCCAGAGCCCCATGATCGACAGCGCACAACGGCTCATCTGCAACTGCGCCGCAGCAACGCCCTGCCAGAAGTCGATGCCCGCCTTCCACATCTGGATTGGCATCACCAAGGGGTTCGTTTTCATCGCTCATCCTCCAATGATTGTTCCGTGGCGCCGCTTCGACCTGATCCTGCACTAGTCCAACGACAAATTTGCAACCGCCACTGCGACCCTGCGGCGCCTTACCCGTTTTCCCTCACCATTCAAGCCGGAGCGCGCAGCCTTCGGCCAGATCTCGCCGCGTCGTGAATTCCATGCCCGCTCTAATTGAGAATTGGAAATCGGAAGGCCGCGACTCAAGGCGCGCTATTGCCGCAGCGGGATCGACCGGCAAAGTTCTGCCTGTCTGCCTGCCGCGCGCACAGTGCTGCCACAATCCCGGGCACTCGCGGAAGTCTCGTTGGCTGGATACTTCGCCCAAAGCGGCCTATCTTCTCCCCTCGACAGACAATGGCCCCGAAAGGACCGCGTCAAATGTTTCAGCGCTCTGCCGCACTTGGTCTTCTTCTTCTGGCTGTGCCTGCCATGGCGCAGGAGCGACCGGAATGGTTGCCGCCCCCGCTTGACCTGCCTTCGGATGCGGAGGTTTCGATCAATGCGGAGGTCGGCTCATCCGCGCGCATGTTGCAGTTCTCTACCGACGAGGATCCGGATGCGCTGCTGGAGCGCTGGCGCACCGCACTGCGCGAGGGCGGTTACGCGATCGACGACTCGCTTGCCCAGATCGAGGAACGGCAGATCCAGTTTTCCGGCCCCAGCGTCGATTCCGCCCAGGTGGTCGTGCTGCCCGCCGCAGGCGCGGGCCGGGTGACGCTGCAGGTCGACGCCACGCTGAACGACTGACCCTCGCCATCACCAAGGCGATTGTGTAATCGGTGTCCATGACAGATGGCCTGCCGATGATTGATACTCTCACGATCCGCCGCCCGGACGACTGGCACCTCCACCTGCGCGACGGCGCGGTGCTGAAGGCTGTCTTGCCTGAGACTGCGCGCCACTTCGCCCGCGCCATCGTCATGCCGAACCTGGTTCCGCCCGTGGTGACCTCGGCACAGGCCGCCGCCTACCGCGACCGAATCATCGCCGCTCTGCCGAGCGGCGCGGACTTCACGCCGCTGATGACGCTGTACCTGACCGAGGCAACCGATCCCGCCGATGTGCTGGCGGCCCACGCCGCGGGCCTGATAACGGCGGTCAAGCTCTATCCCGCCGGCGCCACCACGAACTCCGCCAGCGGCGTCACCGACTTCGACCGCGTGCGCGGCGTATTGGAGGCGATGGCCGGCGCGGGCGTGCCGCTTTGCGTGCATGGTGAGGTCACCGATCCGGCCATCGACATCTTCGACCGCGAGGCCGTCTTCATCGACCGCGTGCTGGACCCGATCCGCCGCGCGGTGCCTGAACTTCGGGTGGTGATGGAGCACATCACCACGTCCGACGCGGCCGACTACGTCCGCAGCGTGTCCGCCGGGCTGGCCGCCACGATCACGACGCATCACCTGGTCATCAACCGGAACCACATCCTCGCGGGCGGCATCCGGCCGCATTACTACTGCCTGCCCGTCGCGAAGCGCGAGACGCACCGGCTGGCGCTGCGCGCCGCAGCTACCTCGGGCGATCCGCGGTTCTTCCTCGGGACCGACTCGGCCCCCCATGTGGACGCACTGAAAGAGGCCGCCTGCGGCTGTGCCGGATGCTTCACGGCAACCAATACCCTGTCGATCCTTGCTCATGTGTTCGAGGACGAAGGCGCGCTGGACCGTCTGGAAGGCTTCACTTCGCTCCACGGCCCCGCATTCTACCGGCTGCCGGTCAACGGGGACACAATCACGCTGCGCCGGGGCGGCCCGGTCGCCTATCCCGACAAGATCGCCACCGATGCCGGTCCGATCACCGTATTCAACCCCGGCTTTCTCCTGTCCTGGCAGGTCACCTGAACGAGGCGCCCATGATCCCGACCAGCTTTCCCGACAAGGCCGTGATGGCGCAACTGACCGCGCAGATGCTGCTGGACATCAAGGCCGTGCATTTTGACGCGGCCGAGCCCTTCACCTTTGCCAGCGGCCTGAAGGCCCCGACCTATATCGATTGCCGCAAGCTGATCTCCTACCCGCGCATCCGGTCCACTCTGATGGATTTCCTGACCTGCACGGTGCTGCGCGACGCGGGGTTCGAGACGTTCGACAACGTCGCGGGGGGCGAGACGGCGGGCATTCCCTTCGCCGCGCTGGTGGCCGAACGTATGGCGCTTCCGATGACCTATGTTCGCAAGAAGCCAAAGGGGTATGGGCGAAACGCCCGGATCGAAGGCGCGATGACCGAAGGCCAGCGGGTTCTGCTGGTGGAAGATCTGACCACCGACGGCGGATCGAAGCTGTCTTTCGTTGATGCGATTCGCGAAACCGGGGCCAGCTGCGGCCACACGGCAGTGATTTTCTACTATGACATCTTCCCCGAAACCCATGACCGTCTGGCAGCGCATGGGGTGAAACTGCATCACCTTTGCACCTGGTGGGACGTGCTGGCCGAGGCACGCGCGCGCCAAGCCTTTGATCCCGCAACGCTCGACGCCGTAGAGGCCTTCCTGAAGGCCCCGCGCGAGTGGCAGGCCGGCTGACCCGACGATTTTTCCCGGCACACCGCCAGATATTGACGTATAGGGCACATGTGCATCAACATGGTGTGCATCGTCGGTGTGCACAGCTTTTCCACAGGATATCCAGATTGATCGCTGTGCCGGCTTCGGCCATACCCGACCGACAAACAAAAAGAGCGGGGGCAGGAAATGAACGACATCGCAAAGGTGGTCCCGGCAGAGCCCGAAGCGCTGCCTCAGAACGTGGAAGCCGAGCAGCAGCTTCTGGGCGCGATCCTGACCAATAACGAGGTTTTCGACCGCGTCAGTTCCTTCCTGAAATCCGATCATTTCTTCGAACCCACGCACGCCCGGATCTACGAGATCGCTGCTGCGCGAATTCAGAAGAACGCGCTCGCCTCTCCGGTCACGCTGAAGGCGTTTCTGGAAGATGATCCGGGGCTGAAGGAACTGGGCGGCCCGGGCTATCTGGCGCGAATCGCGGGCGCAGCCATCTCCAGCTTCGCGGCGCGCGACTACGCGCAGATGATCTACGACCTTGCGGTCCGGCGCGAGTTGATCCGGCTCGGGCGCGACATCTCTGCCAAGGCCGCGCGCGTCGATGTCGCATCCGAGCCGCGCGAACAGATCGTCGAGGCCGAGCAGGCGCTTTACTCGCTGGCCGAGCAGGGTCAGGCAGAACGCGGCTTCCAGTCGTTCCTGAAGGCGGTGACCGATGCGGTGATGGTCGCCAACGCCGCCTACCAGCGTGACGGGGGCCTCGCCGGCATTTCCACCGGCCTGCTCGACCTCGACAAGAAGCTGGGCGGGCTGCACCCGTCCGACCTGCTGATCCTTGCGGGTCGGCCGTCGATGGGCAAGACCTCGCTTGCCACCAACATCGCCTTCAACATCGCCAAGGCCTTCAAGCGCGGCCAGCGCCCCGACGGCATCGAGGGGGCGGTGAACGGCGGTGTCGTCGGCTTCTTCAGCCTGGAGATGTCGGCCGAACAGCTGGCCGCCCGGATCCTGTCCGAGGCGGCCGAGGTGCCCAGCGAAAACATCCGCCGCGGCGACATGACCGAGGCCGAGTTCCGCCGCTTCGTGGAGGCTGCCAAGGCGCTTGAAGCCTGCCCGCTTTACATCGACGACACACCCGCCCTGCCCATCGCACAGGTGGCAGCCCGCGCGCGGCGGTTGAAGCGTACCCATGGCCTGGATGTCCTGATGGTGGACTATCTTCAGCTTCTGCGTGGGTCGTCCCGCGGGTCGGACAACCGCGTGCAAGAGGTGAGCGAGATCACCCAAGGTCTGAAGGCCATCGCGAAGGAGTTGAACATTCCGGTCGTCGCCCTCTCGCAGCTCTCGCGCCAGGTTGAGAACCGCGAGGACAAACGCCCCCAGCTTTCCGATCTGCGCGAATCCGGCTCGATCGAGCAGGACGCGGACGTGGTGATGTTCGTCTTCCGCGAAGAATACTACCGTGAACGCGAGAAACCGGGCGACCACGACCTGGAAGGCATGGCCAAGTGGCAGCAGGTGATGGAGCAGGTTCACGGCAAGGCCGAGGTCATCATCGGAAAGCAACGCCACGGCCCCATCGGAAGCGTGGAACTGAGCTTCGAGGGGCGCTTCACCCGGTTCGGCAACCTTGTGAAACCCTGGCAGCAGGCCGGCGCCGAGGGCTTCTGAAATGCTGCTTTGGCCTTGACCCCACCCCGACCACAGGCACAAGGGGCGCATGGGAACCGGCAGACTGACAATCGACCTTGACGCCTTGGCCCAGAACTGGCGGGCGCTGGATGCGGCAAGCGGGGCCTCGGTGCAGACGGGAGCCACGGTGAAGGCCGACGGCTATGGACTAGGCGTGGCGCATGTCGCGCGCACCCTGGCCAAGGCAGGCACGCGCCGGTTCTTCGTTGCGGTGGCAGAAGAGGGCGCGACGCTTCGCAAGGTGCTGGGCGAAGGCCCGCAGATCGGGGTCTATTCCGGTCACATGGCTGACGATACCGAGATGATCCGCGATGCCGTCCTGACGCCGATGCTGAACAGCGTCGATCAGGTAACCCGGCATTTCGAGGCCCTGCCCGGTCACCCGTTTGGGATCCAGTTGGATACAGGAATGAACCGGCTTGGCATGAAGGCCGCGGAATGGGCCGCCGTCGCCGCCATCGTGCTGGAGCAACGGCCGGAACTGGTGATGAGCCATCTGGCCTGCGCCGACGAGCCGGAAAACCCGATGAACCCGCGGCAACTGGATCAGTTCCGGCATCTGACCGACGGCATCGGGGTGCCGCGGTCGCTTGCGGCCACGGGGGGCGTGCTGCTTCGGTCCGACTATCACTTTGATCTGACCCGCCCCGGCGTGGGCCTTTACGGCGGGCTGCCCTTCGAGGCGGCGCAACCGGTGGTGCATCTGTCCCTGCCGGTGATCCAGACCCATCGGCTGGGGCCAGGTGAAACCGTGGGCTACGGCTGCACATGGCAGACCGACCGCCCGGCGATCACCGCCACGCTGGCCGCCGGCTATGCCGACGGGTTGATCCGGGCAATGGGCAACCGGGCGACCGTCTTTGCCGGAAACACCCCCTGCCCGGTCATAGGCCGCGTCTCGATGGACCTGACGACGGTGGATGTGAGCCATCTGGACACGGTGCCGGACGCGCTTGACGTCTTGTGCGCGCACCAGACTGTCGATGATCTGGCGGAGGCCGCCGGAACGATCGGCTACGAGGTTCTGACCGCGCTCGGTCCGCGCTATGCGCGCAGCTACCGCGGCCCCACGGCGGCATGAGGCGTCGTGTGCCCTGGTGGCTGGCGCTGCCTAACCTTGTTCTGCTGATCGCCCTGCCCGCAGCGTGGTTTGCGCCCTTGGTGACGGTGCAGTTGTGGCGCTTGGGGGCAGAGCAAGAGGTATCGGTCCTTTCCGGCCTGCAGGCGCTTTGGCGCGAAGACGTCGTGCTGGCGCTGCTGCTGACCTTCTTTGCGATCGTGGCGCCCACGATCAAGATCCTCGGCCTCGCCTTGGTGCACTTCCGTCTGCTGTCGCCGCGCCTGCTTTCGGCGCTGTTCGTGGTGGGGAAGCTGGCGATGGCGGATGTGTTCCTGATCGCCGTCTACATCATGGCGTTTCGCGGGCTGGGCATCGGCACGATCCGGATCGAGTGGGGCCTTTACGCCTTCACAGCCTGTATACTTCTGTCGCTTCTGCTATCGCTGGCGACGGGCTGGCAGCGAAAGGGCGGCGGCTGATGGCAAGGGCGGCGGCACAATTCTCATGCACGGCCTGCGGGGCGGTCCACAAGAAATGGGCCGGGCGCTGCGACGCCTGCGGCGCCTGGAACAGCATCATCGAAGAGGCGCCCCTGTCAGCCGGCCCGTCGGCCAGGGGCCTCGGCGGCACGCGCGGGCGCACCGTACCCCTGACAGACCTTGCGACCGAGGAGGCGCCCCCGCCACGGACCCGGTCGGGCATGGACGAATTCGATAGGGTGCTGGGTGGCGGTCTCGTGCCAGGCTCCGCCATTCTGGTGGGTGGGGATCCCGGCATCGGCAAATCGACGCTGCTTTTGCAAGCCGCTGCGCAGTTCGCCCGCGCAGGGCTGAACTGCCTCTACATCTCGGGCGAGGAGGCCAGCGCGCAGGTCCGCATGCGGGCGCAGCGGCTGGGCCTGACGGATGCGGCAGTTCGGCTTGGCGCCGAGACCAACCTCCGCGACATCCTGACCACGCTGGATGCAGAGCGCCCGGGTTTAGTGGTCATCGACTCGGTGCAGACGATGTGGCTCGATACAGTGGACAGCGCGCCGGGCTCGGTCGCTCAAGTTCGCGCGGCCTGCCACGAGCTTGTGACCTTTGCCAAGAAACGCGGTGTCTCGGTCATTCTGGTCGGTCACGTGACGAAGGAGGGACAGATCGCCGGCCCCCGTGTGGTAGAGCACATGGTCGATACCGTGCTCTATTTCGAGGGCGAGCGCGGCCACCAGTTCCGCATCCTTCGGGCGGTGAAGAACCGGTTCGGCCCCGCCGACGAGATCGGCGTGTTCGAGATGACCGGCGCCGGGCTGGCCGAGGTTGCCAACCCTTCGGCTCTGTTTCTGGCCGAACGCGACCGACCTGCTGCCGGATCAGTGGTGTTCGCAGGCATCGAGGGCACGCGGCCGGTACTGGTCGAGTTTCAGGCCCTTGTGGCCCCTGCCCCGCCGGGATCGGCGCGCCGGTCCGTCGTGGGCTGGGATGGCGGCCGGCTGGCAATGATCCTCGCGGTGCTGGAGGCCCGCTGCGGCATCCCGTTCGGCGGGCTCGATGTCTATCTGAACGTGGCAGGCGGGCTGCGCATCGGGGAACCGGCGGCGGATCTGGCGGTTGCCGCCGCACTGCTGTCCGCGCGCGAGGACGTGGCGCTGCCCCCCGACACGGTGGTTTTCGGCGAGATTTCCCTCTCGGGCGCATTGCGGCCCGTGGGTCAGGCGGAAAACCGGTTGAAAGAGGCGCAAAAACTTGGTTTCACGCAAGCGGTCGTGCCGTCTGGCCTGAAGACGGGCGGTGCTGGCGGCCTGAGCCTGCGATCCTTCGCGGACCTGACGGCTGTCGTGGGCGAGATGTTCGGCGCAGGCTGACAGCAAGACAGGAGCAGGCATGGAAGGCTTTACCATCATCGACGCCGTGGTGGCTGCGGTGATCCTCATCTCGGCAATCCTCGCCTATGCGCGGGGCTTCGTGCGCGAGGCGATGGCGATCGCGGGCTGGGTCGTGGCGGCGGTGCTGGCCTTCGTCTTCGCAGCCGCGGCCGAACCCCTGATCAAGCAGATCCCCATGGTCGGCGATTTTCTGGCCGACAGTTGTGAATTGTCCATGATCGCGGCCTTCGCGGCGGTCTTTGCCGTGGCCCTCATCGTGGCCTCGCTCTTCACGCCACTTTTCTCGTCACTGGTGCATCGCTCTGCCCTGGGTGGTCTCGATCAGGGGTTGGGGTTCCTGTTCGGGGTTGCCCGCGGCGTCCTGCTCGTGGCGATCGCTTTCATCGTCTATGATCGCGCGATGGGACAGGCAGACATGCCGATGGTCGACGACAGCCGCTCGGCGCTCGTCTTCTCTCGGCTGCAGACCAACCTCGAGGAGCAGATCCCCGACGATGCGCCCAGCTGGATCGTCGCCCGCTACGAGCAACTGGTTAGCAATTGTTCGGCACCCCCCGCGAACTGAGGGCATGCCCCGTGACTCTGCCGCACCGAAGCATTACATAACGCGAAGGCCAGTCCGGATCAGGAGACGCCAAGCGTCATGCCCACCTTTCCCCGTCACCCGTTCGACGACGACACCCTGCACGAAGAATGTGGCGTCTTTGGCGTCACCGGTTTGTCCGAGGCTGCGAATTTCGTCGCCCTCGGGCTTCACGCTCTTCAGCACAGGGGTCAAGAGGCCGGCGGTATCGTCAGCTACGATCCCGACAGCGGATTTCAATCCGCCAGACGCTTCGGCTACGTCCGCGACAACTTCACCAAGGCCAGCCTGATGGAAACGCTGCCCGGATCGATTTCGATCGGGCATGTGCGCTACTCCACCGCAGGTTCCAAGGGCGCGACCGCAATCCGCGACGTGCAGCCCTTCTTCGGCGAATTCTCGATGGGCGGCGCGGCCATCGCGCACAACGGCAATCTGACCAACGCGGCCGCCCTGCGCCGGGAACTGATCGAACGCGGGTCGATCTTCCAGTCCTCCAGCGATACCGAATGCATCATCCACCTGATGGCGCGGTCGATCCAGAAGACCATCCCCGAGCGGATCAAGGACGCGCTGCGCCGGGTCGAAGGCGCGTTTTCCATCGTCGCGATGACGCGAACGAAGCTGATCGGCGTGCGCGACGCATTGGGCGTGCGGCCGCTGGTTCTGGGTCGCCTCGGTGATGGCTGGGCACTGAGCTCTGAGACATGCGCGCTGGACATCATCGGCGCCGACTTCATCCGTGAGATAGAGCCCGGCGAGATGGTGGTGATCGAGAACGGAATAGTTCAAAGTTTTCGCCCCTTCGAGCGGCGCAAATCCCGCTTCTGCATCTTCGAGCACGTCTATTTCAGCCGGCCTGATTCGATCCTTGGCGGCCGGTCGGTGTATGAAACCCGACGCCAGATCGGCGTGGAATTGGCGCGCGAGGCACCGGTGGAGGCCGACTTGGTCTGCCCGGTGCCCGACAGCGGTACCCCGGCGGCGATCGGGTTCAGCCAGGAATCCGGCATCCCCTTCGCGATGGGTATCGTGCGTAATCAGTATGTCGGCCGCACCTTCATCGAGCCGACCGAGCAGATCCGCAACATGGGCGTTCGCCTGAAGCTGAACGTGAATCGGAGCCTGATAAAGGGCAAGCGCGTGGTGCTGGTCGACGATTCTGTCGTGCGCGGAACCACCAGCCGGAAGATCAAGGAAATGATCGTCGAGGCAGGCGCCGCTAAGGTGCATTTCCGGATCGCATCGCCCCCGACCGCCTGGCCCTGTTTCTACGGCGTCGACACGCCCGAACGCGCCAAGCTTCTGGCAGCGAACATGACTGAAGAAGAGATGCGCGCCTACATCGGGGTGGAATCGTTGCGCTTCATCTCGCTTGACGGCCTTTACCGGGCGGCCGGAGAAGCGAACGGACGCGACCGGGAAAACCCGCAATATTGCGATGCCTGCTTCTCCGGCGAATATCCGGTCGCACCGATGGACATGATCGAACAGGGTTTCAATATGAAGGCGGCAGAATAGCCAGCCGGCCCTGACGACGAGACGGTCTGCAAAAGAAAAACGCAGCCCCAATGGGCTGCGTCTTGTTTTCCGGGTTGGTGTCGGTCAGCCGCGGCGCGCGCGCAGCAGCTTCCAGCCGCCCCAGACCGCCGCAGCGGCCAGCGCGGACTTGACCAGTCCACCGAGCTGGAATGGCACCGCGGCAGCCATGACAGCCCCTTGAAGATCGAGCGGCGTGACCGTCCATACCCAGAGCGTGCCAGGCACGAACAGCAGCAGCGCCGGAATGAAGGCGGCAACGAACAGCGGCAGAAGCCCGCGACCCAGCCCGCGTTCGACAAGATAGCCGGTCAGCCAGGCCATCGCCACGAAGCCGACAAGGAAGCCCCCGGTGGGGCCGAACATGTAGGGCAGACCTGCCGCACCGCTGGCAAAAACCGGCAGACCCATCGCCCCCTGCCCCAGATAGACAACCATCGTGGCCGCGGCCAGCCTCGCGCCGAAGGTCAACCCGATGATCGAGATCGCCAGCGTCTGCAGCGTCATCGGGACCGGCACCATCGGAACGCTGATCTGCGCCGAGATAGCAACCAGCCAGGAGCCGGCAAGCACCAGCATGACCTTCGCCGGTATGGAACGGACCGTGGAAATCGTCGTGGCAAGCGTCGTGTCGTGGGTCACGGGGGGCATCCTTCCGGTTCTGAACCTCTCGAATGCGTTATTCCCTGCCCCGCCTGCCCTGTCAATCACGCGTGCCATCTGGACAGTCTGCACCTGACAACAGATGACCCTCTGAAACGCTTGCCCCTGCCGCGCGGCAATGTCAGAAGCCCGCCATGACCGATCATTCGTCCTCATATCCCGCCATCGTCACGGGGGCCTCACGCGGGCTTGGCGCGGCTTTGGCCGAAGCCTTGGCCAGCCGTGGCATGCACGTTGTAGCCGTTGCCCGCACCACGGGTGGGCTGGAAGAACTGGACGACCGTATTCAGGCGGCGGGCGGCTCTGCGACGCTGGCCCCGATGGACGTGACAAACGAAGAGGCGATGCGCCATCTCTGCCGGTCGATCTATGATCGCTGGGGCGGCGCCGTGCTCTGGGCCCACACGGCGATCCACGCGGCCCCGCTGTCGCCCGCTTCGCATCTGGCGATGAAGGACTGGGACCGCTCAATCGCGACCAATGTCCGCGCCACCGGCGCGCTAATCGGGATGATGGAACCGCTGCTGCGGGTGGGCAATGGCTCGGCGCTTTTCCTGGACGACCCGCACGGTGGACAGAAGTTCTTTGGTGCCTACGGATCCACCAAGGCCGCGCAGATCGCATTGGCAAGAAGCTGGCAGGCGGAAACGCAACGCACGGGGCCGCGCGTGGTGATCGCGACACCGGCGCCGATGCCCACCGCGACGCGCGCCCGGTTCTACCCCGGCGAGGAGCGCGCCCAGCTTGCAGAACCGCGGGCAGAGGCACAGCGCATCCTGGACGCTCTTTACACCTGACCTCGCCTTGCCGCCCGGTTCGCCCTGCCGTAATCAGGCATCATGCCAAGGGGGTACCATGCGCATTCTTGTGACGAACGACGACGGCATCAACGCACCGGGGCTGGAGGTGCTGGAGGCCATCGCCAAGGACATCGCCGGGCCGGATGGAGAGGTGTGGGTAGTCGCCCCGGCCTTCGAGCAATCCGGCGTTGCGCACAAGATCAGCTATACGCATCCGATGATGATCGCGCGCCTGGAATCGCGCCGGTACGCGGCCGAGGGCAGTCCGGCCGACTGCGTTCTGGCGGGGATATACGACGTCCTGCAGGGCGGACGGCCCGATCTGGTGCTCTCGGGCGTGAATCGGGGCAACAACGCGGCCGAGAACGTGATGTACTCCGGCACTGTCGGCGGCGCGATGGAAGCGGCCCTTCAGGGCCTTCCGGCAATCGCGCTGTCGCAGTTCATGGGACCGGAGACCAGCGATCTTCCCGATCATTTCGAGGCCGCCCGCGAGCACGGGGCCGACGTCGTGCGCAAGCTCCTGGAGAAGGGGTTGTGGGACGAAGGCGATTACCGGCTGTTCTACAACGTGAACTTCCCGCCGGTTCCGGCCAAGCGGGTGAAGGGACTTCGCGTCGCCAGTCAGGGCTACCGCAAGGACACCTTCTTCGGAGTGGAGCCGCACATCTCGCCTTCGGGGCGCAAGTTCCTGTGGATCACCGGAGGCCCGCAGCACCTGCCGACGGCCGCGGGCACGGATGTGGCGGCAAACCTTGACGGCTATATCTCGATCACCCCGATGCGCGCCGACCTGACCGCCCATGACGCAATCGAAACGCTGAGGTCACAGCTGGAATGACCGACCGTGCCGAACGGATCATGCGATTTCTCTATGCGATCCGTTCCCGCGGCGTGACCGATGCCCGCGTTCTTGGCGCCATGGAGGCGATCGACCGCGGCGCCTTCGTCAAGGGGATCTTCGCCGACCGCGCCTACGAGGACATGCCGCTGCCCATCGCCTGTGGCCAGACGATCAGCCAACCCTCGGTCGTGGGCCTGATGACCCAGGCGCTTCAGGTAGGCCCGCGCGACAAGGTGCTGGAGGTCGGCACCGGATCGGGCTACCAGGCGGCGATCCTGTCGAAACTCGCGCGGCGGGTCTACACGGTGGACCGGCACCGCAATCTGGTGCGCGATGCGGTCGAGGTGTTCAAGGCGCTCGATCTGACGAACATCATCGCGCTGACCGCCGACGGCAGCTTCGGGCTGCCGGAACAAGCCCCTTTTGACCGCATCATCGTGACCGCAGCGGCCGAAGACCCGCCGGGCCCTCTATTGGCGCAGTTGCGCATCGGCGGTATCATGGTATTGCCGGTCGGTCAGTCGGATACGGTGCAGTCGCTGATAAAGGTGACCCGCGCTGAACAAGGCTACGACTATGAGGAATTGCGCCCTGTCCGTTTCGTGCCCCTGTTGGAGGGGCTTGGGAAGGACTAGGCTGGAAATGGAACCCCGCGCCGAGAGGGCGCACAAAGGCCCGGGACAAGGGCCGCAAGTGAGGACGCGAGCCATGGCATTCTTCCGTGACGAGATCCGGCAGCGGCGACTTTCAGCCTTGCGCATGACGACTGTCATTCCGGTGCTCGGGTTGCTGACGCTGGCCGCCTGCGAAAGTCCGCTCGACTGGGATCTGCGCAATCCGACGAACGGCTTATCGACGACCGACGCCGCGCGCCAAGCCACGTTGGAGCGGCCCCAGCCCGATGCGCGCGGCGTTCTGTCGTATCCCAGTTATCAGGTCGCCATCGCGCGTCGCGGCGACACCGTGGCCTCGGTGGCGCAGCGCGTCGGCCTCCCGGCCGGGGAACTGGCCCGTCACAACGGCCTGACGCCCGAGACGGCCCTGCGCGCGGATGAGGTGCTCGCACTGCCGACGCGGGTTGCCGGCGCCGCGCCGGGCGCATCGGGTGAGCGGATCGACATCACCACGCTGGCCGGCAGTGCGATCGACCGCGCCGAGGCAGGGAGACCTGCCCCCGGCGCGGCCTCTGCCGCGCAGCCAACTGCCGCCGCGCGTGGATCAGAACCGGTGCGCCACCGCGTGCAGCGGGGAGAAACGGCCTTCAGCATCGCGCGTCTTTACAACGTGACGCCACGGGCACTGGCCGACTGGAACGGACTGGGCCCGGACATGATGATCCGAGAGGGCCAGTACCTGCTGGTCCCGCTGGCCGATCCCAGCCAGCCGGCACGGCAGGCCGCGGTCACGGCCCCCGGGCAGGGTTCGGCCACCCCGGCCCCGCCCAGCGCGGCACAGCCCTTGCCGCAGGAACGCACACCGTCCGCGACCGACGCCCCCAGTTCGCCGGATCTGGGCAGCCAGCGCACTGCCGCATCCAGCCCGGCACGTTTTGCGATGCCGGTGCAGGGGAGCATCATCCGTGCCTATCAGAAGGGCAGGAACGACGGGATCGACATCGGTGCCGCAGCGGGAACGGCAGTCACCGCCGCCGCCGACGGTACTGTCGCCGCCATCACCCGCGATACAGATCAGGTTCCGATACTGGTTCTGAGACACACCGGCAACCTGCTGACGGTCTATGCCAATGTCGACAACATCCGGGTAGAGCGGGGTGCGACGGTCACGCGCGGGCAGACGATTGCCAGCGTACGTGCCGGCAATCCGTCTTTCGTGCATTTCGAGATCAGGGACGGGATCGAGAGCGTCGATCCGATGACCTACCTGCAGTAGGCTGGAAAGGGTGCGGCGCTACCGCCGCACCGTCACGCTTGCCATCCAGTCGGGGTCTTCGACCGCGCCGTTCGCGCGCTGATCGCCGTGCTTGATTGCATCGACGACGGCCATCCCTTCGATCACCTGGCCCACGACCGTGTATTGTCCGTTCAGGTGCGGCGCCGGGGCGAACATGATGAAGAACTGGCTGTTGGCGCTGTCCGGGCTCTGGCTGCGCGCCATGCCGACCACACCACGTTCGAAGGGAAGCGACGAGAATTCTGCCGCCAGGTTCCCCAGATCGGAACCGCCGGTCCCGACCATTCGCAGATCGCCCGCCTGCTGGCCATGCTGGACGTCGCCAGTCTGTGCCATGAAGCCGTCGATCACACGGTGAAACACGACGCCATCGTAGTCACCACGCTCGGCCAAGGCGATGATCCGCTCCACGTGCCTTGGCGCAACATCGTCGCGCAGATCCACGACGATCTGCCCCTCGGTGCTGCCCGCGACGTCAATCACCAGGTAGGGGCCTCCGGTATCCTCGACCGCTTGGGCACTTGTGTGGACACTGCTCTGCATCAAGGCAAAGCCTGCAAGGACGGCCAGCCCGAAAGCGAACATCATCCCCGCTATCAGACGATCACGCGACATCGGCAGCTACCTTCACACTGATCATGCGGTCCGGATTCGCTGGCGGTTCGCCGCGGGTGATCTTGTCCACATGCTCCATCCCCGAGATCACGCGCCCGTAGACCGTGTACTGGCCGTTCAGGAAGTGATTGTCGCCGAAGTTGATGAAGAACTGGCTGTTCGCACTGTTCGGGTTAGACGAGCGCGCCGCCCCGAGCGTTCCGCGATCATGCGGCAGCTTCGAGAACTCAGCCGGCAGATCCGGGAGATCCGACCCGCCGGTACCGGCGCGGCGCAGGTTGAAATCCTTCTCGGCATTGCCATTGGCGACATCACCGGTCTGCGCCATGAACCCTTCGATCACGCGATGAAAGACGACGTTGTCGTAGGCACCGCTCCGTGCCAGTTCCTTCATCCGCTCGGTATGTTTCGGCGCCACCTCCGGGAACAGCGCGATCGTTACGGTGCCGTCTTTCAGCTCCATCAGGATGGTGTTTTCGGGATCTTCGATCTTTGTCATGGGATGCTCGCTGCTGATATTGCCTGTGCGGCAGACCCTAGACCGGCATCGCTGCAAGGAAAAGGGGCCCCAACGCGCTCAGACGGCGTGTCGCCGGGCATGAGGTTGACGGGGGCGCGGTGATCGGCGCAGAAAGACCCACACACAGACAGGGGATTGGCATGGGCTGGAAGTCGATCGACGACATGGAGATGTCCGGCAAGGTGGTCCTGGTTCGCGTGGATTTGAACGTCCCCATGGCCGACGGAAAGGTGACCGACACCACCCGCATCGACAAGATTCTCCCGACGATCCGCAACGTCATCGGAAAGGGCGGCAAGCCGGTCCTTTTAGCCCATTTCGGCCGACCCAAGGGCAAGCGCATTCCCGAAATGAGCCTGAGCCAGATCGTTCCCGCCTTGCAGGCCGCGCTTCCCGACAACCGAGTGATCTTCGCCGAGGACTGCATCGGTGGACCGGCCAAGACCGCCGTCGGCGACATGCGGCCGGGCGATGTCGTTCTGTTGGAAAACACCCGATTTCATGCAGGGGAAGAGAAGAACGACCAGCAACTCGCAGCAGCGATTGCCGCTTTGGGCGAGATCTACGTCAACGATGCCTTTTCGGCCGCGCATCGCGCCCACGCCTCGACAGAGGCCATCGCGCATCTGCTTCCCTCCTGCGCCGGACGGCTGATGGAAGCAGAGCTGAAGGCCCTGGAAGCGGCGCTTGGCGATCCCGAGCATCCGGTGATCGCAATCGTCGGCGGCGCGAAGGTTTCGACAAAGCTCGATCTGCTCGGCAACCTGATGGCCAAGGTCGATCACCTCGTCATCGGGGGCGGCATGGCGAACACATTCCTGCATGCGCAGGGAATCGCGATCGGGCGTTCGATGGCCGAAAAGGACATGGCGGCAACGGCGCGCGAAATCCTTGAAAAAGCCCGCGTCGGAACATGCACGATCCATCTGCCGATCGACATTGCAGTGGCGACAGAGTTTCGCGCAGGCGCTGAAAGCCGGGTTCTTCCGGTCGACCAGTGCCCGGAGGATGCGATGATCCTGGATGCAGGGCCAGAGACGGTGGCCCGGTTATCCGAAGTTTTCGAACAGAGCCGCACGCTGATCTGGAACGGCCCGCTGGGCGTGTTCGAGATGCCTCCCTTCGATGCGGCCACCCGCGCCGCGGCCGAGAAGGCGGCCGAATTGACGCGAGAGGGGAAGCTGCTTTCGGTCGCCGGTGGCGGCGACACGGTGGCGGCACTGAACGCAGCAGGCGTTGCCGACGATTTCACCTTCATATCCACCGCCGGCGGGGCGTTCCTGGAATGGATGGAAGGCAAGGCGCTGCCGGGCGTCGCGGCGCTGAGCCAGCATTAACGCCGTTAGCGCGACCAGAATTGCCCGCGTATCACCTTGCGACTAGAACCGATCCGAACCTTCCCTTGAACCGGAGCCGACATGTCCAAAGATCTTCAGACCGAGCAGATGACCAACGGACAAGGCTTCATTGCCGCGCTTGACCAGTCCGGTGGGTCAACACCCAAGGCCCTGCGGCTCTACGGCATCGCCGAAGATGCCTATGCATCGGAGGAGGAGATGTACGATCTCATCCACCAGATGCGGTCGCGGATCGCGCAGGCGCCGGCCTTTACCGGCGACAAGGTCATCGGCGCGATCCTGTTCGAAAAGACGATGGACCGCGAGATCGGCGGCAAACCGGCGGCGCAGTTTTTGTGGGAGGACCGGCACGTCGTTCCATTCCTGAAGATCGACAAGGGCCTGGAGGCCGAGGCAGAAGGCGTACGCCTGATGAAGCCCATCGACGGGCTGGCGGCGCTGCTTGAGCGCGCAGTCAGCAAGGGCATTTTCGGCACCAAGGAACGGTCGGTCATCGAGGCGGCCAATCCCAAGGGAATAAAGGCGATCGTCGACCAGCAGTTCGAACTTGGGAAGAAGGTTCTGGCACACGGCCTGATCCCGATCATTGAACCGGAAGTGACGATCTCGATTCCCGACAAGGCAGAGGCGGAGGAAATCCTGCTGGCTGAGATCACGCGCCAGCTGGATGCCTTGCCCGATGGGCAGAAGGTGATGCTCAAGCTCACGCTGCCGACAAAGGCGAACCTTTACAAGCCGCTGGTGGATCACCCCGGAGTAATGCGCGTGGTCGCACTGTCCGGAGGTTATTCACGGGAAGAGGCCAACGCCCTGCTGGCCCGGAACACCGGCGTCATCGCCAGCTTCTCGCGCGCGCTGACCGAGGGTTTGTCGGCCCAGCAGTCCGACGATGAGTTCAACAGAACGCTCACCGATGCCATCGACTCGATCCACGCTGCATCGATCGCGGGGTAAGGCGCCGCGAAACGTGACTCCGGTGCGCAACGCGCGGTGCAGTTAAGGGATTCCCAAGGCGTGCGGACTATGCGATTCTGATCTTGGTCGTCCGTCAGAGACGGCGTGGCAGATGGGCAGACAGTCATGGGCAGCCAGCGCAAGGCGCCAACCTTGTTCGCGATATTCTTCGTCTGTATCGCCTTGGCATTGGGCGGCTATTTTTCCTTTGCGGCGATCCAGGGAGACCATGGCGTATTGCGGCGGGTGCAGACCATGGCCGAGGTCGATCAGCTTCGCACAGAGCGTGACCGTCTGGCGGTCGAACTGGCAGAGATGCAGAATCGGAACCGGCGCCTGTCAGACGATCACCTCGATCTGGATCTTCTGGATCAGCAGGCCCGTGACGTTCTGGGTCTGATCCGAATGGATGAACTGGTCATTCGCTGAGCCCCGAAATTCGCCTTTGCGATTGTCCCGCCGATCCGTTATAGAATAGTTCAGCATTAAACTATTCACGTTGCGACGGGGAGCGAGACCATGGCCGCACGAAAGGCAGCCCAGAAACCGGCTGCGAAATCAAACGTCTCCAAGGAAGAATTGCTGAAGTACTACCGTGAGATGCTTCTGATCCGCCGATTCGAGGAGAAGGCGGGGCAGTTGTACGGCATGGGCCTGATCGGGGGGTTCTGCCATCTCTACATCGGTCAGGAGGCTGTCGTCGTAGGCTTGGAGGCAGCTGCCGAAGAAGGCGACAAGCGGATCACCTCCTACCGCGATCACGGGCACATGCTGGCCTGTGGCATGGACCCGAAAGGTGTCATGGCCGAACTGACGGGGCGCGAAGGCGGTTATTCGAAGGGCAAGGGCGGCTCCATGCACATGTTCTCGAAGGAGCGCCACTTCTACGGCGGCCATGGGATCGTGGGCGCACAGGTGCCGTTGGGTGCTGGCTTGGCCTTCGCCGACAAGTATCTTGGCAATGATCGGGTAACTTTCGCCTATTTCGGCGACGGTGCGGCGAACCAAGGCCAGGTGTACGAGACCTACAATATGGCTGAGTTGTGGAACCTGCCCGTGGTCTTCGTGATCGAGAACAACCAATACGCGATGGGAACCAGCGTGAAGCGGTCCACCAAGTCACCCAGTCTGTGGGAACGTGGCGCCGCATACGGCATCAAGGGCGAGGCCGTGGACGGAATGGACGTCCTTGCCGTGAAGGCCGCGGGCGAAAAGGCCGTGGCGGCCTGTCGCGCGGGCGAAGGCCCCTACATCCTGGAAATGATGACCTACCGCTACCGCGGCCATTCCATGTCCGACCCCGCGAAATACCGCACGCGCGAGGAAGTCCAGAAGATGCGCGAGGAGAAGGACGCGATCGAAAACGTCCGCGACCTACTTCTCACCGGAGATCTTGCCACCGATGACGAACTCAAGTCCATCGACCGCGAGATCAAGGAGATCGTAAACGAAAGCGCAGAGTTCGCGAAGGAAAGCCCCGAGCCGGATCTGTCCGAACTTTGGACAGACATTTACGCCGACGAAGTGCCGCAAGAAGCCTGAGGGAGAGAGAGACGATGGCAACCGAGATACTGATGCCCGCCCTGTCCCCAACGATGGAAGAGGGCACGCTGGCGAAATGGCTGGTCAAGGAAGGCGACGAGGTCACCTCCGGCATGATCCTGGCCGAGATCGAGACCGACAAGGCAACCATGGAATTCGAAGCCGTGGACGAAGGCACCGTTGGCAAGATCCTCGTCGAGGAAGGAACCGCCGGTGTGAAGGTCAACACGCCGATCGCCATCCTTGTCGAAGAAGGCGAAAGCGTCGAGGACGCGAAATCTGCCGAGAAACCAGTATCGGAACTTGCCGAAAAGCCAGAGAGCACGGAAAACAGCAAGCCTGCCCCGGCCGCCTCTGCGTCGGCTTCGCCCAAGGTCGACCACAGTCCGGATTGGCCCGAAGACTCGGAAATGAAGTCGCAGACAGTGCGCGAGGCGCTGCGCGACGCCATGGCCGAAGAGATGCGTGGCGACGACACCGTCTTCCTCATGGGCGAGGAAGTCGGCGAGTATCAGGGCGCCTACAAGATCAGCCAGGGCCTGCTGGATGAATTCGGCCCGCGCCGCGTGGTTGACACGCCGATCACCGAGCATGGATTTGCGGGTATCGCGGTTGGCGCGGCCTTTGGCGGCCTTCGGCCGATCGTGGAGTTCATGACCTTCAACTTTGCCATGCAGGCAATGGACCAGATCATCAACTCTGCCGCCAAGACGCTCTACATGTCGGGCGGGCAGATGGGCTGCCCCATCGTGTTCCGCGGTCCGAACGGTGCAGCCGCCCGTGTGGCGGCGCAGCATAGCCAGGACTACGCGGCATGGTACATGCAAGTGCCCGGCCTGAAGGTCGCCATGCCCTATTCGGCGGCAGATGCGAAGGGATTGCTGAAATCTGCCATCCGGGATCCGAACCCGGTGATCTTTCTCGAGAACGAGATTCTCTACGGCAAATCCTTCGAGGTGCCGGTGCTCGACGACTTGATCGTGCCCTTCGGCAAGGCGAGGCGCTGGCGCGAAGGCAAGGACGTGACCATCGTCAGCTTCGGCATCGGCATGACCTATGCCCTTGAGGCAGCCGAAAAGCTTGCCGAGGACGGGATCGACGCCGAGGTGCTCGATCTGCGGACAATCCGACCAATCGACACGGATGCAGTCATCGCCTCGGTGAGAAAGACCAATCGCTGCGTCACTGTGGAAGAAGGATGGCCACAGGGTTCCGTGGGTAGCTACATCAGTTCCGTGCTGATGCAGGCGGCATTCGACTATCTGGATGCGCCGGTCATCAACCTGACCGGAAAGGACGTACCCATGCCCTATGCAGCGAACCTCGAGAAGCACGCGCTCGTGACCACGGGTGAGGTGATCGAAGCCGTCAAATCCGTCTGCTATCGCTGAGGAGGCACTGACATGGCAACCGAAATTCTGATGCCTGCGCTGTCCCCGACGATGGAAGAGGGGACGCTTGCCAAATGGCTTGTGAAAGAGGGCGACACGGTAAAGTCAGGCGACATCCTGGCCGAGATCGAAACCGACAAGGCCACAATGGAATTCGAGGCTGTCGATGAGGGGATCGTTGGCAAGATCCTCGTCGAGGAGGGCACGAGCGGCGTGAAGGTCAACACGCCGATCGCAGTCATGGTCGAAGAAGGCGAAGACGTCGCCGAGGCCGCGCCGTCGAAGCCAGCGGAAAGCAAGCCCGAAGCCAAGGCTGCAGACGCCCCGAATGCCGAGGCGTCTGCAGAGAAGCCTGCCGAAAGCAAGGCCCCAGCCGCCGCTTCGTCGTCGGACGGAACCCGCATCTTCGCCTCGCCCCTCGCCCGTCGGATTGCGGCCGACAAGGGGATCGACCTGGCGCAAGTCAAGGGATCCGGTCCAAACGGGCGAATTGTGAAGGCCGATGTGGAAGCTGCCGAGCCGGGCAAGCCCAAGGCACCTGCCCCCGAACACGCCGCGTCGAAGGCCGAGGCCCCTTCCCAAGCGGCAGCCGCCGCGATGCCCGCCGGTCCCTCTGCCGATGCGGTGGCCCGGATGTACCATGACCGCGAGTATACAGAAATACAGTTGGACGGGATGCGCCGCACGATCGCGGCACGCTTGACCGAAGCCAAGCAGACGATCCCGCATTTCTACCTGCGTCGCGAGGTGGAACTTGATGCGCTCCTGGCGTTCCGCGCGCAGTTGAACAGGCAGGTCGAAGCGCGC
This sequence comes from Paracoccaceae bacterium, assembly GCA_041687395.1. GTDB lineage: Bacteria > Pseudomonadota > Alphaproteobacteria > Rhodobacterales > Rhodobacteraceae > JAWLCA01. The sequence continues at coordinate 208,794 of JAWLCA010000002.1, read as the reverse complement.
GGCGTGAAGCTCAGCGTCAATGACTTCATCATCAAGGCCTGCGCCATCGCCTTGCAGGCAGTGCCGGATGGCAACGCCGTCTGGGCCGGCGACCGAATACTGAAGATGAAGGCGTCGGACGTGGCCGTGGCCGTGGCCGTCGAAGGCGGGCTGTTCACACCGGTCATCAAGGACGCGCACCAGAAATCGCTCTCGACCCTGTCGGCAGAGATGAAGGACCTTGCGTCACGCGCGCGGAACCGGAAGCTCGCACCGCATGAGTATGTCGGTGGCTCGATTGCGATCTCGAACCTCGGCATGTTCGGGATCGAGAATTTCGATGCCGTCATCAACCCGCCGCACGGGTCAATCCTCGCGGTCGGCGCCGGGCTCAAGAAGCCTGTCGTTGGCGCGGATGGCGAGTTGAAGGTGGCGACCGTGATGTCGATGACGCTGTCGGTCGATCATCGGGTCATAGATGGCGCGCTTGGGGCGCAGATGCTGCAGGCCATCATCGACAACCTCGAAAACCCGATGGCGATGCTCGCCTGACCATAGGGGGCCTTCGTGCCCCCTAATTCGTCAGTGAGACGACCTTCACCTTCGAGCCTTTCGCCGACAAGGCGATCTCGCCTTGGCAAAGCCGAAGCGCATCGTCTCCGAACGCCTCGGCCCGCCAGCCATGCAGGGCGGGCACGTCTCGCTCTCCGGCAGCGATGGCATCCAAATCAGCGGAGGATGCAATCAGCTTGGACGCCACGCCGCTTTCCTGAGCCTTCGCCTTGAGCAGAACCCGCAGAAGGTCAGCAAGTGCGCCGTTGACCTGAAGTTGATCGCGGTCGGAATCCGGCTTCGGGTGTTCCTCGGGGCGCAGCGCCAAGCCGGCCTTCACGGCTGCGATGATCCCTTCCGCGATCTCCCCACGCCGGGCCTCGCGCAGCAGCAGGCGCGATCTTCCCAGATCGTCCAGACTGCTCGGCTTGGTCGAGGCGAGTTCAAGAAGCGCGTCATCCTTGTAGACACGATTGCGCGGGATGTCGCGAGACTGCGCGAATTCCTCGCGAAAGCGGGCGAGTTCCCTGGCAATCGCCAGAAAGCGGCCAGAATTTGTCCGCGTCTTCAGGCGCAGCCAAGCCTCCTCCGGCCGAACGATGTAGGTCTCGGGATTGGTCAGCGTCGCCAGTTCTTCCTCGACCCAGCGGGTGCGGCCGGTCGCCTCCAACTCGGCGGCCAGATATTCGTAGATCACCCGCAGATGGGTCACGTCGGCAAGCGCATAGACCTTCTGATCCTCGGTCAGTGGCCGGCGTGACCAGTCGGTGAAGCGCGAGGTCTTGTCGAGCGGGGACTTCGCGATCTTGCGCACCAGCGTTTCGTAGCCGACCTGATCGCCGAAGCCGCAGACCATCGCCGCCACCTGGGTATCGAACAGCGGCTGCGGGATCACCTGCCCATCGACATAGAAGATCTCAAGATCTTGCCGGGCGGCGTGAAACACCTTCACTGTACCCTTGTGACGCAGCAGGTCATATAGCGGGTCAAGCGATAGACCGTCGGCAAGGGGATCTACCAGAACGGCCTCGCCCGTCTTGCCGGGCAGGGCAAGCTGCACAAGGCACAGCTTGGCGTAATAGGTCCGCTCCCGCAAGAATTCGGTATCGACCGTCACATACGGCTCGGCCTTCGCGGCCTCGCAGAACCTCGCAAGCTCGTCGGTCGTGGTCAGGGTTCTCATCGGTAGCAGTCTGCTTTCATGACGCGGCCCTCATAGGCAATGTCCCGGTTGAAGGAAAGGGCACGCTCATGGCAGAAAGACCGGCGTACGCTCGCCGGCCGCAAAGCGGCGCAGCACGGCCGGATACAGGCGGTGCTCCATAGGCAGAACCCGTGCGGCCAGGGTTTCAGACGTGTCGCCCGGCAGGATCGGCACCCGTGCCTGCCCAAGAATCGGCCCGCAATCAAGTTCCGCCGTTACCTCGTGCACGGTGCATCCGGCCTCGGTCTCGCCTGCCTCGATCGCGCGTCTGTGGGTGTGTAGGCCACGGTATTTTGGCAGCAGCGAGGGATGAATGTTGAGCATGCGGCCCGCAAACCGATCGATGAAACCTGCCGTCAGCACCCGCATGAAGCCGGCAAGGCAAATGATGTCGGGCGCCGAGGCGGTGATCGGTTTCAGAAACTCGGTCTCAAAAGCGCCGCGATCGGCACCGAATTGCCGGTGATCGACCGACGCGGTCGGAATCCCCTGCTCATTGGCCCAGACAAGGCCCGCAGCGCCGGGATCATTCGAGGCTACGAGCACACAGCGCGCCGGGTGGTCATCCCTCATCGATTCGACGAGTGCACGCATGTTGGAACCGCCGCCAGAGATCAGGATGGCGACTCGCTTCAAACCAGGCGCCCCCGGTATCCCACGCCCTGCCCCGCAATCACGTCACCGATGCGCACCACCGCCTCGCCCGCCTCGCTCAGCAAACTCTCCAGGGCAGCCGCGCGGTCCGCTGCAACCACGGCGACCATGCCGATACCGCAGTTGAAGGTCTTGAGCATCTCTGCCTCGGGCACGCGGCCCTCGTCTGCCAGCCAGCGGAACACCGGCGGCAAGATCCATGAGCCAAGATCGATCTCGGCCCCCAACCCTTCGGGCAAGATGCGCGGCAGATTCTCGGTCAGGCCGCCCCCGGTGATATGCGCCAGACCGTGTACGCCGCCCTCGCGCACCGCCGCCAAGGCGGGTTGCACATAGAGCCGCGTCGGAGCGAGCAATGCCGCCCCAAGGGCCTCGGATGCGAAGGGGGCGGCTGCGTCCCAAGCCAGGCCCGTCCGTTCCACGATCCGTCGCACAAGCGAATAGCCGTTCGAATGTACCCCGTTCGAGGCAAGGCCCAGAAGCACGTCGCCCTCGACCACGCCGTCTGGCAGCGCGGCGCCACGCTCCATCGCGCCGACGGCAAAGCCCGCAAGATCGAAATCTTCGCCGTGGTACATACCGGGCATTTCGGCCGTCTCGCCCCCGATCAGTGCGGTATTGCAGGCGGCACAGGCGCGGGCAATTCCCTCGATGACGCGAGCGGCCTGATCAAGGTTCAATCGGCCGGTGGCAAAATAGTCGAGAAAGAACAGCGGCTCCGCCCCTTGACAGACCAGATCGTTCACGCACATCGCCACCAGGTCGGTGCCGATCCCGTCCAGTTCGCCCGTGTCGATGGCAATGCGCAGCTTGGTGCCGACGCCATCGGTTGCCGAAACAAGGATCGGATCGGAAAAACCGGCGGCCTTGAGGTCGAACAGCGCGCCGAATCCGCCCAGTCCGGCCATCACACCCGGACGACGGCTTTTCGCGGCTGCGGGCTTGATGCGTTCGACAAGAGCATTGCCGGCGTCGATGTCCACCCCGGCTTGGGCATAGGTCAGGGCGGGGTCTTTCGAGGTCATGCGGCATCTCCGGCAAGTGCCTGTCTTGCCCGGACCGGATAGTGGATCCGTGACGGGCGTGCAACGGCGTCCGCAACCTTGACCGATCCTGCGGTTCTGCTAGGCATTGGCGCGGCCGGGCCCGTAGCTCAATGGTCAGAGCAGGGCGCTCATAACGCCTTGGTTGGGGGTTCGAGTCCCTCCGGGCCTACCACTGACCCCGTACCCAAGGGGACCCGATCATTCCTCCTGCGGCGTCTTGCTCTGCAGGTTTTCTATCGCGGATCGCAGGTCTCTTTCACTGATCTCTCCGACGTGCACGCTGGTCACGGCCCCATCGCCTGCAATGAAGATCGTCGCCGGCAAGCCCAAGCTGGCATGCGCACGGCCCAGATCGCCCCACGGGTCCAGGATCACGTTCGGCAGGGAAAGTCGCTCGGTCGCAAGATAAAAGGCGATCCGCTCGGGCGCTTCTCGTTGATTGGCGAAGACGAAAGTCACGTCACTCATCTCTGACGCGATCTCTGCCATCATCGGCATTTCGCGTCTGCACGGGCCGCACCATGTGGCCCAGAGGTTCAGGACGACGGGACGGCCCTGCAGGCGCGCAAGGTCGAAGGGCGTGCCATCCAGCTGTTCGAACTGCATTTCGGAAATCGGAGTTCGTTCGGGGGTGAAAATCAGGTTCGTCACGCCTTGCCAGGTTACAAACCCGAGCACACCGGCAACCAAGGCCGGGCGCAGGATGCCCGGCCTGCTGCCAGCTGCCACGGCGGTGATCAGAACCACGGCGCCAGTCACGCCCTGCCCAGAGATCCCGCCATCCCACAAGGCAAGGATGCGGATAGGTGAGTCCGCGTACATGTCCCAATTCACAACCACGTGGCCGGCGCGCCCGGCAAGCGCGCCAAGACACACGCTGGCGGCAGCCCAAGTGAGAATAGTCCGGAGAGAGCCACGCCACCAGCCGAAGAATGTTGCCACGCCGACAAAGACAAAAACGCCCGCCAGAGCGGCCAAAAGGCCAGGCGATGAGAAACCAGGATCGAACAAACCGGACATGCCTGTGGCTTATGCCACCGGGCGGAAGACACAAGCATGATTACCGAAACGTGAGGTGCCCGCCAAAGATTCGAGAACCTTGTGCGCGCACCTGAACCGAGGTCCGTGCTGGCTGCCAGAGTTCATCGCGCTGACAGTTGGCGAGCGACCTTCTAGTGCGGTGGCATCTCGCGGAAATGCTTGGCCTGCCTCGCCGTCCATCGCACCCGCAATCGCGAGCCGCCCTCGATCTCTTCCTCGCTGTCGACGATGCCCTGTTCGTAAAGCCAGGCCCGCCGGCGGCCATCGGAGAAATCAAGCGCGATCTCGGCCTCCATGCGCTCTTCGTCCAGTTCCTCGCCGATCGCGGCCAACAGACCCTCGAACCCTTCGCCGGTCAGGGCGGACACCAGACGCACCTCGGGCCTGCGCGTGGCCAGCGCTGAAAGCACGTCGCGGGTTTCGCGATTCACAAGATCGAGCTTGTTCCACACCTCGATCTTGGGCGTTGTCTCCGCCACCCCGAGATCGGCGAGGATGGCGGCCACATCGGCCGCCTGCGCTTCGGTTTCGGGATGTGAAATGTCGCGCACGTGCACGATAAGATCGGCCTCGAGAACCTCTTCCAACGTGGCGCGAAAGGCCGCGACCAACTGCGTTGGCAGATCGGAGATGAAGCCCACCGTGTCCGAAAGGATCACCTTCTTGCCCGAGGGCAGGACAACGCCGCGCATCGTCGGATCAAGCGTGGCAAACAGCATGTCCTTGGCCACCACTTCCGCGCCCGTCATGCGGTTGAACAGCGTGGACTTTCCAGCGTTCGTGTACCCGACCAGCGCCACTACGGGAAAGGGCACACGGGCACGGGCCGCACGGTGAAGTTCCCGGGTCTTTACAACCTTCGACAGTTGCCGACGCAGGCGCGTCACCGCTTCGTCGATGGCACGCCGGTCGGCCTCGATCTGTGTTTCGCCAGGGCCACCGACGAAACCAAGCCCACCGCGCTGGCGCTCAAGGTGAGTCCAGGCGCGAACGAGCCGAGTGCGCTGATAGCTGAGCGCCGCCAGTTCCACCTGCATCACCCCCTCTCGGGTGCGGGCGCGGTCGGCAAAGATTTCGAGGATCAGGCCGGTCCTGTCCAGAACCTTCACCGACCAGTCCCTCTCAAGGTTCCGCTGCTGCACGGGGGTAACAGGGCCATCGATCAGAACGAGGCCGATCCCCTCGGCCTCGAACCGGGCTTTCAGTTCCTCAAGCTTTCCCTTGCCGAACAGCTTGCCCGGTTGCGCCCGTGGCAGGCGAATGACCTCGGCGCCCAGAACTTCGATCCCGGGCAAGGCGTGCGCAAGGGCCACGGCTTCTTGCAGGCGGTGTTCGGGCAGACGATCTGGACCTGTTCGCGGCGCAGCTCGTATGTCGGGATGCAACACGAACGCGCGTGTCGGCCGGGCCGCGGTTATCTCGGGGGGTTTCAGTCGTCCCCCTCGTACAGGTTGATCGGCTGGCCCGGCATGATCGTCGAGATCGCATGCTTGTAGACCAACTGGCTTTGGCCATCGCGGCGCAAGAGCACGCAGAAGTTGTCGAACCAGGTAATGACGCCCTGAAGCTTCACCCCGTTGATCAGGAAAATGGTTACCGGAACCTTTGCTTTCCGGACGTGATTAAGGAACGCGTCCTGCAAATTCTGTTTGTCTGAGGGCATTGTTTTGCCTTTTGTCCTCGTCGCCGGGTGTGTCATTCCCCAGTCTGCCGCCGTCCGGGGCAACGCACAATCCGCGCGCCCCAGCCCACCTCCCGTGGACTTGGCGTGAGTATGAAGTGCCTTTCGGGCAGATTCCAGCCCCAAAACAGCGCGTTGCCGATGTGTGGCCTAGCTGCGCCATGACGCCGGGGCGACAAGTGCGATGATGGCAAGCGTCTCCAGTCGCCCCAGCACCATGGCGAATGCCGCAATCACCTTGCCGGCGGCGCTCAAACCTGCCCAGCCAAGTGGTGCTTCAAGCGCAACCGAGGGCAAGGGCCCCGTCGTCGACAGTGCCGAGATCGTGAAAACGAGCGCCGGTTCAAAGGCGATTCCGGCGAGGGCAAAGGCCGCCATCACCACCGCGATCGACACCGCGAAGAGCATGAAGAAGATCCAGGCCGCGAATGCCCCCTCTTGGCGCAGCCGGCGCTCGATGACGCCGGCGCCTCCGACGGAAGAGGGATGGATCAGCCGCTCGATCTCGCGCTGGCCGTGCTTGGCAAGCGCGTAGACGCGCAGAAGCTTTACTCCCCCGGCCGTGGTCGCGACGCCGCCACCCAACAATGCGATGGCAAGCAGGATGAGGCCGGGTGTCCGAACGCCCGACCAGACCCGCGCCTCGGCCCATTCGGCAGAAACGAACCCGGTCGTGGTCAGAAACGACAGAACCGTGAAGATGTTGGCCCAGACGGCGCGAAGCCCATCGGCGACACTGACGCCAAGCGCCGGATCTCCAAGTGCGGCAACGAACTGGCGCAGAAAAAGCACCGCAGGGATCGCGATGAGACAGGCGAGTCCGATCTGGAATTCGGGGTCGTCGCGTAATCGGCCGCGTGGGCCGGTCATGGCCGCCGTTGGCCAGACATGGCGCGATACTGCCAGGAACAGGAAGAGCAGGATAAGCATCTCTCCCGGCACGGCGGACGGCGCGCGCTGTACCCCCTGAACCGGCGAGATCCCGCTGGTCGAAAGCGTCGCCATTGCGTGGCAAGCCGCGATCAGGGGCGGATCACCCGCGACCAGAAGACTAATCCACAGCAACAGGGTCAGGCCGGCATAAGCGGGAAACAGAACCCGCGCATAGCGCCACAACCGGTCGGACGGATCGGGTATCCGGGCGCTCTGAACGGCACCCGGCACATTGCCCCGTCCCCCCGCCTGCCCCGTCACCTCGAACCCGCCCAGATTGAGCGGGGCGAGAATCGCAAGTCCGGTCAGCAGGATGAAGAACCCGCCCAACCAACCCACCAGAGCCCGCCACAGGTGGAGCGAGGGCGTCAGTCGGCCGGGCGCCTCGAACAGCGTGGCGCCCGTCGTCGTGAGCGACGAGACCATCTCGAACCAGGCGTTGAGATAACTGGTGTCCCGGACGCCATTCACGAAAGGCACGGCCAGCATCAACGGCAGGACCAGATACGCCGTCACCAGCGACGCAAGATGGCTGCGGGCCACATCTCGCGGCCGATAGGCGGCGGTCGCTATGGCAAGCAGAAGGGTCAGCATCAGAAACAGCGTTCCCGAATACAGGAAGACCCGCGCGACGTGCAGATCCCGCACCGCCACCGCATGCACAGCCGGAACGAACATCGCCAAGGCGCCGATGCCCATCAGGATCACGACAAAGGGCAGATCATGCAGGCGGATCGACACGCCGTGCCTCAGAAGAAATCGATGGAGACCTGCAGCAGGCGCTCCACTTCGGGCACGTCCTTGGCCATCGCGAACAGTGCGACGACGTCACCCTCCTCGATGCGCGTGTCGCCGGTCGGCTTCACCACCTTGTCCCCCTTCATCAGCGCACCGACCAGCACGCCTTCGGGAAAGTCGATGTCGCGGATCAGCTGGCCCGAGATGGGAGAAGTTGACAGGACATGCGCCTCGATCACCTCGGCCTCGCTGTCGCCGATCGAATAGATCGCGCGCACCCGGCCATGGCGGACATGGCGCAGGATCGAACTGACGGTGGTGGCGCGCGGGTTGATGTAGGCGTCGATATCCAGCGCCGCCATCAGCGGCACAAGCGTCGGGTCATTCACCAGCGCAATCGCCATCGGGCAGCCTGCCGATTTCGCGCGCACCGAGACCAGCATGTTGGTCTTGTCGTCGTCCGTGACCACCAGGATCGCATCGGCGCGATCGACGTTGGCCTCCAGCAGCAGATCGATGTCCATGCCGTCACCGTTCAGCACGATGGTCCGCTCCAGCCTATCCGCCGCGACCTCGGCCCGCGCGCGGTTCCGCTCGATGACCTTCACGCGCACGCGCGAGGTGCGCCGCTCCAACGCTTCGGCAACGGCGAGGCCGACGTTCCCCCCACCCACGATCACGATCCTCTCCTGCCGCTTGATCGACTTGCCGAAGATCTCCAGCGTGCGGTTCACATCGTCCACATGTGTGAGAACGTAGATCTGATCGCCGTCGAACAGTTGATCGCCTGGTTCCGGCGCGAACAGCCGGTCCTCGCGGCGCACGCCCACAACAATCGCACGCAGTGTCGAGAACAGATCGGTCAACTGGCGAAGCGGCGTGTTGAGGACCGGGCAATCCTCGTCCAGGGCAATGCCGATCAGCTGCACTCGGCCGCCCATGAAGCTTTCGGTGTCGAAGGTTGCCGGGGCTGCAAGCCGCTGCAGCGCCGCTTCTGCGACCTCCCGCTCGGGACTGATCACCACGTCGATCGGCAGCGCGTCGCGGCGGTATATGTCTGCATACGCGGGCGAAAGATAGGTCTGCGCCCGGATTCGAGCAATCTTGCGGGTAACGTCGAAGACGGAATGGGCGACTTGGCAGGTCACCATGTTGACCTCGTCCGAATAGGTCGCGGCGATGATCATGTCGGCGTCGCGCGCCCCGGCCCGGTCCAGAACGTCGGGATGGCTGGCAAAGCCGGTCACGCCCTGCACATCCAGCGTGTCGGTCGCGCGGCGCACCAGGTCGGGATTGTTGTCGACGACCGTGACGTCGTTCTTCTCGCCCGACAGCTGGCGCGCAATCTGCCAGCCGACCTGACCCGCCCCGCAGATGATGACCTTCATGTGCCCGCCTCTGCTCCGGCCAGGGTTTCCTGTCCCTCTGCATCGCAGAAGGCGCCCCGACGGTCAATCGGCGCACCGCGGGCCGCCATCAGTCCTCGAACACCTCTTCGGGCTGCTGCCCGCGCTGGCCGGTCTTGCCGGTATTGACCACCCCCAGCGACTTCAATTTGCGATGCAGCGCCGAGCGTTCCATGCCCACGAAGCTTGCCGTGCGGCTGATGTTGCCGCCAAAGCGGTTGATCTGCGTCAGAAGGTATTCGCGCTCGAACAACTCGCGGGCCTCGCGCAGCGGCAGCGTGGCAAGACCGCCGGACAGGACGATCCGGCCGTCCTCGGCGGGCGCGGCCTCCTGCCCCATCACCTCCCGCGGTTCGATGGCGCCGTTCCCCTCGCCCAGGATCAGCGCGCGTTCGATCACGTTGCGCAACTGGCGCACGTTGCCGGGCCAGTCCATTGTCTGCAGCAAGGCTTCCGCCTCCTCCGACAACGGTCGCAGCGGCAGGCCTTGGGTCCGGTTGAACAATTCGATGAAATGGCGCGCAAGTTCCGGGATGTCCTCGCGCCGTTCCGACAGTCCCGGCACACCTACCGGTACGACATTCAGCCGATCATACAGCTCCTGACGGACCCGCCCGGCGGCAATCTCGGCCTTCAGGTCGCGGTTGGTGGAGCTGATCACGCGCAGATCGACCCGCACCTTGTCGGCGCCACCCACCCGCATGAACTGCTGCTCGACCAGCACGCGGAGAAGCTTCGATTGCGTGCCCAGCGGCATGTCCGCCACCTCGTCGAAATAGACGACGCCGCCGTGCGCCTGTTCCAGAAGGCCGGGCTCCACCCCCCGGTCGGCCGTTTCGCGGCCGAACAGAACCTCCTCCATCCGCTCCGGCTCGATCGAGGCAGAGGAAACAGTCACGAACGGGGCGCTCGCGCGGTTCGACTGCGCGTGAATAAAGCGCGCCGCGATCTCCTTGCCCGATCCCGGGGCACCGCTGAGCAGCACGCGGGCATTGGATTTCGTCACCTTGTCGAGATTGGCCTTCAGCGTGCGAAAGGCCGGCGACGACCCGATCATGTCGGCTGAAACGACGTCGCGGCGGCGCAGGTCCGCGTTCTCGCGACGCAGGCGCGAGGTTTCCATGGCGCGCCGGATCACGACAAGCAACTGGTCGATGTTGAAGGGCTTCTCGATGAAATCGTAAGCGCCCTGCTTGATTGCGGCGACCGCGATCTCGATGTTGCCGTGACCCGAGATGATGACGATCGGAATATCCGGATTGTCCCGCTTCACGGTCTTCAGGATGTCTATCCCATCCATCCGGCTGTCCTTCAGCCAGATGTCCAGGATCATCAGTGCAGGTTGTTCGGCATTGATCTCGGCCATGCAGGCGTCGGAATTTGCCGCCAGTCGAACCGAATACCCCTCGTCCCGCAGGATGTCCCCGATCAGTTCACGAATGTCGCGCTCGTCGTCGACGATCAGGATGTCGCCCATACTATCTGCCCCCTTACTGCCCGTTTCTGTCGCGCCGCGCCCGCGTCAGGCGCGGCAGTCGGATTTCCGCCATGGCGCCGCGATGCGTGGCGCCGTTGAATGGCGGTGCGTCCAGAAGGGCAAGCGTGCCGCCATGTTCCTCGATGATCTTCTTGACAATGGGCAGGCCCAGCCCAGTGCCCTTCTCGCGCGTTGTCACATAGGGCTCGAACAGCCGTGACCGATCAGCGGGAAGCCCGATGCCGTTGTCCATGATCCGGATCAGCACCGCTTCCTCGCCCGGTTCAAGGGTCACCCGAACCTGCGGATCATGCCCCTCTGGTGCGCCCTTTTCATAAAGTGTTTCAATGGCCTCGCCCGCGTTCTTTATCAAGTTTGTGAAGGCCTGGCTCAACATCGTCGCATCGACCTCGAGAATCAACGGTTCTTGAGGCAGTTCTGCCGTCAGGCGCGCGGCACCCAAAGCGCCATCCTGCAAAACCACCGCATCCCGCAGGATCTTCACCAGATCATGCGGCCGGCGGTCCGGTTCCGGCATTCGGGCAAAGCGCGAGAACTCGTCCACGATCCGGCGCAGATCGTTGGTCTGACGGATGATCACGTCCGTATACTGGTCCAGATCCGCCGCCGCATCGCCCACCAGGGGGCGGAACTTCCGCTTGATGCGCTCAGCCGACAACTGAATCGGCGTCAGCGGGTTCTTCACCTCATGCGCGATGCGCCGTGCCACATCGCCCCAGGCCGCCATCCGCTGCGCACTGACCAGATCGGTCACGTCGTCAAAGGCGACCACGTAGCCCTCCAGCCGCCCATCATCGGCGCGCCGCACCGCCATTCGCACCAGCAGGCTTTCCAGCCGTCCCCCGCGCGAAACCCGGATTTCCTCCTGCACCGTCGCACTGCGGCTGCCGCGCAGTCGCTCGTAAAGCGCGGCGAATTCCGGAACCAGCGTCGACAGACTGCCGCCCAGCGCCGGTTGTTCGGCAAAGTCGAGCAGCCGTTGCGCCGAGCGGTTGACGAAGGCCACCTTCCCGTCGGCGTCCAGACCGATGACCCCGGCGGTGACCGACCCCAGCACCGAATCGAACAACCGCCTCCGCCGTTCCAGCTGCCGGTTGTTCTCCAGCAGCGACTCGCGCTGACCCTTCAACTGCCGCGTCATCTGGTTGAAGACGCGGCCCAGCATGGCGATCTCGTCGTCGCCCTCTTCCTCGACCACCTGCACATCCAGATCGCCGCTTCCCACGCGCTGCGCTGCCCCCGCAAGCCGACCCACGGGGCGTGATAACCCTTCGGCGAACCACAGCCCCATCCAGATCGCCGCCAGAATCAGGATCACGGCGAAACCAAGATACAGCAGCCCGAACTCGAACAGGATGCGTCCGCGCTCGCGCTCCAACTGTTGATAGAGCCGGATCGTCTCCTGTGTCTCGTCCAGCAGGCTCAGGATCGCCCCGTCCACCTCGCGGCTGACGTAAAGGTAGCGATCCACGAAGCTGTCCAACCGGATCAGCGCGCGAAACTCGTTCTGATCCCAATCTTCCAGGATCACGGTCTCGCCCGTATCCGCGCGCTCCAGCGCCTCGGGGGGCGGGGCGTCGAAGTCGAACAGATAGGACCGTTCGCCACGGGCGCGGATGTTGGCACCGCCGTCGATCACGAATGCCTCGCGCAGGCCGCGCTGAATCTGTGCCTGCCCTTGGGTCAGAAGCTGCCGCAACTCCCCCTCGGACATCAGGAACGACCCGTCCTGCGCGCGGTTCAGATAGGCGGCAAGAACTTGCGTATCCTGGGTCAGGTTGCGCCGATGCTCTCCCTCATAGGCCTGCGCGGCCTCCAGCGAGTTGCCGACCACCTGGCGCACGCGGTCCGAAAACCACCCCTCCAGCCCCACGTTCACGGTCAGACCGGCAAAGATCGCGACCAGAACCGTGGGGACCAGCGCCACGCTGACGAAGACGCCCGTCAGCCGCAGGTGGAGCCGCGAGCCCGCCGATTGCGACCGCCGGTCCGAGATCATCCGCGCGATCCGCGCCCCAACCAGGGCCGCAACGGCGAGGATGTAGACAAGGTCTGCCAGCAGCACGAGCCGAAGAGCGGGCGACGAGGCCCCCTGCCCGAAGGGGCCCAGCGCCATCAGGGTCGCCAGCGCCAGCGCCGGGCCCAGCAGCACCAGACCGATCGTCGCACCGTTCTGGAACCGGCGCTGACGGCGCAGACGGTTCAACCGCTGCCATGTTGCACTGCGCTCGGCCCGCTGCACCGGGACTGCCCTATTCGTTGCGCCGCTTTGCGCGACTTACCGCCACATGTTGCGCCACATCCCCGCCAGAGACCGAAGTGCAACGCCCTGTGTTGCGCTTTTACATCAACTTTCGGCGCCGTGTCACGCGAATATCCAGATCGGTGATCTTCTTTCGCAGCGTGTTCCGGTTGATGCCCAGCAGATCGGCGCAACGGGCCTGGTTTCCGGCGGTCGCATCCAGCGCGATCTCGATCAGCGGCAGCTCCACCTCGCGCAGGATCCGGGTGTAGAGGCCCGGTGGCGGCAGTTGCCCCCCATGCAGGTCGAAGTACCGTTTCAGATGCCGCGCGACCGAGGCCGAGAGCTTTTCGCCCTCACCCCCGCCCTGCAACGGCTCCATCGCCGGCTGGTTGCCCAACACCGCCTCGACCTCGGTGCGGCTGATTTCCTCTTCGGGACTGGTGACGACAAGGCGCCGGACGGTGTTTTCCAGCTGTCGCACGTTTCCCGGCCAGGTGTAGGCACGGACGAGGTCAAGCGCCGCGCCGGACAGCCGGCGCACACTGCCCAGATCGCGCTCGGCGCGGGTCAGGAAATGCTCGGCCAGCAGCGGGATGTCATCGACACGCTCGCGCAGCGCCGGCACGTGGATCGTGACCCCGCCCAGCCGGTAGAACAGATCCTGCCGAAAGCGCCCCGCCTCGATCAGCCGTGTCAGGTCGGCCTGGCTCGTCGCCATGATCCGCGGTGCGGTATCGGTCAGCGTGTCGAGCATCCGGACGATCCGCGCCTGCGTCTCGTCGTCGTAATCCGCAACCTCGTCCAGTACGATCGACCCGCCCCGCGCGCGCGCAAGCAGGCTGGACGGCCCATCCATCCCGGCAAGATCGGCGGCCGTGGCAACGACAAATGGCTGCGTGCGCCGGTCCGAAAAATCGTGAATCGCCTTCGCAATCAGCGATTTCCCCGTGCCCGATTCGCCGGTGATCAGGACCGGCAGATCGGTGTTCATCACCCGCGCCACCAGCTTGTAGAGCGACTGCATCGCCACCGTCCGTCCCACCAGCGGCAGGTCGTCGCCCGGCGCATGTTCGGGCGCCTTGCGGGGGGGCACACGGCGCTTGGTGTCCAGCGCGCGGGCCGCCCGCTTCATCAGGTCGGGCAGGTCGAAGGGCTTGGGCAGATAGTCATAGGCGTCCTTTTCGGCCGCTTGGATCGCAGTCATGATCGTGTTCTGGGCCGAGATCACGATCACCGGCAGGCCGGGGCGCGCCTCGCCGATCTTCGGCAGCATCTCCAGCCCGTTTCCGTCGGGCATGACGACATCCGAGATGATCAGGTCGCCCTTGCCCTCTTCGACCCATCGCATCAGCGTCATCAGGCTCGAGGTCGCATGCACCTTGCACCCCGCGCGCGTGAGCGCCTGGGTCAGCACGGTGCGGATCGTCCGGTCGTCGTCGGCTACCAGAACGGTTCCGTCCATCGGGTCTTACTCCATGTCTTTCGGGGCTACGGGCAGCGAGATTCGGAACACGGTGCGGCCGGGAACGCTGTCCACCCCGATCCACCCGCCGTGTTCCGAGATGATCTTGGACACCAGCGCCAGGCCCAGCCCGGTGCCGTTCTCACGGCCCGAGACGAAGGGCTCGAACACCTCGGCCGCGATGTCGGCGGGCAGGCCGGGGCCGTCGTCGATGATCTCGATCGTCAGCGGCAGCGCCTGACCGGTCCCGTCGCGGCGGCGCAGGCGCAGCGCGATGTCGTAATATGTATGCAGGCGGATCGTTCCGCCCTCGGGGGCCGCAGCCTCGGCCGCGTTCTTCAGCAGGTTCAGGAATACCTGCAGCAGTTGATCGGGGTCGGCCATCGTCGGCGGCAAGGAGGGGTCGTAATCCTCGATGATCTGTATGTGGGCGGCAAAGCCCATCAGCGCCGAGCGGCGCGCGCGGTCGAGTGCGTCGTGGATGTTCACCGGGCGCAACTCGGGCGGGCGAAGGTTCCCGAACTGCTCCACCTGTTCCAGCAGCTTCACGATGCGCCGGGTCTCCTCGACGATCAGATCGGTCAGTTCACGGTCTTCCTGGGGCAGGTTCATCGACAACAGCTGCGCGGCCCCAGAGATTCCGGCCAGCGGGTTCTTGATTTCATGCGCCAGCATTTCCGCCATGCCGATTGCCGATCGCGCGGCGGATTTCACCTGCAGCGACCGGCCCAGCCGGCCCGCGATCTCGCGCGGGGCGATCAGCAGCAGGATGGTATCGGGGTCGTCGGCCAGCGGAGCGATCTGGATGTTGCACAGAACCGGCGCTTTCTCGCCGGTGCCGACATCGACATCGTTGATGAACAGCGCCGCCTGATTGGCGCGGGTGCGGGCGGCGGCCTCGTCCATCGCGGCATCGATCACCAGCTTGTCGAAGGCAGGCTGTCCAAGCGCCGCCCTGGCCGAGATATTGAAGAACAGTTCCGCCGCCGGGTTGATACCGGCCAGACGGTCCTGCGCGTCGATCAGGAACGCCGGAACGGGCAGAGAGGCCCAGATCGGCCCGGTGCCGGGTACCGCCCCCCTGCCGGTCATGCCGCGAGGCCCCGCTGGGTGCAGAACGCCCGCGCCACAAGGCGCAGAACCGCGTCCGGGTCGGTCCCGGTCAGCATCGCGGCGCGCAGATCGCCGGGGCAGCCTGCGGCGTCCGAATACCAGCCCAGATGCTTGCGCGCGACCCGCAGACCCAGATCACGGCCGTAGAAGGCCAGAATCTCCTGATAGTGACCGGCCACAAGCTCGGCCAACGCCGCGCCCTGCGGGATCTGCGGCGCTGGCGTTCCCCACAGACTCGCGGCGATCTCGGCCAACCGCCAGGGGCGGCCTTGCGCGCCCCGGCCCACCATCACACCGTCTGCGCCCGAAGCCTTCAGCGCCGCCCGTGCGCCGGCCGCATCGGTGATGTCGCCGTTGGTGATCACCGGCACCGACACGGCGTCCCTTACCGCGCGGATCGCGGCCCAGTCGGCGCGGCCCTTGTAGAACTGGCAGCGGGTGCGGCCGTGAATCGTGATCATCCGCACGCCCGCGCCCTCGGCCATCCGGGCGATCTGCGGGGCGTTCAGGGTGCCCTCGTCCCAGCCCAGCCGCATCTTCAGCGTCACCGGAAGCGTCACCGCGCCCACCACCGCCTCGATCAGCCGAAGCGCGTGGTCCGGGTCGCGCATCAGCGCAGAGCCGGACAGCCCGCCCACCACCTTTTTCGCCGGGCAGCCCATGTTGATGTCGATGATCTGTGCGCCGCCGGACTCGGCCATGCGCGCGGCCTCGGCCATCCAGTATGCCTCGCAGCCGGCCAGTTGCACCGCCGTGCGCGCCTCGCCCAACCCCAGTTCCGCACGCGCCCGCGCCCGGGCCGATGGCTTGGCCTGCGCCATTTCGCGGCTGGCGACCATTTCCGACACCACCAGCCCGGCGCCAAAGCCTGCGACCACGCGGCGGAACGGCAGATCGGTGATGCCCGACAGCGGCGCCAACACGACCGGCGGGAAGAGCGTCAGGTTTGCCAGCCGAATGACCAAGTGCCCAATCCTTGTGCGTTACGACCCCCAGCTAGCGAGATCTCCGCGCCTTGGCAAATCAACCAGTGCGCGATCAGGGCAGATCGCCAGCATTGCCTAATATTTGTGCGGATGCGCCCGATGTTGATGCGGCATTGTCACGCGCCGCCAGCCTCGCCTAGACAGGGCCAACAGATGCAGGAGCTGACGTGACCACAGCCGCCATCATCGTCGCCGCAGGCCGGGGCACCCGCGCGGGCGGTGACCTGCCGAAACAATGGCGACCGCTGGCCGGCAAGCCCGTTCTGGCGCACGCGCTGGCTGCCTTTCGTGCGGCAGGGCTCGCGCCGCTGGTGCTCGTCATCCACCCCGACGACCGCGCGCGCGCCGAACCCATGGGCGCCGATCTGCTGGTCGAGGGCGGCGAGACCCGTGCCGCGTCCGTTCATAACGCGTTGAAGGCGCTCACGGGCCGGGGCGTCGACCGGGTGCTGATCCACGACGGCGCGCGGCCGATGGTCACGGGCGAACTGATCGCCCGCATGGTCGCGGCGTTGGATACGGCGCCCGCCGCCGCGCCTGCCCTGCCCGTCACCGACGCCCTTTGGCGCGGCACCACGCGGGTCGACGGCGTGCAACCCCGCGACGGCTTGTGGCGCGCCCAGACGCCGCAGGCCTTCCACTTCGACGCGATCCTTGCTGCCCATGCGACCCACCCCGGCGACGCCGCCGATGATGTCGAGGTTGCGCGCGCCGCCGGTCTTGACGTCGCGATCGTCGAGGGGGAAGAGGACAATATCAAGCTGACATGGCCCGCCGATTTCGACCGGGCCGAACGGATTCTTCGGCAAAGGGGCATGGGCATGGAGGTCAGGCTGGGCAACGGGTTCGACGTGCACCGCTTCGGCCCCGGCGATCATGTCTGGCTCTGCGGTGTGCGCATCCCCTTCACCCGTGGCCTGCAGGGTCATTCGGATGCCGACGTCGGCATGCACGCCCTGACCGACGCGATCTATGGCGCGCTGGCCGAGGGCGACATCGGCCGCCACTTTCCGCCCAGTGACCCGCAATGGAAAGGCGCCGAAAGCCACATCTTCCTGGCGCATGCCATCGGGCTGGCGCGTGACCGCGGCTTGTCGCTCGGCAACGCCGACGTCACCCTGATCTGCGAGGCGCCGAAGATCGGGCCCCATGCCGACGCGATGCGCGCGGCACTCGCCACGATCCTGGCCGTCGATCCCGCCCGCGTCAGCGTCAAGGCCACGACGAGCGAGCGGCTGGGCTTCACCGGGCGCGAGGAAGGCATAGCCGCCCTCGCCACCGCAACGCTGGTGTCCGCATGAGCCGATCTACCCTCTTCACCCATTCGGTCGCCACCTTCGGCTATGTCGGCACCATGCGGCCCGCGCCGGGCACCTGGGGGTCGCTCGCCGCCCTGCCTGTCGGCTGGGCGATCCATGTGCTGGGCGGTCCCTTCGTCTTCCTTCTGGCCACCATCGCTGTGTTCTTCGTCGGCCTCTGGGCAACGGAGCGTGAGACCGCGGGCCGGACAGACGACGACCCGTCCGAGATCGTGATCGACGAGGTGGCGGGCCAGTGGGTCGCCCTGCTGCCGGTGTCGTTCGGGGCCTGGATGATGGGGGCCGATGTGCTGCGCCTCTGGCCCGGCATCGTCGCGGCCTTCATCCTGTTCCGGCTGTTCGACATCTGGAAGGTCGGGCCAGTGGGCTGGGCCGACCGGTTGCACGGCCCGATGGGGGTGATGCTGGACGACGTGATCGCGGGGGCGCTGGCCGCCGTGGGCGTTGTGGCGCTGGCCGCCCTGGCGCACGGGTTCCTGATGTGACCGCCGCCCGGCTTCTGGACCTCGCCCGGCGCACAGGCACGATGATCGCCACGGCGGAAAGCTGCACCGGCGGGATGGTCGCGGCCGCGATCACCGACATCCCCGGATCGTCCGACGTCTTCGACCGCGGGTTCGTGACCTATTCCAACGCGGCCAAGACGCAGATGCTGGGCGTTTCGGCCGAAACCCTGGCCGCACACGGCGCGGTGTCGGAACAGGTCGCCGCGGAAATGGCCGGCGGCGCGCTGGACCGGTCCGACGCGACGGTAGCCATCGCGATCACCGGTATCGCCGGTCCCGGCGGGTCGGACCACAAGCCCGAGGGACGGGTCTGCTTCGCCCTCGCCCGCCGCGGGGGCGGGGTTACGGCGGAAACGGTGGAGTTCGGTGCGCCCGGGCGCGCGATGGTCCGGCAGAAAAGCACGGACCACGCGCTTGCGCTTCTGATCGACGCGCTCCGGCAGGACTGACCGCACGCGGGTCAGCCTGCCGAAGGCGCCCGATCAGCGCTGTGCCAGAAGCCAGGTGATCCGCCGCACGGCGACGCGCCGGTTCTCGGGTTCGGCCTCTGCCATCGGGATCTTCAGGTACTCTTCGCCATAGCCCTGAACCACCATGTTCTCGGCCGGGACGCCGAAATACTCGCTCAGCGCCAGCGCCACCGACTCTGCCCTGCGGTCCGACAGGGCCAGGTTGAACGCGGCCGGGCCGATAGCGTCGGTATGACCCTCGATCAGGAACATCTCGCGCGGGTTCTCGGCGATCAGATCCTGCATCAGCCGGCCCAGTTGCAGCAGCTTCGACGCTTCATCCGGGCGGACGGCGCTCGATCCGGTCTCGAACAGGATGCGGGTGCCGCTGAACTCCGGCGCCAGTTCGCGCACCTCGTTCACCTCGCGCACCTGGCGCAGGCTGAAGGCGCGGCCGATCTCGGGCTGCTCGGCCGCCAGCAGAAGCGCGCGGATCAGTTCGGGGTCGCTGCCTTCCGTGATCTGCACTTCGGACATTCGCGGCGGCGGCAACTGGCTGACCTCGACCGGCTGGAACCGCTGGGTGTCGTCGATCAGCAGCGTCTGGCTGCCGTCCAGTTCCACCCGCGCGCGGCGCAGCACGCGGCCGGTGGCGTCGCGGATGGTGATGATCTGGGTGCCATCTGCCCGGTCCAGCCGGGTGATAGTCGATCCGTCGGCGAAGCGTTCCACCCGCTGGGTCTGGCCCGGCTGGCGCAGCAGCGCGTCGTCATCCTTCCACAGCGCCAGATCGCCGTCGCCCCGGTCGACCACGACCCGGTCGCCGGAACTGGCCACCACGCGGTTGCCGTTCGACAGGATCACGCCCACCGCCAACGCGCCCAGCGCGACGAGCCCCGCGCGTTCCAGATCCGACATGCCGCTGTCACGGGGGCGGTCGGTGTCGACATCGGCCGTCAGGCCCGAGGCGAACTCCTCCGCGCTCGACCGGGTGGTGTCGTCGGTCAACTCGGTCTCCACCACCTCGGCGGCCTCGGCCTCCGCGTCGGCCTCTGTGTCCGCCGTCTCGCCCTGGCGCAGCAGCGCGGCCAGCGCGGCAGCGGCACCCGCCAGCGGCGCCTCGTCGCCCTCGCCGGTCGCGTCGTCGGTTTCGGTCGCGCTCAGCGCCTTGCTCAGCGTCTCGGCCGCTTCGGCCACCTCGGGGTCGGACAGCAGCGTTTCCGAGGCCTCGAGGTCGTCCTCCGTCACCGGCTCCGCGACCTCAGCCGCAACCTCTGCCTCTGCCTCTGCCTCGGCCTCCACCTCGCCCTCGGCGTCGGTCGCAGTCGCGGGCGCCGCTTCATCTGCTGACTCGGGGGGGGCGTCTTCTGCGGCGGCCTCCTCCTCCTCGATCGCATCCTCGGCGGTCGCCTCTGCGGCCTCTTCAATCACTTCTCCGGCGGGCTCCTCCACCGGGGCCTCCGCCGCCTCCTCGGTCACGGCTTCCTCGGGCGCCTCGGACGGGGCATCGGCTGTCTCATCGGCCGTGTCCTCGGCAGGGATTTCCGCCTCGGCTTCGGCGGCGGCTTCCGCCTCGGCTTCGGCGGCCTCGTCCAACGCCTCGGCTACGGGCTGTTCCGTCACATCCTCAGCGGGTTCCTCGGCCACGTCCTCAGGGACGGGCTCCACTTCCGGCTCGGGCGCGGCCTCGGCCGCCTCCGGCTCCGGCGCAACTTCGGGTTCCGCCTCAGCCTCCACTTCTTCCTGAACCTCGGCTTCTTCTTCCTGAGCCTCGGCTTCTACCTCCGCCTCAGCCTCCACTTCCGCCTCGACCTCCGCGCGCGTCGCGTCCTCGGCCTCCAGCACCTCGCGCAGTTCGGCGCAGCCCTCGGCCCCGGGGTCCGCGGCGCACAGCGCCTGCCATTCCTCCAGCCGCTCGCGCAGATCGGCGCAGCCGTCTGCCTCGGGGTCTCCGGCGCACATCGCCTGCCACTCGGCCACCTGCGCCGGGTCCAGCTGCTCCGGCCGCTCCAGATCCTCCAGTGCCTCGCCCAGCGATTGCGCGGGCAGAACCCCCGGCTGCAGCAGCGAGAGCGAGAGGGTCAGCGCGGTGGTCGCGCGCAACAGACTGCGGGTCATGGTCGAAATCCTTCTGAAACGGTGCACGCACGCGCGCCGGGCCTGACGTTATCACAACGATAACCCGAAAGCGGGCCGGGGGTTCCCGATTCCGGACGCGCCCGATCACGTTCGCGCAAGGAAACCGCCCGCCTAGCGGTTCGCCCGCGCCAGCAGCGCCACCGCCGCCAGCCCCACCAGGATTACCAGCACCGCCGCGGGCGCCGCCTCCGCCAGCGCCTCGACATGGGCCTTCTCATAGACCCGCGTGGCCAGCGTGTTGTAGTTGAACGGCCGCAACAGCAGCGTGGCGGGCAGTTCCTTCACGCAATCGACGAAGACGATCAGCAGCGCCGTGCCCACCGACCCGCGCATCAGCGGCAGATAGACCGATCGCAGCGTGCCTGCCCGCCCCCGGCCCAGCGACCGCGCCGCCATCGGCAGGCTGGGACTGATCCGGCCGAACGCCGCATCCGCCGCCCCCTGGGCGATGGCAAAGAACCGCACGCAATAGGCAAAGATGATGGCAAAGGCCGATCCGGTCAGCAACAGCCCCGGATCGCGCCCGGTGATCCACTGGATCGCATCCGCCAGCCCGTGGTCGATGGTCGCCAGCGGGATCAGGATGCCCACCGCCAGCACCGCGCCGGGCGCCGCATAGCCGATGGTGGTCACCGGCAGCAGCGCCCGGACCGACGCATGCCCCGTCAACCGCACCCCATAGACCAGCAGCAGCGCCGCCGACACGGTCAGCACCGCCGCCGCCCCCCCCACGACCAGCGTGTTGGCCAGTGCCCCCCCCAGCCCCGGCACCAGCCACATCTCCGGTATGCCCAGCGCGTGGCGCAGGATCACCGCCACCGGCGCCACGAACCCGGCCGCAAAGGGCACCACGCAGACCAGCGTCGCCACCCAGCCCTTCCAGCCGGTCAGCGCCAGCCGCACCACCGGGCGCACGTTGCGCGCGCTCTGGTGCACGCGCTGGCGGCGGCGGCTGATCCGTTCCAGCGCCACCAGCAGCAGGATCAGCCCCAGGATCACCATGGCGATCTGCGCCGCCCCGCCCGGATTGCCCGCCGACAGCCAGACCGAGAAGATCCCCGTGGTCAGCGTCTGCACCCCGAAATAGGCCACCACGCCATAGTCATTCACCGTCTCCATCATCGCCAGCGCCGCGCCGATGGCGATGGCGGGCCGCGCCAGCGGCAGGCCGACGCGAAAGAACAGCCCCCAGGGCCCGACGCCCAGAGCGCGCCCGACCTCGTAGGAGGCACCCGATTGTTCGCGGAACGCCGCGCGGGCCAGCAGGTAGACATAGGGATACAGTGCTGCGGCCAGCACGATGGCCGCGAATGCACGCGAGCGCACGCGCGGGAACCAGTAGTCGCGCGACGTCTCCCAGCCAAAGGCGTCGCGCAGGGCCACCTGCACCGGGCCGGAATAATCCAGCAGATCGACCAGCGCATAGGCACCGACATACGCAGGCACCGCCAGCGGCAGCAGCAGCGCGTATTCCAGCACCCGCGCGCCGGGAAAGCGGTACATCGTGACCAGCCAGGCCGTTGCGGTGCCCACCACCGCCGTCAGCGTGCCCACCGCCACCATCAGGAAGACGGTATTGCCCAGGTATCGCGGCAAGGTGGTCCGCACCAGATGTGGCCAGATGTTCTCGACAGGGTTCAACGCCAGCCAGATCACCGACACGATGGGCATCAGCGCCAGCGTCGCGATCAGGGCCGCCAGCAGCGTCCAGGGATCGGCCAGCGCGCGCAGCCCGCGCCGCAGCGGCGGTGTCGCGGCCGCATGGGACGATAACTGACTGTTTCGCTCGACCATGCCCGGCGCTTACAACAACGCCCCGAAACTGTCCAGCAAGGCGGCACCTCACGGGGGAAAGCGCCGCGTGCTCTCCTTTCGATCCGGTTAATGAAAAAACCGAAATGCCGGTATTTCAATGCCTTGCGATTCTGCTCACGCGTGAGCAGGGGCCGCCCTGCCCCTATTCCTTCTCCCACTCGCTGCCGATCGGCTCGCGGTCGCTCGCCCGCTCCTCGGCGGCCATTTCGCGGATTTCGCGGCGGTCCTGCCCGTTCGCCTCCTCCGGCTCCTCGCCCGCGTCTTCCAAAGGCGCCAGCGCGAGGCAGAACAGCATCGGGAAGTGATCGGACCCGATGTCCGGCAGCCGCCGCATCGAGACGAGCCGGAACCGGGGGTCGTGAAACAGGTGATCCAGCGGCCAGCGCCAGATCGGCACCTGAGCGTGAAAGGTGTTGTAGAACCCCCGCCCCACGCGGGGATCGAGCAGGCCCGACAACCGCTGGAACCGCCGCGTGGTGTGCGACCAGGCCACGTCGTTCAGATCGCCCGCCACAATGGTGGGCAGCGGGTCCTTCTCCGCCTCCACCCCCACCAGCCCGATCTCGGCATCCCGGCCCTCGGTCCCGTGATGGGGAACGGGTGGCTCGGGGTGCACGACGTAAAGCCGGATGTCGTCTCCGCCCAGCTGCAGCCGCAGCTTGACCGAAGGCACGTTCCTGACCACCAGTTCCCGCCACTCCGGATCTTCCAGCGGCAGCCGCGACAGGACGGCGATGCCGTAGCCGTTGTCCTGCGGCCAGACCTGCCGATGTGGATAGGTCGCCTGCAGCGGCGCCAGCCCGTCGATCCACGCCTGATCCGTCTCCAGCAGAATCGCAACATCCGGCGCCTCGCCCTCGATCAGGGCGACGGTGCGGGCGAAATCCCGGTTGGACTGGCGCACGTTCGCGGTCAGCAGCCGCAGTTGCCGGGTCCGATCCTGCGACAGTGGCGGCTCCGCCCGCAGCGTCTGCACCCGCCCGGTGGGAAAGAAGCGTCCGATATAGCCCAGTTGCACCACAAGCACGGCCGCCAGAAGGCCCAGCGCCAGAAACAGCGGCCCGTCGCGGAACACAAGAACGACCAGCACCACCAGCGCCAGCGACACCACGATCACCTGCTGCCGCGCAAACCCAGCCGCCCGTACCGCGCCATGCGCCACACGGCTCATGGGCAGCACCGTCAGCACGACCATCAGCGCCACCGCCACCCAGATCGCCCCCTCGATCACCCCGTCCCCTCCTGCGCGCAGTTCATGCCAAGGCAACCCGGCGGACGTGCCGGCGGTTCCCTTGGCCCCACCCGCGCCGGCCTGCAAAGCGTGCACGCAGGTTTAAATTTGGTAAACGGAAAAATGGAAATACCCTCTGTTCAATGACTTGCGACTTCGTGCACGCGTGCACACCGCTCCGAAACCGGCCCGAAACCCTCCTGCTCGCCCGTGCGAAGGCCCCTTCCCCCGCAGGCCCCGACGCCCTATATCGCCGCGATGACGACGAACCCGCCCAACCTGCGCCCCGACCTCGCCCCCGCCCCCCGCTTCGCCGAGGCGCCGCGCCCCGGTCAGCCGACCATCGGCATGGTCTCCCTCGGCTGCCCCAAGGCGCTGGTCGACAGCGAGCGCATCCTGACCCGCCTGCGCGCCGAAGGCTACGCCATCAGCCCCGACTATCAGGGCGCCGATGCGGTCATCGTGAACACCTGCGGCTTCCTGGATTCGGCCAAGGCCGAGAGCCTTGACGCCATCGGCGAGGCGCTCCGCGAAAACGGCCGGGTGATCGTCACCGGCTGCCTGGGGGCCGAACCCGATTACATCACCGGCGCGCACCCCAAGGTTCTGGCCGTTACCGGCCCGCACCAGTATGAACAGGTGCTGGACGCCGTCCATGTCGCCGTGCCCCCCAGCCCCGATCCGTTCATCGACCTTCTTCCCGCGACCGGCGTGTCGCTGACGCCCCGCCACTACAGCTACCTGAAGATCTCGGAAGGCTGTAACCACAAGTGCCGCTTCTGCATCATCCCCGACATGCGCGGGCGCCTGGTCAGCCGCCCCGCCCACGCCGTGCTGCGCGAGGCCGAGAGGCTGGTGAACGCCGGCGTGAAGGAGTTGCTGGTCATCAGCCAGGACACCAGCGCCTACGGGGTCGACCTGAAGCACGCCACCGACCGCGGCCAGCGCGCCCACATCACCGATCTGGCGCGCGATCTGGGCAGCCTCGGCGCCTGGGTAAGGCTGCATTATGTCTACCCCTACCCGCATGTGCGCGACCTGATCCCGCTTATGGCAGACGGGCTGGTGCTGCCCTACCTCGACATTCCGTTCCAGCACGCCCACCCCGACACCCTGCGCCGGATGGCTCGCCCCGCCGCCGCCGCAAAGACGCTGGACGAAATCGCGGCCTGGCGGCGGATCTGCCCCGAAATCACGCTCCGTTCCACCTTCATCGTGGGCTACCCCGGTGAGACGGAAGATGAATTCCAGACCCTGCTGGACTGGCTGGTCGAGGCACAGCTCGATCGCGTCGGCTGCTTCAAGTACGAGAACGTCGCTGGCGCCCGGTCGAACGCCCTGCCCGACCATGTGCCGGAACAGGTGAAGCAGGAGCGGTGGGACCGTTTCATGCAGACCTCTCAGGCGATCAGCGCGGCGAAGCTGACCGCGAAGGTCGGCAAGCGCCTGCCGGTGATCGTGGATGAGGTGGACGACGAGGGCGCGACCTGCCGCACCATGGCCGATGCACCCGAGATCGACGGCAACCTGTTCATCGACGACGACTTCGACGCCCTGTCGCCCGGAGACATCGTGACGGTCGAAGTGGACGAGGCCGGCGAGTACGATCTGTGGGGCAGAGTCGTCTGATCGGCAATTCGTGTTATCCTTTGCACGACGGGAGAACCCCGTCGGAAACAAGGGAGGACCGAATGATCCGCTTTGCCGCAGCCGCGATGCTGGCCGTTGCCACCGCCATTCCCGCGTTCGCTCAGGATCGGACAGCCGCGCCCGAGGGCGCTGCGGTCTATATCATCAGCCCGGAAGACGGCGCGACCGTCAGCAATCCCGTGACCGTGCGCTTCGGCCTGCAGGGTATGGGCGTGGCGCCCGCTGGGGTCGAGCATGACAACACCGGCCACCACCACCTTCTGATCAACGTCGCCCCGGACGAGATCGCCCTGGATGCCCCGCTTCCCGCCGATGATCGCCATCGCCACTTCGGTGCCGGCCAAACCGAAGCGACACTGGATCTGCCCTCGGGAACCCACACCCTGATGCTGCTTCTGGGCGATCATTTCCACGTCCCGCACGACCCGCCGATCATGTCCGACGTGGTGACCATCACGGTGAACTGACGCGGGCGCCACGACGGCGCCACGGGGAAATCGGTTGCAATTCGCACCGCACGCTGCCATATCGGCGATGCGACGCTACTCTCTGACGATCTTCTGTCTCCCTAACCGGCCGCAGTCTGACGCTTCAGTGACTATCGGGGCCGACCTGCCGCAATACCGCGGGCAGATTGTTTAGAAGGAGACATCACGATGGCCAAAGGCACCGTGAAATGGTTCAACGCCACCAAAGGCTTCGGCTTCATCCAGCCGGAAGGCAGCTCGAAGGATGTGTTCGTGCACATCACCGCGCTTGAGCGCGCCGGGCTGCGCAGCCTCGACGACGGTCAGAAGGTGACATTCGATCTGGAAACCGGCCGTGACGGCCGCGAGTCGGCCACGAACCTGGCGCTGGACTGATCCTTTCGCCACGGGCGAAAGGACGATGAGAGTGGAAGGGGCGGTCAACCGCCCCTTTTTGTTTTTCCACGGATGGCACAACCATCGGCGCGGTCACGGAATTTCTTTGACTTGGCGCCCGTCCCTTGAGACCCTCAGCTGACGCGGGGCGAACCCGCGCCGGTCAGAGGGGTCAGGCAGAATGTCGGACGGCCAGACGCGCATAATGATCAAGGCGGGTGCCCTGTCCGAGACGTTCCGGATGGGCAGCGGCCGTGGCGCCCCGCGGGCCACGGTCAGGCCGCTCTTCGACAGCATCGAACGCGACGCGGCACTGGGCGCGGCCGAGACACCGCGCTGGCAGGTGCTGGAAACCGATCAGGAAACCTTGCCTTGGGATTTATGCCATGATCTCCTGACCGATGGGCTGGGGTTCGACGGCGCGCCGTCGGTCGAATTTGCGGAGCCGGATATCGTGCAGCGTTGGGTGGCCGAGCCACCGCACCAGACGGTGCGGCGACTGGCGGCCGGATGCGCTGCCCCGGAGGCGCAGGATCCGCGATTCCCGCAAGTCGCGCAGGGCGATGACCGCTGGCCACGCTGGCACGAGCAGACGAATTTCAGCCAGTTCGCCTCCATCCCCAACCGCGATCGCCGCATGGACGTGCGCGTGGCGCATGTCGACACCGGATACGATCCAGACCATTCAACGCTTCCAAAATTCCTCGAGACTCATCTCGCGCGCAGCTTCGTCGATGGCGGCCCGGCGAATTCGGCGGTCGACCGCAGCAGCGGCCTGATCCAGAACGCAGGCCATGGCACCGGCACGCTTTCGATCCTGGCCGGAGCGGGGATGGGCTGCGCACCGGGCGTGTCCGTCGTCCCGATCCGAGTGGCGGATTCCGTGGTGCTGATGCGCAGTTCCGCGATCGCGCGGGCCTTTGACTACATTCACCAGCTGTGCCGCGATCCGTCGACCTTCGTCCACGTCGTCACGATGAGCATGGGGGGCCTTGCCTCCCAGGCCTGGGCCGAGGCGGTGAACGCGCTGTACGAGGCCGGCGTGACCCTGGTCACCGCGGCCGGCAACAACTTTGGCAATCTGCCTACACGGCTGATCGTCTACCCGGCCCGCTTCAACCGCGTGACGGCGGCGGCGGGCGTGATGGCGGATTTCCGCCCCTACACCGATCTTGGGATCAGCCGCATGGCCGGGAACTACGGGCCGGGGCAGAAGATGGGCACCACCATCGCTGCCTGCACGCCGAATGTTCCCTGGGCGCGTATGGGATGCCCGTCAGTGATCGACTGCAACGGCGCTGGCACCTCGGCCGCGACGCCTCAGGTCGCCGCCGCGGCGGCGTTGTGGATCGCGAAGTACCGCGCTGCGTGGGAGGGCTATGCCCACGGCTGGCAGAAGACCGAAGCCGTGCGGCGGGCGCTCTTTGACAGCGCATTGTTGACCGATCCCAAAGGCACCATGGGCGATGCCAGCCGACTGGGACGCGGGCGGCTGCAATCTGCAGCAGCGCTGGGGACCGCGCCGCGCAAGGCTGCGCACCTGACCAGAACCCCGCCCGACTCCGCATCGTTCGCGGCTCTGCGCCTGATGACCGGCCTTGGCATGCGCGAGCAGGACGCGAAAAGGCTGCAGATGCTGGAACTGGAAGCGCTGCAACTGTCACAATCTGCAGAGATCGAGGCGCTTCTCCCCAATGGGCCGGATGAGCCGCCGCAGGATCCGACAGAATTGCGCCGTCTGGCCGAGGCGCTGGCCGATCAGCCCGGCGCGTCGAAGGCGCTGCGGGACACCTTGGCTGCGGTTTCCGGCCGAAGCGTGCTGCCCGCATCAGCCGACACATCCCATGCCAGAACGCTTCCGGGCGAGGATGAGTTGCGGCAAAGCGAACTGGTTCATGCCATGGCGCCGGACCTCGCCAAACCTGCAAAGCGGCGCATCAAGGTCTTTGCCTTCGACCCTGCCATGTCCGCCAAGCTGGAGACGCTCACCCTGAACGAGGTGACGCTCGAGATCCCCTGGGAGCCGCTGAAACCCGGCCCGGTCGGCCGGTATCTGGAGGTGATCGACATCGATCCGGCCAGCGATTGCGCCTATGCGCCGGTCGATCTGGACGCACCCGAGATCCTAGGGCGTGACGGGCTTCCGCCGTCCGAAGCCGATCCGCGGTTTCACCAGCAGATGGTCTATGCGGTGGCCATGCGCACCATCGACGCCTTTGAATCAGCGCTTGGCCGTGTCGCGCTGTGGTCCACACGCGAGGGACAGGACACCGCCGACCGGACCAGCGAGAGCTTCGTGCCACGCCTGCGCATCCACCCGCACGCGCTTCGGGCAGCGAACGCCTATTACAGCCCCGACCGAAAGGCGCTTCTGTTCGGCTACTTCCGATCGGGCGAGGATGGTCCGGTGCACCTGCCACCGCGCGCGCTGGTCTTCACCTGCCTGTCACATGACGTCATCGCCCATGAGACGACGCATGCGCTGCTCGATGGCCTGCACCGTCGGTTCCGCATTCCCACGAACACGGACGTGCTTGCCTTCCACGAGGCGTTTGCCGACATCGTCGCGCTGTTCCAGCATTTCTCGATTCCGGAAGCGCTTCAGTCCGAGATCGCGCGGACCCGAGGCGATCTGGCCCAGCAAAGTGCTTTGGGAGAACTTGCCCAGCAGTTCGGGGCAGCCCTTGGCGGCCACGGGGCGCTGCGCAATTTTCTTGGCGACTACCACGATCAGGACGGCGAGAAGGTATGGAAGCCGCGCAAGCCGGCCTTGAGCGACTATCCCGACGCGCGCGGACCGCATGCCCGCGGCGCGGTTCTGGTTTCGGCTGTCTTTGACGCATTCCTGCAGATCTATCGCCGGCGCAGCGCAGATCTGATCCGCCTAGCAACCGGCGGGACGGGTGTCCTGCCGGCAGGAGAAATTCCCCATGACCTGGTGCGCCGCCTGACGAAGGAAGCCTCGGTCGCCGCAAGCCAGGTGCTGCGGATCTGCATCCGAGCGCTCGACTATTGCCCGCCGATCGACATCACCTTTGGTGAATACCTGCGCGCACTAATCACCGCGGACGCAGATGTCGTTCCGGACGACCCGCTGGCCTATCGCACCGCGTTCGTCTCCGCCTTCCGTTGCCGCGGCATTCCGATCGAAGGCATCGACCATGTCTCGCCGACCAGCCTGATGTGGGATCCTCCGGGGATTCAGCCAAAAGGGTTGGGCCAGGTTCTGGGCCGCATGTCTCTTGACTGGAAGCGCAGTGCGGACCGCGCCGCCGCCTATGCCAGCACCGAAGAGAACGTGCGCAAGTTCCAGCGCTGGATGCGTCAGGAAGAGAACGTTTCGGACACGATGCTTGCCGCCCTCGGGCTGCGCCGGGACGCAGGGGCCTTGCCGATGACCATAACCGACCGCAACGGGAATGAGCGGAAAGTGGCAGGCACGCTGCAACCCTTCACCGTGAATTCCGTCCGCCCTGCCCGCCGCGTCACCGAGAGTGGCGAGGTTCGGGCCGACCTTGTGGTCAATATCACCCAGCGCTGGACGCCGGATGATCACCCCAACCAGGCCTACGACGGCGGCTGCACGCTGCTGATCGATATCGAGCGCGCCGAGATCCGCTACTGCATCCGCAAGCGGGTAGCGAACGAACGCCGCGTGGCCGAACAACTGGCCTTCGTCGCGGACCGGGGTGAGACATCGCTGGCCGCCACCTACACCGACGCCGCTCCGCGCCGGGGAGAACCGTTTGCGATGCTGCACAGCATGCCCGTGGATGGGGACTGAGACATGGCCAAGGGCAAGAAGAAGACCACTCGAAAGTCCCGCGTCGCGTTGCCGCCACCGCCGCGCCGCGCACGGGTGCGGATGTATCGGGGATTCTTCGGCGACTGCTTCCTCGTCAGCATCCCGCGCGAGCACGACGCGACCGAGGCGCATCTCATGATCGACTGCGGCATCTTGCTGGGGACCCCGAACGCCGAAACCAGGATGACGGAGTGTGTAGACGACATCGCGCGCGCCACCGGGGGCAAGGTCGACGTTCTGGCGGTCACCCACGAACACTGGGATCACGTTTCGGGGTTTCTGCAGGCGACCGACGCATTCGAGAAGATCGAATTCGGTGCGGTCTGGATGAGTTGGGCGGAAAACCCCGACGACCCGCAGGCCCGGAAGCTGGACAAGGCACGCGATCAGGCCCTGACAATGCTCGGGCTGGCCGAGGCGCAATTGGGACTGGCCGGCGCGCCCGAGGCAGAACCGCTGGCGGCGATCCTGTCATTCTTTGGCGCAGCAGGTCGCACGACGCGCGAGGCGATGAAAACCGCGCGCGGGTTGGCCAAGGAGGCGGGCCCTTGCTATCTGGAACCTGGCGCCACCCTGAATCTCGCCGACACGGGGGCGCGCGTCCATGTCCTCGGCCCGCCCCGCGACGAAAAGCTGCTGCTCCGCTCGCAACCGTCCTCAACCAACCCCGAGACCTTTCATTTCGCCCTCGATGGCGTCGATCCGACCGATCTGGCAAAATGCCTCAACGCGGACGATCCCGATGTGCCCTTCGTGCGGCGCTGGCGCATTCCCATGCCCCTCGCCCGGACGATGCCCTTCTTCCGCGAGCGGCTGGACGCAGCAGGCGAAGAGTGGCGGCGCATCGAAATGGCGTGGCTGGAGGGCGCGACCGAACTGGCCCTGAAGCTGGATGCGAACACGAACAACTCCAGCCTTGTCCTGGCCATCGAACTCGCCAACGGAGAGGTGCTTCTTTTTGCGGGCGATGCGCAGGTCGGCAACTGGCTGTCGTGGCAGGATCTGACGCTGCCCGATGGGCGCAAGGGGCCGGACCTTCTGGCACGCACCGTCCTTTACAAGGTGGGCCACCACGGCAGCCACAATGCAACCCTTCGCGAAAAAGGCCTGATGCAAATGACCGACCTGCGGGTCGCCATGATCCCGGTCGATCAGGATACCGCCCGGCGACGGCGCTGGACCCGCATTC
This sequence comes from Paracoccaceae bacterium, assembly GCA_041687395.1. Classification (GTDB taxonomy): domain Bacteria; phylum Pseudomonadota; class Alphaproteobacteria; order Rhodobacterales; family Rhodobacteraceae; genus JAWLCA01. Next base: position 177,290 of record JAWLCA010000002.1, on the reverse strand, counting down.
CCCTGGACTCGCTCGTCAAGGAACTGCAGACCAAAACCAAGGGATGCGTGCTGCGATCCGACGAAGACGCCCCACCCGAGACCGAGGGCATGGTCACCCAGACCCCGCTCTACTTCGACGTTCTTCTCTAGCTGCCCTGGCCGGCACCATCTACAACAGATGCGGGCCCCGACCAGCCGATGAAGAACCACTTGAAATTTCGGGCTTCCATTTGTGCGCCTTCGGACCGATCATTCAGGTCTGGGAATGGGAGGAGGTGAAGAATGTGCCAGATATTCGCTGGACAGGCCACCGACAGTTACGAACCGATCACCCGCCGGCTGCGGTTGAATGGGCAAAGCACAAGCATCCGGCTGGAGCGGTCGTTCTGGGAAATTCTTGACGAAATCGCGGGCGAGGAAGGGCTGACAACCCCGGCCTTCATCTCTCGATTGCATGCCGAGGTTGTGGAACTGCGAGGCGAGGTGGAGAACTTCACGTCACTCTTGCGGTGCGCGTGTCTTGTAAGGATGCGAGCAGAATTGGCTGAAGCGACGTTCGATCTCACAGATGGACCGTTCACCAAGTCCGCGATGCGACGTCGGCCGCGCTTCGCTGCAGAATAAAGATACTCTGTAGTAACTGGTTACTACCCACGCACAAACTGGTCCACCAAACTTACCAATGACGACCTTGGACGAAAGCGGAGAGAATTAGGTGCCCATACCAATCTGCATGCAGATTGAAATCAAGGTGCTTCTATCACGGCAAATTTCGCCAGGCTTCATCACAGTAACTGCGGAAAACTTGCCGCAAATGACCGCTGCGCTTGCCGTCCGGCAGGCCGACCATATCAATGGGGAAAGGCGCCGGGGATACCTGTCGCCCTACCAGAAATATCGCCGGGGGCGCGCAATCGCCTCCAACATCACCACCAACGGGAGGAAACCATGAAACGATCACTTCTTCTTGCCACCTTGATGTCGTCGACCATCGCTGCCGGATCAGCGATGGCGCAGGACAACATGGACCGTCTGCAGAGCATGCAGCGGACCGACGCCACCTTCACCACCATCGACCAGGAAGGCGCGCGTGCCGAAGCGCTCCGCGCGATCGTGCCCCACATCAACGTGCCCGAGGGCTTCGAGATCAGCCTCTATGCCATCGTTCCCGATGCGCGCTCGATGGCTGTCGCACCGCAGGGCACCGTCACCTTCGTCGGCACACGCAAGGACAAGGTCTGGTCGGTCGTCGACCGCGACCGCGACCGGGTTGCCGATCAGGTGATGGACTTCGCACCGTCGATAACCTTCGACATCCCCAACGGCCCTTGCTTCTCGCGCGACGGCTTCCTCTATATTGCCGAACGCAATCGGGTCCTGGTGTTCCCGGCAGCGGAATTCTTCTTCGAGGGGCCGGACCCCGCCGTCGGTGTGGTCGTGCCACAGGGTGAACTGGTTCCGCCGGAGGAGGAAAGTTTCAACCACACCGCCCGCGTCTGCCGCGTCGGGCCGGATGGCAAGCTCTACATCTCGCTTGGTCAGCCGCACAACGTGCAGCCGCGCGAAAAGCTCGAGCTCTACGACGAACTCGGCATCGGCGGCATCATCCGCATCAACACGGACGGCACCGGGCGCGAGGTATATACGCGTGGGATCCGCAACTCGGTCGGCCATGACTTCAACCCGGCGAACGGTGACCTTTGGTTTACCGACAACCAGGTCGACGGCATGGGCGACGACATCCCGCCGGGCGAGTTGAACCGGCAGACCGAGGCGGGCCAGCACTTCGGCTTCCCCTGGACGAACGCGCGTGTGGAGATTCCCGAGTTTCGCGGAGTCGAGCGCCCCGAGGGCGTCGAGTTTGTCGAGCCGCAGGTCGAGATGCAGGCGCATGCGGCAGACCTCGGCATGAGCTTCTATCGCGGAAACTCGTTCCCCGAGGAGTATCACGGCGGCATCTTCTCGGCGCAGCACGGTTCTTGGAACCGCACGACGCCGGTCGGTGCACGGGTGATGTTCACGCGCCTCGACGAAGAGGGCAATGCGGCAGAGACAGAGGTCTTCGCCGACGGCTGGCTGAACGAGGACACCGGCGAATACCGTGGCCGTCCGATGGACATCGCCTTCCTGCCCGACGGTTCGATGCTGGTCAGCGATGACTTCGCCGGCGCGATCTGGCGCATCGCCTACAATCCGCAGCCGGCCGAATGAGGCTGCTGTCACTCATCGCTCTCGGCGGGGTCATCCTCGCCGGGAGCAGCTTCGCAGACGTCGCGGGCGACCGTGCGGCAGGCCGGCAGCTTGCCGGCCAGTGCCGCACCTGCCACGGCCTGGATGGATACGCCCAGATCCCGATCGCACCGCATATCGGCGGTGAACCGGAAGGCTACATTGCCGCACAACTCAGGGCATTTCGCGATGGCACGCGGGAGCACGAAATGATGTCCATCGTGGCGCGCATGCTTACCGATCAGCAGATCGCCGATCTGGCGGCGTGGTATTCAGGTCATTCCGTGTCCGTGACGCTCACTGAAGACGCCGACGCCGCGCCGGTCGAATGCGTTGCCTGTCACGGCGCGGACGGTCTGCATCTTCTGCCCGAGGCCCCGAACCTTGCCGGAGAGGCGAACATCTACATCGACACGCAACTGAAGGCCTTTCGCACGGGCAAACGCACGCACGAGATCATGACCCCGATCGCCGCGGAGATGACGGACGAAGAAATCCGCGCCGTCGCCGACTGGTATGCGGCGGTGGAACTGGAGATCGAGTTGGTCGAGTGATCGACCGGCCTCATCATGTTGGAGCAGGGGACTCGCCGACGTTCTCCTGCTGCTGCTGGCGGGGTTGGTCATTTTCCGCCGAGGCTTCTGCCGTAGGCGGAAGTCTTGAAAAGCTTGGTTGTTCAAACGGTGCAATCGTCGAGTTGACGTTCAGGCTTATCCGCCATCCTGAGCGCAAGCAGCACCATCTGCCCATCCGTCTTCCTTGCATCCCGCAGGCGACCAGATTGATCAAGGACCAGAGTGCGCTGCGGCGCAAGATCATGCCGTCAGGCAGGAAATGCTGAGCGCACTTGGCAAGTGTCGCTATTTTCAATGGTTCTCGTCTGCCTTCACAGCCGTCGGAATGACCTGAATCAACGACACGGCCGAGTCGGCCATTGAAGATCATGGCGTGACGCCGGCGGGTCAGCGGTCGTAGGGTTCCGCGTGGACCAGGGGAATTGTTGCATCAGTCGATCTGCCATCGGGGAGGATAGCGTGACTCATGCGATCATTTCAAAGACCGCTACCTCGGCCGACACAGATTTCTTGCCGACCGGGTGGGAGGCCGCGCGAGCCAGGCTCGAGGGCCTGCCGGGCGGCGGGCTGAACATCGCGCACGAGGCCGTGGATCGTCATCTTGCGGCGGGCCATGGGGAACAGCCCGCGATGATCTGGCTGGGGCGCGAGGGTGAGCGGCGCGTGCTGACCTATGCCGATCTGGCCACTGAGGCTGCACGTTTCGCCCACGTCCTGCGTGCGCATGGCATCGGGCCGGGTGAGCGACTGTTCCTGCTTTGCAGCCGGGTGCCGGCACTCTACGCGGCGACCTTGGGCGCGATGAAGGCAGGCGTGGTCGTCAGCCCCCTCTTCGCAGCCTTCGGGCCAGAACCGGTCCGGGCGCGGATGGAAATCGGCAAGGCCAGCGTTCTGGTGACGACCGAAGCCCAGTACCGCCGCAAGGTCGCCGACTGGCGCGCAGAAATGCCCGGCCTGAAGCTGGTGCTGATCATCGGGGATGCAGCACCGGAGGGTTGCGTGGCGCTCGGTCCTGCAATGGCGGCGGTACCCGACACCTACGACACCCATCCCACCGGGCCCGAGGACATGGCGCTCCTGCATTTCACATCGGGCACCACGGGCCTGCCCAAGGGGGTCGTCCATGTTCACGAAGCGGTCGTCGCACATGCCGAAACCGGGCGGCTGGCGCTGGCTCTTCGTCTCGGAGACACCTACTGGTGCACGGCCGATCCGGGCTGGGTGACGGGGATGAGCTACGGCATCATCTCGCCCCTCTGCAACCGGGTGACGATGGTGGTGGATGAGGCCGAATTCGACCTGGACCGCTGGTACACGATCCTGGAACGGGAGCGGGTGCAGGTCTGGTACACGGCCCCCACAGCGATCCGTATGATGATGCGCGCGGGCGATAGCGCGGCGGCAGGACGGGACTTCTCGGCGCTCAGGTTTCTTGCCAGCGTCGGCGAGCCACTGAATGCCGAATGCGTGTTGTGGGGGGCCAAAATGTTCGGCAAGCCCTTTCACGACAACTGGTGGCAATCCGAAACGGGGGGCATCATGATCGCCAACACGCCAGCGATGGACATCAAGCCCGGTGCCATGGGCAAGCCCCTGCCGGGGATCGAGGCCGGGATCGTCAGCCGCGACGGTGACATCGTGACGGAGCAGCCCGACGGCACGATCGGCGAACTGGCACTGCGGCCCGGTTGGCCGTCGATGATGCGGGCCTATCTGGGCCAGCCGGACCGCTACGCCAAGTGCTTCGCGGCCGGTTGGTATCTGACCGGCGATCTGGCGATGCGCGATGCGGACGGCTACTACTGGTTCGTCGGGCGGGCGGATGATCTGATAAAATCCTCCGGCCATCTGATCGGCCCGTTCGAGGTGGAGAGCGCCCTGATCGAGCATCCGGCCGTGGCCGAGGCCGCCGTGATAGGCATCCCCGACGAGACCGCGGGAGAGGTGGTAAAGGCCTTTGTCACGCTCAAGTCCGGCTATGACGCCAGCGAGGCGCTGGAACGGGAACTGCGCGGCCATGCGCGCAAGCGTCTGGGCCCCGCCGTCGCCCCGCGCGAGATTGTCTTTCGCGACGCCCTGCCGCGCACCCGGTCGGGCAAGATCATGCGCCGGCTCCTGCGGGCTCGCGAGCTGGGGCTGCCCGAGGGCGATCTGTCCACGCTGGAGGGGAGCGCGACATGACCAAGGTGAAACTGGACCACGCCCATGCCCGCGACTTGCTGCGCGGAATGATCCGCATCCGCCGCTTCGAAGAAAAGTGCTACGAGCTTTACACGCAGGAAAAGATCCGCGGCTTTCTGCATCTCTATGACGGCGAGGAAGCAGTGGCCGTGGGGGTTGCCGCAGCGCTGGAGCCGCGTGACCGTATCGTTTCCACCTACCGCGAGCATGGGCACGCGCTGGCCCGTGGCATGAGCATGGAGTCGGCGCTGGCCGAGATGTACGGAAAGGCCACCGGATGTGCCGGCGGGCGCGGCGGATCGATGCATCTGTTCGATGCCGAGATCAACCTATACGGCGGCAACGCCATTGTTGGCGGCGGGCTGCCCATGGCCGTGGGGCTGGGGCTGGGCGACAGCATGCAGGGCGACGACCGCGTGACGGTCTGCCTGTTCGGCGACGGCGCGCTGGCCGAGGGCGAGTTTCACGAAGCCATGAACCTTGCCGCGCTCTGGAAGTTGCCGGTTTTGTTCGTTCTGGAGAACAACCTTTACGCCATGGGATCGGCCGTGGCGCGGGTGCACGCCAACACCGATTTCACCGCCCGGGCTGCCAGTTACGGAATGCCCGCCGACAGCGTCGATGGTAACGACGTTGTCGCGGTCGAGGCCGCGGCCCGACGCGCGGTCGAGGCTGTTCGCGAGGGCGGCGGCCCGCAGTTTCTCGAATGTCGCACTTACCGCACCCGCCCCCATTCGATGTTCGACTCAGAAAAGTATCGCGACAAGGCCGAGGTCGCGGAATGGCGCAAGAAAAGCCCGATTGCTCGTTTCCAAGCCTGGCTGCTGTCCAACGGACTAATGCACCAAGAGGAGATCGACGCCATAGAGGCTGAGGTCGAGGCGCAGTTGAAGAACGCGGTCGCCGCCTGCGAACAGGCCCCGTGGGAAGCCGTCGAGGATCTGACACGCCACACCGTCGCCGAAACCCGCCCCGTGCCGCCCGAAACGGCCCAGCCCGGAGAGATGGTAGAGACAACCTATCGCGAGTGTTGCCGGCAGGCGCTCATCGATGCGTTATTGCGGGATGAGCGGGTGTTCATGATGGGTGAGGATATCGGCGCCTATGGCGGCTGCTACGCGGTGTCGATGGGGCTGCTCAAGGAATTCGGCCCCGAGCGTATCCGCGACACCCCGCTGGCGGAATCCGGCTTCACTGGCGCAGGCATCGGTGCAGCGCTCGCGGGCATGCGGCCGATTGTCGAGATCATGACGGTCAACTTCTCGCTTCTCGCGCTGGATCAGATCCTGAACACCGCCGCCACGATCCGGCACATGTCGGGCGGGCAGTTCGGCGTGCCGCTGGTGATCCGGATGGCCACCGGCGCTGGTCGCCAATTGGCCGCGCAGCATTCCCACTCGCTGGAGGCGTTCTTTGCCCAGATCCCCGGATTGCGGCTGGTGGCACCTGCGACGCTTGAGGATGCGCGCGGGATGCTCTGGACGGCATTGCAGGAACCGGACCCGGTCATCGTGCTCGAACACGTCATGCTCTACAATATGTCGGGACAGATTGCCGAGAACGCCGGCGCAGTGGATATCGACCGCGCCGTGGTGCGCCGCAGGGGCCGCGATGTCACGCTGCTCTCCTGGTCCTATTCGCTGTGGAAGGCGCTTGAGGCCGCCGAGGCGCTGGCGAAGGAGGGGATCGAGGCAGAGGTGGTTGACCTGCGCACCCTTCGACCGCTGGACGATGCGACGATCGAGGCGTCCGTGCGCCGCACCCGCCGCGCGGTGATCGTGGATGAGGGCTGGCGCACCGGATCGCTGTCCGCCGAAATCGCGGCGCGGGTGCAGGAGACCTGCTTCTGGCATCTGGATGCGCCCGTCGCCCGCGTGTGCTCGGCCGAGGTGCCGGTTCCCTATCCGAAACATCTGGAAACAGCCGCCCTGCCCCAGGTTGCCGACATCGTGGCGGCGGTAAAGGCGTTGCCGGGGATTGCGTCATGAGCACCTTCACCATGCCCTCGCTGGGCGCCGACATGGAGGACGGCACGCTGGTCGAATGGCTGGTCAGGCCCGGCGACAGCGTTGCGCGCGGCGACGTCGTGGCGGTGGTGGAAACCCAGAAAGGTGCGATCGAGATCGAGATTTTCGAATCTGGCGAGATCCGCGAACTGCTTGCTCAACCCGGACAGAAACTCCCGGTCGGCGCGCCGCTGGCGCGGGTCGGTCCGGAACCAGAGGCAGCAGCGGAAACTCCGGCGGCCAGCGCCGAACCCCGTCAGGAGATTCAGCAGGCTGCCAAAACGCCCACGCCCCCGCCGTCCTCCGCTCCGTCGCCCGCATCACCCCTGTCACCGGCCGGATCGGCCTCCACTGCCGAGCCCGCCCTTGCATCGCCTGCGGCCCGGGCGCGCGCGATCGAACTCGGGATCGCGCTGCGCGAGGTCGCGGGGTCGGGCCCAGGCGGCGCGGTTCTTCTCGCGGATGTCGACCGCCAAGCGTCGGCCCGGCCCTTGCCCGCTGATGAACCCGCCGCGGACCAGCGTCCGAAGCGCAAGCCGGGGCTCGACATGGCCGAAATGCGCCGGGCCATCGCTGCCGCCATGTCGCGCGCCAAGCGCGAGATCCCGCACTACTACCTGAGTCACGAGATCGACCTTCGGGCCGCGCAGGACTGGCTGACCGCGCGAAATGCGGACCGCACGCCCGACCAGCGGCTGCTGATGGGCGCGCTGCTGGTCCGCGCTACGGTGCGGGCGCTTACAAAAGTGCCAGAGCTGAACGGCCGGTTCGAGACCGATCCCTATTCCCCCTCTACCAGCGTCCATTGCGGCCTGGCGGTTGCGATGCGGGGCGGTGGACTGATCGCTCCGGCGCTTCTCGATACGCAGGACATGGACCTGGATGCCATCATGCAGGCCATGCGCGACATCGTAGCCCGGACCCGCGCCGGCCACCTGCGGATGAGCGAAATCACCCAGGGCACGATCACGGTTTCAAGCCTGGGCGAGACCGGGGTGGATGCGCTTTTCGGGGTGATCTACCCGCCGCAGGTGGCCCTGGTGGGCTTCGGCGCGCCAAGGTTGCGACCCATGGTTTGCGCGGGCGTCGTCGAACCGCGCCTTGCCGTGACGGCCACACTTGCCGCCGATCACCGGATCAGCGATGGGCGCCGCGGCGCGCTGTTCCTGGCCGAGATCGACCGCCTGTTGCAGGAGCCCGAGATCCCATGACCCCCGCCGACATTCACGCCACCTTCATTGCCCACCTGGTCGCCGTCGCCCCCGACCTTGATCCCGAGACCTTGAGCGACGACGATCATCTACAGGATGACTTGGGGCTGGATTCCATGGATTTCCTGAACCTCGTCAGTGCCCTGCACAAACATTTCGATCTGCCGATCCCCGAGGCCGACTATCCAAGGCTGTCCACGCCAGCCAAAGCCGTGGCCTACCTGTCCGAGATGCTAGCTATCTGATTGCTAGCGGGATCAGGGCAATGCTTGCGGCGTCGATCCCTTTGCGTGCCGTTTATCACATCGCCCGGTAGTTCGGACTCTCTCGAGTTATCTGCACGTCGTGCACATGGCTTTCCTTGAACCCGGCGCCGGTGATGCGGACGAAGGTGCAGTTCGATCGCATCTCCTCGACCGTGCGGCATCCGGTGTAACCCATCGCTGCGCGCAGGCCACCCGTGAGTTGATGGATCACGGCGGCGGCCGAGCCCTTGTAGGGTACCTGACCCTCAATCCCTTCGGGCACAAGCTTGTCGCTGGCCGCGTCCTTCTGGAAATACCGATCGGCCGATCCGCGCGCCATCGCACCCAGGCTGCCCATGCCGCGGTAGGACTTGAACGACCGGCCCTGATACAGGATCACCTCGCCTGGGCTTTCGTCGGTGCCGGCGATCATCGAACCCACCATCGCGCAGGACGCGCCAGCCGCGATCGCCTTGGCGAAGTCACCGGAATACTTGATGCCGCCGTCCGCGATGATGGGTATGTCACCGGCCGCAGCCGCTGCGTCCATGATCGCGGTCAGTTGCGGCACACCGACGCCCGCGACGATCCGCGTGGTGCAGATCGAGCCCGGACCGATGCCCACCTTCACCGCGTCTGCACCCGCGTCGATCAGCGCGCGCGTCGCCGCGCCCGTGGCCACGTTTCCCGCGACGACCTGCACCGCGTTCGACAGCGCCTTGATCCGCTCCACTGCCCGCGCGACGCCTTCGCTGTGGCCGTGCGCGGTATCGATCACCACCATGTCCACGCCTGCGTCGATCAGGGCTTTGCTGCGCTCGAATCCCGCATCACCGACGGTTGATGCCGCGGCGACGCGCAGCCGCCCCAGCTCGTCCTTGCAGGCATTGGGGTTCAGCACCGCCTTTTCCGTGTCCTTCAGCGTCAGAAGCCCTGTCAGCCGCCCCTCGGCGTCGGTCACCAGCAGCTTCTCGATCCGGCGCGCCTTCATCAGGCTGATCGCTTCCTCCCGGTCCACCGGCTCTCGCAACAGCGCCAGATTGTCCGAGGTCATCATTGCCCGCACCGGAGTGCGATCATCGCTGGCAAAGCGCATGTCACGGTTGGTGACGATGCCCACGACGCGACCGGTTTCGTCCACGACCGGGAATCCGGTGACACTGTAACGTTCCTGCAGATCCTTCGCGTCGGCAAGCGTCTGATCCGGAGTCAGGGTGATCGGGGCATAGACGATACCGGATTCGAAGCGCTTTACCCGGCTGACCTCACGCGCCTGCGTCGCGATATCCAGATTGCGGTGGATCACCCCGATACCACCTGATTGTGCCATGGCGATGGCCATGCGCGCCTCGGTCACCGTGTCCATGGCGCTGGACAGCAGCGGGATGTTCAAGCGGATCGACCGCGTTGCCCATGTTGTGGTATCCGCATCCGCTGGAAGAACGCTTGACGCAGCCGGCACCAGCAGCACGTCGTCAAATGTCAGCGCCTCGCGAATCTCCATCGGCTCTCTCCGTCCACGGCTTCGGTTGGCAGGGTGCTATTTCACGCATGCCGGAAAATGGAAAGGGGCCATCATGCTTGTGCGGCATTGGTCTTGGCCGCAAGCCCACCCTTTGCCCAGGCCTGCATCACCTTGACTGCGATAGGTGGAACGATCAGCGTCGCCGCGATCAACACCAGACCCCCAACAATGCGCCCGCCATCCATGTTTCCCACAGTCACAAGAAGTGCCGTCGCATAGGCCGCCAGCGGAAAGGTGAACGCCCCCCAAAGGGGCGAGAATCCGGCCTCTGTCAGCCATCGCGCCGCGCCGATGAGCGCCAAGAAAATCAGCCCACCCAGCACGACGAAAGCAAGAGCGAGGCCCTCCATCCCAAGCCGTCCAGCGACCGTTGCAAACAGGCTGGCCGGGGCCAGGTGGATGGCCAAAAGCGGCCGCAACGGGGCGGGCGGAATCCGAGTCGCCAGTTGCCAGAGGCTGACGGCCCAGACACTGACCGCCACCGGGATCATCGCATAGAGAATGACGGTGGAAACCCCGGTCAACCCAAGTTGCAGCCCCGGCAGAGGGCCGATGATGAAACCCACGAACAAAAGGTTCCACACCGGTGTGACGATGCGCGCTTCTGGCGGGCCGCTCAGGATCGCGCGCAACGCAAGCATCGCCAGAACGAGGTGAAGGACAAACGCGCCGATCGCGACCACCGCCCCGACCGTCGCGCTGTAGGGCACCAGCGTCGCCGCCAGAAGCATCAGCGAGAGCGACATGGCCGCAAGGCCGGCGCGACCGGGCAGCACCCGCAGATCCTCGGCCACCACCCCTGGGCGGCGCGCGACCTTGGCCAGATAGGCGACCAGCGCGAAAAGAAACACCAGCGTCACCGCACCCAGGATCGCCTCGGCCACTCCGGCCGGCAGACCAAAGGCGATCGCCCCCTCTCGCCAGGCGAGGCCAAGGCCGAAGAGGCCCATGATCGGCGGAAAGATCGCCGGCGGCGTGCGGCGCCACAGGCGAGGCCTCGGTTGTGGAGCGGGGAAAGGGGGCATGTGGTCACGCATCTCTCTAAATTGATGACATTCAGATATCGGGACGGCCGCCTTGCCACAAGCCACATGGGCCATGAACCTGCGCGCCCCCTTCGTCGGGCTTTTGGTTTGCACCCCTTGGCCGGATCGGGCCATACTCCTCGCGATGGCCGCCGCGGCGCGACGTGGCGACGTACTTGGCGCATGGACGGAGCCGACGTGAAGGACACCGTAACAGCCACCCCGCAGGCCGAGATCGAGATAGAGGGCCTCTCGAAGACCTTCGGCACGGGCGTAGATGCCTTCGAGGCGCTCAAGAACATCTCGCTAACGATCCGCCGTGGCGAGTTTTTCACCCTGCTCGGTCCCTCGGGCTGCGGCAAGACGACGCTTCTGCGCATGATCGCCGGTTTCGAACACCCGACCCGCGGAACGCTCCGGATCGACGGGCGCGACATGGGCGGGCTGGGGCCGAACCAGCGGTCGGTGAACACCGTCTTCCAGAACTACGCGCTGTTTCCGCACATGTCCGTGGCCGACAATATCGGCTTCGGACTGCGGATGCTGGGCAAGCCACGCACCGAGGTGAAGGCGACCGTGGCCGAGATGCTTACGCTTGTCCGGATGGAACAGCTTGCCGACCGGCGGCCCAGCGAAATCTCTGGCGGCCAGCAGCAGAGGGTTGCGCTGGCTCGCGCGCTCGCGCCCCGGCCGCGCGTCTTACTGCTGGACGAACCGCTGTCGGCGCTGGATCTGAAGCTGCGCAAGGAAATGCAGAGCGAACTGAAGCGCCTGCAGACCGAAACCGGCATCACCTTTGTCTTCGTCACCCATGACCAGGAAGAGGCGCTCACGATGTCGGACCGCATCGCGGTGATGAACGCAGGCCGTATCCTGCAGATCGGCAGTCCGCGCGAAATCTACGACCAGCCTGCCGAACGCTTCGTGGCCGATTTCATCGGTGATACGAACTTCCTGACCGCCGTGGTGACCGAGGCGGTCGAGAACCGATGCCGGGTACGCCTGCCCTCGGGTGCCGAGGTCGAGGCCGGCGTGCCTCGCGGCATGTCACCGCGCATGGGCGACACGGTCACCATCGTCATACGGCCGGAGCATGCCCGATTGGCAGAGGACGGCGCCCTGCACGGGCGGGTGGAGGAGAGTGTCTTCTTCGGCACCGACACCCACATCACGGTCACACTCGACAGCGGCGAAACCTTCACGCTGCGGCGTCAGAATGCCGCCGACCTGCCCGCGACGCCCGGGCCCGGTGCACGCGTCACCATCGCGGTAGCGCGCGGCGGAACACAGGTGCTGCGGTCATGACGCTCGTGATGCCGGAGGCAAGGCCAACCGACCACACGGCGCAGGCCACGCGTCGCGCTGCGCGCCGCCGGTGGCTGCTACTGGCACCGTCGCTGTTCGTCCTGGTCTTCGCGGCCTCCGGCCCGCTGCTTATCGTGCTGCTCTATTCCTTCCTGACGCCCGGCAACTTCGGTGACGTGGTCTGGCAGTTCTCGACCGAGGGCTGGTTCCGGGTCTTCTTCGCGCGTGACATTTTCGACCCCGAAAGCGTGCAGCTCAACCAGGCGCACGCGGCCATCTTCTGGCGATCCATCAGCCTGTCGCTTCAAACCACGTTGATCTGTGCGGTTCTGGGCTTTCCGACAGCCTGGTTCATCGCCATGCAGCCTCCGGGCCGGCGCGAGATCCTGCTGTTTCTTGTCACCATTCCGTTCTGGACCAACCTGCTGATCCGGACCTTCGCGATCCAAGAGGTCATCCGCAATCAGGGACTGATCAACACGATCCTGCTCAACACCGGCGTGATCTCCGCTCCGATCCAGATGCTCTACACCGACTTCGCAATCCTGGTGGGCATGGCCTACGTCTTCCTGCCGTTCATGGTGCTTCCGCTTTACGCGGCGATGGAAAAGCTGGATCGGCGGCTGATCGAGGCGGGCTACGACCTGTATGCCAGCCGCTGGCGGGTGATGTGGCACATCATCCTGCCGCTGGTGCGGCCGGGCGTCATCGCCGGATCGATCCTGGTCTTCATCCCGGCGATCGGCGCCTATGTGACACCGCGGGTACTGGGGGGCGGTCGCAACATGATGCTGGGCAACCTGATCGAGCTGCAGTTCGGACAGGGCCGGAACTGGCCACTCGGTGCGGCGCTGGCCTTGACCCTTCTGGTGATCGTCGTCGTCGCACTGATGTTCTACATCCGCGTGACCAGCCGGCAGGAGGCGCGCCATGGTTGAGCGCAGCTTCTCGATCACCCGGCTTCCCGGCTTCGGCAGCATCGCGATCCTGGCCTTCGTGATGCTCTACCTTCCAATCCTGACCCTCGTGGTGTTCTCGTTCAACGCAGGATCGTCGATGTTTCAATGGGACGGGTTCTCGCTGCGCTGGTACGAGGCGGCGTTCCAGAACCGGCAGGTGCGCGAGGTCTCGCTCCGATCGCTCTGGTTGGCCATAACAGCCTCGGGCATCGCCACAGTTCTGGCCGCCATGGCGGCGCTGGCCACTACCCGGACCGGGCGGTTCCGCGGCCAGACGCTGATCTACGCGCTAATCAACCAGCCGCTCATGGTGCCCGAGATCGTGACCGGCATTGCGCTGCTGATCTTCTTTGCCATGATCAAGGTCCAGACGGGCTATCAGGGGATGGGCTACCTGATTGCCGCCCACACTGCCTTTTGCATCCCCTTCGCGTATCTGCCGATCCGGGCGCGGCTGGAAACGATGGACCTGACCTTGGAACGCGCGGCCGAGGATCTATACGCAAACCGGGTGCAGACATTTCGCCATGTGACCCTGCCGCTGCTGGTGCCCGGCATTCTGGCGGGGTTCATGCTGGGCTTCGTGATCTCTCTCGACGCCGTGGTGATCACCGAATTCGTGAAGTCCGCCGGCCAGGATACCCTGCCCACCTACATGCTGGGGCAGCTCCGTCGCAATGTTACGCCCGAAATGAATGCCATCGCCACGCTTTTCCTGCTTCTGTCCTTGGTTGTGGTCACCGCGTTCTTCATCCTGACCCGCAGGCGCGGGTGAAGTCATCCAGTCCAAAACAACAGGGAGACCCCACATGAAACATGCCACCAGAACCCTCGGCGTCGCCGCGGCGCTCCTGATGACCACCACCGCCGGTGTGCAGGCGCAGGAAGTAATCAATTTCTACAACTGGGGCAATGTCACCCCTCCCGAACTGCTTGAAAAGTTCGAGGCCGAGACCGGTATCCGCGTCAATGTCACCGACTATGACAGCAACGATACGGCGCTGTCGCGCATCCGTCAGGGCGGTCACGGCTTCGACCTGGTGGTGCCGTCGAACAACTATGTTCAGGTCTGGATCGAAGAGGGGCTGGTGCAGCCGCTTGACCGCGAGATCGTGACCAACATCGACAACATCGACCCACAATGGATCGACGTGGACTTCGACCCCGGCCGCGACTACTCGATCCCCTATTTCTGGGGCACCACCGGGCTGATCGTGAATACCTCGGTCTATGACGGCAATCCCCACACGGCCGCCGTGATCTTCGATCCGCCGGAAGAATTGCGCGGCAAGATCAACGTCGTGCCCGAGATGAACGACATCATGACGATGGCGATCCGCTACATGGGCGGCGAGGCCTGCACCGACGACATGGATGTGCTGCGTCAGGTGCGCGACAAGCTGATGGAGGCGCGCGAGCACTGGATCGCGATGGATTACGGCAACATTGATGCCTACGTCGCCAACGACATCTCGGCCGGCGTCTACTGGAACGGCAGTGCGTTGCGCGCCCGGCTGCAGAACGGCGACCTGGTCTACGGCTACCCGCAGGAAGGGTTCGGCGTCTGGATGGACAATGTCATGGTTCTGGCGGATGCGCAAAACACCGAAGGGGCGATGAAGTTCGTGAACTTCCTGCTGGAGCCCGAGAATGCTGCGATGATCTCGAATTTCTCGCGCTACGCGAGCGGCGTCGTCGGGTATGAAGAGTTCCTGGACGAAGATATGCGCACCGCGCCCGAGATCGTGGTACCCGAAGACCTGGTGGGGGCCGGCCGCTTCAGCGTCGCATGCCCGCCCGAGGTGACAGAGATCTACACGCAGATCTGGACCGAACTGCTGCAGTAATCAGCGCCCAAGGGCCTTTCCCAGCCGGGGCAGGCCCGCGCGTTTCAGAAGCGCACGCAGATCCTGGGGCCGGGCGGACAACCGCTCGGCCTCTTGCCTCACGGATGCAGCCGCAGCCGCCACCAGATCGGCGTTGTCCAGCCAGAGATCCATCAGAAAGGCATCTGGATGTTGCGCCCGCAGTCCATGCGGCTCCAGCGCACGACGCGGAAAATCACGCAGATTGAAGGTGACGATCAGCTCGGCGGCACCGGCGACTGCGGCGGCAAGCACATGCTTGTCGGCCGCGTCGGGCAACCACAGCGCAGCCTCGTCATCCGGGTGATGCGCCACGACCGACCCGGGCCAACCCGCCGCCAGCCGCGCGGCCTCGCCCCGCGCGATCGTCTCGGACGCCGCCCCCTCGGTCCGGCCTGCGGCGCGCACCCATTCCTCGGCGATCCGTGGCGACCAGAGCGGGGTGAACAGCCCCTGCCCCGCCACCGCGAACAGAACCTCGCGCAGAACCGGCGGAACGAGCACGCAGGCGTCGAGCAGCGCCCTCACCCGTCCAGCCGGAAGAACAGCGCCTTGAGATAGGCGGTCTCGCCCAGTTGCGGCAGGCTGGGATGATCGGGCCCGGCGAAACCGGTGTGAAGGATTTGCGCCGCGCGCCCTGCCCTGCCAATCCCGCGCGCGCTCGCGGTGCGGAAGGCGGCCAGATCGGCCGCGTGCGAACAGGAACAAAGCACCAGATAGCCACCCGGTGACACAAGTGGTGCGGCGAGCCGCGCCACTCTCTCATAAGCACGCAAGCCCGCCTGCAGCGCCGGCTTCGCCGGCGCAAAGGCCGGCGGATCACAGATCACCGTATCGAAGCGCCTGCCGTCAGCCGCAAGCGCCTCCATCGTCGCAAAGGCATCGCCTTGACGCGTCGTGAACCGGTCGCTGAAGCCCGATGCCTGCGCGCCCGCTTCGCCCAGTGCGAGCGCCAGGGCAGAGCCGTCGACCGCCAGCGCCTCGGTCGCGCCCGCCGCCAGCGCCGCCAACGCGAAACCGCCCACATGGGAGAACACATCCAGCACCGACCCGCCGCGCACGAGCCGGGCCGCGAAGGCATGGTTCGGGCGCTGATCATAGAACAATCCGGTTTTCTGGCCGCCCAGCACGTCGGCCATGTAGGTGGCCTCGTTCATCGGCACCGGAACCGGCGCAGCGACCGAACCGCGCAGCACGACGGTTTCCTCTGCCAGGCCCTCCAGTGCGCGCGACCGGCCCTGCCCGTTCTTCACGACCCGCGAGACGCCGGTCACTTCGACAAGTGCCTCGACCAGGAGCTCGATAAGCACCTCCGCCCAGGCCGCGTTCGGCTGCACGACCGCCAGATCGCCGAAGCGGTCGATGACGATGCCGGGCAAACCATCGGCCTCTGCATGGACCAGGCGGTAGAACGGCGCATCGAACAGCTTTTCGCGCAGGGCAAGCGCGATCGCGATCCGACGGGCGAACCAGCGGACATCGACGGTGGCAGAGCCGTCCCGGTCCAGCATCCGGGCGATGATCTTGGAATTGTGGTTGACGGTCACCAGCCCCATCGGCTGCCGCGCGTCATCCTCAAGCAGCGCGAGGCTACCGGGTGTCAGCGCCCGCGTGCGGCGGTCGGTCACCAATTCGTCGGCATATATCCACGGAAACCCGTGGCGAATGGCCTGCGCCCGCGCCTTGGGACGCAGGCGAACGGTGGGGCGGGACGGCTCGGTATCCGGGGCATTTTCCATGCCCCCCTCTACCGCGTGCGCCGTCCCGCCGGAAGGGGTCAGGCGGTGCGCGTCGCGTCCGGCGCAGCGTTTCCAACGGCGCGACCGCGGCCGACAAGCCAACGGGCACCACGGCGCAGCGCGTCGGCCACGAACTTGTCGCGCATTTGGCGGGCCTGATGCTCGATCGCAACCTGATCGTAAGAGGTGAACGTGCCGCCGATACGCTGCTCGACGTCGGTGGTCATTTGGGTCTTCATATCCGTCTTCCTTGAGGCTTGGGGATGTTCCCCGGTCGGACTGGTAGGTAAGTCAGCAGTATCGTCGCCACCACCGACAGCTTGGCAGTCCCGCCATGCACTCCGTGCAAGCCATGGCGATACCGATTGATCCGTTAGCGCTAACGACCTATACAGTCCCAAGTTTGCAATGTTCCGGAAGAAAGGCAGACATGATGCCGATCGACAGCACAATTGCCCGCATCACCGACCGCATACGTGATCGGTCCCAGCAGAGCCGACGCGACTATCTTGACCGGATGGCACAAGCGGCAGAGGCTGGGCCGGTTCGTGCGCATCTGTCCTGCGGCAACCAGGCCCATGCCTATGCTGCGATGGGCCTGGACAAGGATGCGCTCGCCGCCGCACGCGCGCCGAACCTCGGGATAATTACGGCCTACAACGACATGCTGTCCGCACACCAGCCGTTCGAGACGTTCCCGACGCGGATCCGTGAGGCCGCACGCAAGGTCGGCGCCACCGCGCAGGTCGCAGGCGGGGTGCCGGCGATGTGCGACGGGGTGACCCAAGGCCAGCCGGGGATGGAACTGTCGCTGTTCTCGCGCGATGTCATCGCCCTGGCCGCCGGGGTCGCGATGAGCCACAACTGCTTCGATGCCGCGGTCTACCTCGGCGTCTGCGACAAGATCGTCCCCGGCCTGATCATCGCGGCGGCGACCTTCGGGCATGTGCCGGCGGTGTTCCTGCCGGCGGGGCCAATGACCTCGGGCCTGCCGAATGACGAGAAATCGAGGGTTCGCCAGCAATTCGCCACAGGAGAGGTCGGCCGCGATGCGCTGATGGCGGCCGAGATGGCCAGCTACCACGGCCCCGGCACCTGCACCTTCTACGGCACAGCGAACACGAACCAGATGCTGATGGAGTTCATGGGCCTGCACCTGCCCGGCGCAAGCTTCGTGAACCCCGGCACGCCATTGCGCGAGGCGCTGACGGTTGCCGGTGCCCAGCGCGCGCTGGAAATCACGGCGCTGGGGAACGATTATCGCCCGGTGTCGGAGATCCTTGATGAACGCGCCTACGTGAACGGAATCGTCGGGCTGATGGCGACGGGCGGGTCCACCAACCTTGTCCTTCACCTGCCGGCGATGGCGCGGGCTGCAGGCGTGCTGCTCGAGTTGGAGGACTTCGCCGAGATCTCGGACGCCGTGCCGCTGATGGCCAAGGTCTACCCGAACGGCCTGGCGGATGTGAACCATTTTCACGCCGCGGGCGGGCTTGGCTACATGATCGGCGAATTGCTTGATGCGGGCCTTCTGCATCCCGACACCAAGACCGTCGCGGGCGACGGGCTGTCGCGTTACACGCAGGAGCCGAAGCTGATTGACGGCGAACTGACTTGGCAGCCGGGGGCCGGCGCCACCCAGAACGATCGCATCCTGCGCCCGGCGCGCGATCCGTTCCAGCCGATTGGCGGGCTGAAACACCTGTCGGGCAATCTGGGACGCGGGGTCATCAAGGTTTCTGCCGTCGCACCCGAGCGGCATGTGATCGAGGCGCCGGTGCGGATCTTCCACGATCAGCGCGACGTCAAGAGCGCCTTCCACCGCGGCGAATTCACCGGGGATACCATCGTCATCGTCCGCTTCCAGGGGCCGCGGGCGAACGGGATGCCGGAGTTGCACTCGCTCACCCCCACCCTGTCGGTCCTGCAGGACCGCGGCCTGAAGGTGGCGCTGGTCACCGACGGGCGGATGTCGGGGGCCAGCGGCAAGGTGCCCGCCGCGATCCATGTCAGCCCCGAGGCTGCCGAGGGCGGACCGCTGGCGCGGTTGCGCGACGGCGATGTGGTGCGGCTGGATGCGGTGGCGGGCACACTGGAGGTGGTGACGCCCGGCGCGCTGGACCGCGACCCGGTAGTGCCCGATCTGTCCGCCAACCGCTTCGGCATCGGACGCGAGATGTTCGAGGCGTTCCGCCGTACTGTCGGCCCATCGACCGCCGGTGCCGGCGTCGTTGTCTGAGAGGTAAAGCCATGACCCCACAGGAAGCCTCGGCCCGCGCGTTGGAGATGTGCCGGCTGGCCCCGGTGATCCCGGTGTTGGTGATCGACGATATCGCCCATGCCCGGCCGCTGGCCGAGGCGCTGGTGGCGGGCGGTCTGCCCGCGCTGGAAGTGACGCTGCGCACCCCCGTCGCGCTGGAAGCGATCCGGGCGATGGCCGAGGTGCCGGGCGGGACTGTGGGTGCGGGCACCCTGTTATCGCCGGCCGACGTCAGGGCGGCGAAGGCGGCGGGGGCGCGGTTCGGTGTTTCGCCGGGCTCTACCCCCCAGCTGCTGGACGCCTGCGAGGAGGAAGGGCTGCCGACCCTGCCCGGCGCGGTCACGGCTTCCGAAGTGATGGCGCTGCTGGAGCGGGGCTACACGGTGCAGAAGTTCTTTCCTGCCGAAGCGGTGGGCGGGGCACCGGCGCTGAAATCGCTGGGGGCGCCGATCCCACAGGTCCGCTTTTGCCCCACCGGGGGCATCGGGCTGAAGAATGCGCCGGACTATCTGGGCCTGCCCAATGTGCTCTGCGTGGGGGGCAGTTGGGTGGCGCCGAAGGGGCTAATGGAAGCCGGGGACTGGGCCGGGATCACCCGGCTTGCGGCCGAGGCAGCGGGGTTGGCGCGGGGCTGATCGGGCGCGTGTCCACGCGTGGACACTTTTTCAACTCATTGATTTCTATAGATAACGGATCTTTTGTTAACCGTGGCGAAACCAATTTCGCGGGGCTCCGCCCGCTGGGACGCAACGCGCCGGGCAGTGTTGAAGGCGAAATGGCGCGGTTGACGGGACTCGAACCCGCGACCCCCGGCGTGACAGGCCGGTACTCTAACCGACTGAGCTACAACCGCGCGTGGGGGCGTCACTAGGGCAGGCTGCGCACGCCGTCAATCCGAAATCGGCGGATAGCGCAGCGAAGCTGCCCAGACAAAGAGGCTGCACGACGCACGGGCCTGCCCACGTGTTGAAACTGGATGGAGAGCACCGCCGTCTCGCAGATTCGCTGCCGCAGGTATCGCGCCACGGGACCGCAAGAAACGTCCCTGGCCCGGGACGGCTACGGCGATGTGCCATCACGACCGCTATGCCCGCGTGAAGGCCATCTTCTGGTTGGCCAGCCGGTCCGGGGCGCCGGTCCAGGCGTAGAACAACAGCGACGGCTCGCGGTCTGAGACGGTGATCCGATGCCGGTGGCCGGGCGGGTTGAAGATCAGCGAGCCGGGCGCGTAGACGCCCTGATTGTTCTCGGACACCGCGCCCGACAGGGTGACGTAGCTTTCGGTGATCCCGTCATGGGCATGGGCTGGATAGGTGCAGCCGGGTGCGAATAGCACGAGGCCGAGGATTACATTCTGGCTGACAACCGGACCGGCGGGGCCGGCGATCTCGCTGAAGGCAAAGCTGCGCTCCAGCCCGCGGGGCATCTTGTCATAGCCGTATTGCCAGCTGAGCGCGCCGCAGACCGCGTCGAGCGCGCGGATCATCGAGGCGTTGGGGGTCGCCAGCCCCTGATCCAGCGCGCGCCGCAGGTGTGCGGTCACCGGCTTCTGCGCGGCGTCGCCGGGCTGGATCGGCGCGTTGGCCTTCAGCAGCTTGTTGATCTCTTCGCGGACCTCGCGCTGGTGGGCACGGATCGGCAGGCTGCCGCCCGAGGGCAGGAAGCGGTAGAGTTCGTAAAGTTCGCGCAGCAGGTAGCGCCAGTCCGGCAGGTCATTCAGGTGCATGGCGGCCCCTTCCGCTGACGGTTGCCCGTGCCCTGCCGCGCGGCGGCGGTCGGCTTGGCGCGATGGCGTGCCAGTCCCGCTTTGCACAGCCGGATGAAGGTGTCAAAGACCTGAATCGCGTCTGTGCTGGCCGGTGTGATTGGGGGGCCAGATGGAGCACCGAGCGATGTTTCCGCAACACCGCCTGAACACCGGATGATGAAGGAGTGGTGATGGCGCGGTTGACGGGGCTCGAACCCGCGACCCCCGGCGTGACAGGCCGGTACTCTAACCGACTGAGCTACAACCGCGCATCGCCATGCGGCCCTTGGGCCACCGGTGTAGGGGTAATATGCATCCCGCCGGGCCGCGTCAAGAACCACTCAGGGCTGGTCGGTCGATTTTCGGGCTCAGGCCGCCTGCCCGCGGCGCCACGGGGCAAAGATTTCCTCGGCGACGGCACGGCCCTTGGGCGTCAGGTGCAGAAGGTCGCCATGGCGGACGACGAAGCCGCGATCGAGGCTCTGCAGGATCACGCGGCGCACCTGCGCCTCGGTCCAGCCGAGGTGGGCAGTCAGCGCGCGGAGGGTATTCTCCTCGGCTGCCTCTGGCCCGGATTCGTGGTTGTAGAGATGCGCCGCGAGCGAGCGGCAGTCCGCGTCCCATGCCTGGGTGCGGCGGCGCAGCAGCGCGGCCACTAGCCCGTAGCGCGGCCCGGCGATCCCCGCCGCAAGCAGGAAGACCCCGGTCATCACCGCCATCGCCCCGCCGATGGAGGCGTCCCACCATACCGCCAGCGGATAGCCCAAGCCCGCCGAGGCCAGCGCGATCCCGATCGCCAGCGCCAGCGCCCGGCCCAACCGGTCAGTCAGCAGAAGGGCGGCCGCAGGCGGCACGATCACGAAGGCAATGAACAGCACCGCGCCCACCGCGTCGAACGAGGCGACGGAGGTTGCGCTGGTCAGGGCAAGAAGCGCGAGGCCCAGCGCGCCGGGTGCGAATCCCAGCGCGCGGGCAAGCGCCGGATCGAAGGTGGCGAGTTTCAGTTCCTTCCAGAACAGCGCCACGAAGGCGCCGTTGATCGCAGCCAGCACCCCCACCGAGACCAGAGCGCGCGGCAGCGGCTGGCCCGCGACCTGCACCGTATCGAGCCAGACGAAGCCGATCTCGCCCAACAGCACGGCGTGCTGGTCGATATGCACCTGCCGGCCGTAGATGCCGATCAGCAGGACGCCCGCCGCAAAGAGGGCCGGGAAGACGAGGCCGATGGCCGCGTCCATCCGGACAAGACCCGTGCGGGCCAGCATGTCGGTCAGCACGACCGACAAAAGCCCGCCCAGCGCCGCCCCGATCACCAGCAGCGGACCCGAGGTCTGGCCCGTCACCAGCCAGGTCAGCACGATGCCCAGCACGATGGAATGGCTGATCGCATGGGTCAGCATTGCCGCCCCGCGCAGCACCAGGAAAAGCCCCAGCGTCGCGGCCGCCACGCCGACCAGCGCGCCGGTGGCGATGATCTGTGCGGGGATCGATGCGGCCAGCGCCTCAAGCATCGCGGCGGTCCAGTTCCTCGCGCGCGGCGGTGCGGCCGGCGTCGGTCAGTTCCCAGTGGCGGGCGGGATCGGGGGCCTGCGTCGTCTGGCGCACCAGCCCTCGGTCGCGCAGCTGGTCCATAGTGCGGGCGGAGGGCGCGCCGTGATAGGCATCGACCAGCCCCTCGGCGCTGCGAAAGGCGGGGTCGCCGTGCCCTTGGGCCAGGCGAAACATCGTGACCAGCACCTGCTGGGTGTGCAGCCCGCGCGCCGCACGCCGGGCCGCCAGCCCCTGCCAGACCACCCCCCGCCCCGGCGCCAGCAGGATCGAGCCGAGCGTGATCGCCGACGCCACAAGAACGATCAGCGGCCCGGTGGCCAGCCCCCGCGCCTGGGCGCTGATCAGCGCCCCAGTCACCCCCGCGACGGTGCCGAAGGCCGCTGACAGCCAGATCATCGGGCCGAGCCTGTCCACCCATTGCCGCGCGGCCGCCGCGGGCGCGATCACCATCGCGGTCATCAGGACCACGCCGACCATCTGCAGCCCGACGACGATGGCCAGCGCGATCATCACCGTCAGCGCCCCCTCAAGCACAAGCACCGGCAACCCCTCGGCCCGGGCAAAGGCGGGATCGAAGGTGACCAGCTTGAACTCCTTCCAGAAGGCGGCGATCAGGGTCAGCGCCACGGCGGCCACGCCCGCCATCACCCACAGATCGCTGCGCAACACCGCCGCCGCCTGCCCGAACAGGAAGGCCGACAGGCCCGCCTGCCCCGACCCGGCACCGGCCTGGATGCGCGTCAGCAGCACGATGCCGGCGGCAAAGAACACGCCCAGCACGATGCCCAGCGCCGCGTCCATCTTCAGCCGGCCCATCCGCGCCAGCACCGTGACGCAACCCGCCGCCGCCGCGCCGGCCAGAAACGCGCCCGCCATCAGGCTGCCGTAGTCGCGCGTGCCCGCCACCAGAAAGCCCAGGCAGATGCCCGGCAGCGCCGCGTGGCTAAGAACGTCGCCCATCAGGCTTTGCTGGCGCAGCACCGCGAAACAGCCCAGCACGCCCGACACGACGCCCAGCAGCACCGCACCCAGGATCACCGTCTGCACCGTGTGGTCGGCCAGAAGCATCAGATCGCGCCCCCTTCGGCCAGAAGCGCCACCTGCCCGCCGTAGGTCGTGCGCAGGTTTTCGGGGGTGTAGACCTCGGACACCGGCCCCTGGGCGATGACGCGGACGTTCAGCATCGCGAGCCAGTCGAAATAGCGCCGCACCGTGGTCAGGTCGTGGTGGACGACGACGACGGTGCGCCCCTCATCCCGCAGCGCCTTCAGGACGCCGACGATCGCAGCCTCGGTCGTGGCGTCGACGCCGGCCATCGGTTCATCCAGGAAGTAGATGTCGGCCTCTTGCACCAGGGCGCGGGCGATGAAGACGCGTTGCTGCTGGCCGCCCGACAGCTGGCTGATCTGGCGGCTGGCGTAATCGGCCATGGCGACCCGGTCGAGCGCCGCCATCGCGCGGCCGCGTTCCGCCCGGCCCGGGCGCCGGAACCAGCCGAGTTGCCCGTACAGCCCCATCGTCACCACGTCGAGGACGGTAGTGGGAAAATCCCAGTCCACGGTGGAGCGTTGCGGCACGTAGCCCACCCGGCGGCGGACCGCGTCATAGGGTTGGCCGAACAGCCGCACATGGCCCGCGACAGGGCGCACCAGGCCCAGCACGGCCTTGATCAGCGTGGACTTGCCCGCCCCGTTCGGCCCGACCACGGCCGCCATGACGCCGGGGGGAATGTCCAGGTCGATGTCCCACAGCACCGGGGCGCGATGGTAGCTGACCGTCAGATCCTCCACATGCAGGGCCAGACCGGGCTCGTGGAGCGCGTCGGGTTTCATCCCGCGACATTCCAGCGGCCGGCCCAGCCTGCCAACGCCTCGGGCAGTGGCGGCAGCGTGCCGCCCAGCGCGGTGACGATGGCCGAGGTGTTGGCGTGCATCATGCCGATGTAGGTGCCTGCCGCCGTTCCGGTATCGCCCATCGCGTCGGAATAGAGCTGCCCCCCGATTTCGACCTGATGCCCGCGGTCGCGCACCGCCTCGATCAGGGCGTCGATCGTGCGGGGGTTGATCGTGCTTTCCACGAAGACCGCGGGCACGCCACGGGCGACGACCAGTTCCGCCACCTCGATGATGTCGGCGATGGCGGCCTCGGCCTCGGTCGACAGGCCCTGGATCGCCAGTTGATCGACCCCGTAGGCGCGGGCGAAATAGGCGAAGGCATCATGCGCCGTGACCAGCGCGCGGCGATCTTCCGGGATCGTGGCCATCGCGGCGGCCACCCAGTCGTGCAGGGCGCGCAATTCCGCCGCATGGCCATCGGCCCGGGCGGCGAGGCCGTCGCATCCGGGGGCAAGGACGGCCAGAAACTCTGCGATTACTGGCACCGTCCTCGCCCAGAGGCTGGCATCCATCCACAGATGCGGGTCGACACCGTAGCTGCTGTCCACAGCGATCAGATCATCGTCCGGAATCGCGGCTGGCCCGACGGCAAGCACAGGCGCCCGCTCCCCGAGCCGGTCAAGAACGGTGCCCAACTGACCCTCCAGCCCGAAGCCCAGATGCAGCACACCGTCCGCCCCGGCCAGGCGCTGCACATCCGACGCGGGCGGCTGGTAGAGGTGCGGATCGGTGCCCGGCCCCATCAGTGTGTGGACGGCCACACAGTCGCCCGCGACCGTGGCCGCCACGTCGCCGATCATGCCCACGGTCGCCACGACCGAGGGCTGCGCCCCCGCCCCGCTGGCCAGAACAACCCCTACCGCTGTCGCAAGAATTCCGATCCGCATGACTACCCCCTGATCCGACGCCCCGCCATACTGTAAATGCGAACCATTCGCAAGAAGCACCTCTTCCCCTGCCCCCCGACGCCGCCTATAAGGCGGGCATCATCGGCAGAGGTCCCCATGCGCACGGCAACGATCACCCGCACCACGGCCGAGACGGATATCTCGGTCACGCTCGACCTGGACGGGACGGGCCGGTCAGACAACCAGACCGGCGTCGGTTTCTTCGATCACATGCTGGACCAACTGGCGCGACACGCGATGATCGACCTGACCGTGCGGGCCGAGGGCGACCTGCAGGTCGACGACCACCACACGGTCGAGGATACCGGCATCGCCATCGGGCAGGCGCTGGCAGAGGCGCTTGGCGACAAGCGCGGCATCCGGCGCTATGGGGCGTGCCAGCTGCCGATGGACGACGCACTGCTGCGTGCGGCGCTGGATCTGTCGGGGCGGCCCTATCTGGTGTGGAACGTCGAGTTTCCGACCGCGAAGATCGGCGGCTTCGACACGGAACTGGTGCGCGAGTTCTTTCAGGCGCTTTCAACCCACGGGGGCATCACGCTTCACGTGGACCGGTTGCACGGCCTGAACAGCCACCACATCGCCGAAGCCGCGTTCAAGGCCGTCGCGCGCGCCTTGCGTGACGCGGTCGAACCCGACCCGCGCCGGGGCGATGCGATCCCGTCGACCAAGGGCGCGCTGTGACCACCGTTCTGATCGACTACGAATCCGGCAACCTGCATTCGGCGGAAAAGGCGTTTCAGCGCATGGCCGCCGAGGCGGGCGCCGGGCCGGTGATCGTGACCGACCGGCCCGAGCAGGTGGCGGCGGCCGACCGGATCGTCCTGCCAGGCGACGGGGCCTTTCCGGCCTGCCGCCGGGCGCTGGGGGAGCACGGCGGGCTGTACGAGGCGCTGGAAGAAGCGGTGATCTGCAGGGGCCGGCCGTTCCTGGGCATCTGCATCGGCATGCAGATGCTGGCCGACCGGGGGCTGGAATATACCCCCACCCCCGGCTTCCGCTGGATCGGCGGAGAGGTGGTCGCGATCACGCCGGACGACCCCGCGCTGAAGGTGCCGCACATGGGCTGGAACGATCTGGTGATCGATCGCCCACATCCGTTGCTGGACGGGATCGAAACCGGCGATCACGCCTATTTCGTGCATTCCTTCCACTTCCAGGTGGCTGACCCTGCGCATCTGCTGGCGCATGTCGACTATGGCGGAAAGATCACCGCCATCGTGGGGCGGGACAACATCGCGGGCACCCAGTTCCACCCCGAGAAAAGCCAGGCGACGGGGCTGCGGATGATCGCGAATTTCCTGCGCTGGCGGCCCTGAGCACCACGCCGGCGCGCGCCTTGCCCCGCCCTGCGGATCGTGCGACAGACGCGCGCAATCGAAAGGAGCGGCGATGATCCTTTACCCCGCCATCGACCTGAAGGACGGCCAGTGCGTGCGCCTGTTGCGCGGCGAGATGTCTGCGGCAACGGTGTTTTCCGACGATCCGGCCGGTCAGGCCACGGCGTTCGCTGGGGCCGGCTGCGACTGGATTCATCTGGTCGATCTGAACGGCGCCTTTGCCGGGCAGCCCGTGAATGCCGGCGCGGTCGAGGCGATCCTGGCCGCCGTCGACGTGCCATGCCAGCTGGGCGG
Source organism: Paracoccaceae bacterium (assembly GCA_041687395.1). GTDB lineage: Bacteria > Pseudomonadota > Alphaproteobacteria > Rhodobacterales > Rhodobacteraceae > JAWLCA01. The sequence continues at coordinate 150,449 of JAWLCA010000002.1, read as the reverse complement.
CGGCATCCGCGACATGAAAACCATCGAAGGATGGCTCGACCGCGGCCTGGCGCGCGTGATCCTGGGCACCGTGGCGGTCGAGAACCCCGCGCTGGTGCGCGAGGCGGCCGAGGCTTTCCCGGGCCGTGTCGCCGTCGGCATCGACGCGCGCAAGGGCCGCGTCGCCACCCGTGGCTGGGCCGAGGAGACCGAGGTGCAGGCAACCGATCTGGCAAAAAGCTTCGAGGACGCGGGCGTCGCAGCGATCATCTACACCGACATTGACCGCGACGGCGCGATGGAGGGGCCGAACATCGCCGCGACCGAGGCGTTGGCGCGCGCGGTGCAGATCCCGGTCATCGCCTCGGGCGGCGTCGCGTCGCTGGGCGACCTCATCGCGCTGCGCGACACCGGCGTGATCGCGGGCGCGATTTCGGGCCGCGCGCTTTATGATGGCGCGCTTGATCTGAAGGCGGCGCTGGCGGCGCTGCGGGCCTAGTCTCCGGCCGCCGCGGCGGTCAGGCTCTCGATAGCACCGCTGATGCGCGCGATGTAATCCGCATTGTCCGCAATCCCGTCCAGCGCGCCCAGCATCGCATCCGGGGACTGATAGGCAAGCCACGTCTGCCCGTCGGCATCCTCGTAGGCCAGAACTCTGAGAGGCAGCGCCAGGCCCGCCAGAACGTCGTCCTGGATCGCGGCTGTACCGAGTTGCGGATTGCCGAATACCAGAAGCTGGGTCGGGCGAAGTTCCATATCGACAGACACGGCCCCTGCGGCGTGATCGACGCGGGCGAAGACGGTCGCTCCGGCCTCGCGCACAGCCGCTTCCAATGCGTCCATGGTGGCAGGGACGTCGTTGGCGGCGGGCAAGTGCACGTAATCTTCCTGTGCTGCAGCCGGCGCGGTCAGTGTGATCAAGGCGGCCAAGGCAACGGGGCCCGAAAGGCGAAAACTCATCTCACATCTCCCTTTGTTCAAATCGTCGTCCAGCGAGGATCTGGTATCCCGCGCGAAGTGGCCATAAACAGTCCCGTGAACCTCCTGAACCGGCGGCCCCATGCTGAAGACACGCATCATCCCCTGCCTTGACGTGGCCGATGGCCGCGTGGTGAAGGGCGTGAACTTCGTCAACCTGATCGACGCGGGTGACCCGGTGGAGGCAGCCAAGGCCTATGACGCCGCGGGCGCAGACGAACTGACGTTCCTCGATATTCACGCGACACACGAAAACCGCGGCACCATGTACGATCTGGTCACCCGCACGGCAGAGCAATGCTTCATGCCCCTGACCGTGGGGGGCGGCGTGCGCACCCACGAAGACGTCCGCGCCCTGCTGCTGGCCGGCGCAGACAAGGTGAGCTTCAATTCCGCCGCCGTCGCCAACACCGATGTCGTGGCCGAGGCTGCGGACCGCTTCGGCAGCCAGTGCATCGTCGTCGCCATCGACGCGAAGACCGTGGCGCCGGGGCGGTGGGAGATATTCACCCACGGCGGGCGGCGACCGACAGGCATCGACGCGGTGGAATTCGCGCGCACCGTGGCCGAGAAGGGCGCGGGCGAGATCCTGTTGACCAGCATGGACCGCGACGGCACGCGGGCGGGCTTCAACATCCCGCTCACCCGCACCATCGCGGATGCCGTGCCGATCCCGGTGATCGCCTCGGGCGGGGTCGGCACGTTGGACCATCTGGTAGAGGGGGTGGTCGAAGGCCACGCCTCGGCCGTGCTCGCCGCCTCGATCTTCCACTTCGGCGAGTTCACCATCGGACAGGCCAAGGCCCACATGGCCGCCGCCGGCATTCCGGTGCGGCTGTGAATTCGCTGGAACGACTCGCCGCGACCATTGCAGCGCGGAAGGGCGCGGACCCCGATAGCTCCTGGACAGCGAGACTTCTGGCCAAGGGGCCTGAGAAATGCGCCGAGAAGTTCGGCGAGGAAGCCATTGAGGCAGTGATCGAGGCGGTGAAGGGTGACCGCACGCGGCTGACGGCCGAAGCGGCGGATGTGCTTTACCATCTGCTGGTGATGCTGGCCGCACGCGACCTCACACTGGCCGACGTTGAGGCGGAACTGGCCCGGCGCGAGGGCACGTCCGGCATCGCGGAAAAGGCCAGCCGTCGCCCCGAGTGAGGCTCAGGCGTCCTCGAACCCCTCAAGCACGTTGACGGTGTTGATGCCGATCGCCTCGACCGCGTAGCCGCCTTCCATGCAGAAGACGGTCGGCAGGCCCATCCGTCCGATCCGCCGACCGGCGTCCAGGAAATCCGGACTGTCCAGCCTGAAGAAGCTGATCGGGTCATCCTTGAAAGCATCGGTACCCAGCGAGACCACCAGCGCCTCGGCGCTCCAGGCGCGGATCGCGGCGAGCGCTTGATCCAGAGCCTGCGACCAGACGGCATAGCTCGTGCCCGGCGGCATCGGAAGGTTCAGGTTCGCGCCCTCACCCGCCCCCGCGCTGGATTCGTCGGCGTAGCCAAGGAAGAAGGGAAAGGCGTCTTCCGGCGCGCCGTGGAGCGAGGCAAAGAACACGTCGCCCCGGTGGTAAAAGATGTCCTGCGTGCCGTTGCCGTGGTGAAAGTCGATGTCCAGAATCGCCACGCGGGCCGCGCCGCCGTCACGGAACATCTGCGCCACGACTGCGGCGTTGTTCAGGAAGCAGTAGCCGCCATACATGTCGGCGGCCGCATGGTGTCCCGGCGGACGGCAGAGCGCAAAGGCCGCCCGCGCGCCCGCCGCGACTGCGGCCTGTGCGGCCTGGGCACTGCCCAGCGAAGACAGCGCCGCCGCCCAGGTGCCAGCGGTCATCGCGGTTTCCTGGGCCGAGCAGTAGTAGCCCACCTTGCCGTCAATGTCGCGCGGCACGCGGTTGGTGTGCATCCGGCGGGCGGGGATCTGGGCGGCGATGATCTCGCCCTCCATCCCTGCCCCCTTCCACTCGGCCCAGGCGGTCTGCAGGAACTCCAGATAGTCTTGCGTGTGGATGCGCCGAAGCGCGTCCATGTAGGGCGCGCCGGGGGCGACGATCTCGTCCAGCTTCCGTTCGCGCAGCCGGTTCAGCACATATTCGACGCGGCTTGGACGTTCGTAAGGCGTCACCAACTGGCCCCCGGACAGTTCGGCCTGCGGAAAATGAAGCCGGTGATCTTCGCTGTAGAACGTCTTCATGACTGCCCCATCGGATTTTCCCGGACCATGCCGCAGTTGCTCACGCTGCGGAAGAGGCACGCCAAGGATTGACGCAACGCCCCCGCGCGACCGATGATGACTTACGGGTCGGCACGGGCCCAAAGGCGGCGCACCGGCCGTTCCCGCAACAGGGGGAACAGGTTCATGCGCACATTCACGGTTCTGGGTCCGTCGGGATCGGGCAAGTCCACGCTGATCCGGGAACTGGCCGGGCTGGAAGGCGGCACGGCGAAAACCGACAGCGTGGGGGCGCTGACGCTTACCAGCTTTTCCTTCATGGATGAGGACTGGTGCGCAATCGACCTGCCCGGCGGGGCGGAGGCGGGCGCGCTGGCCCCCGGCGCGCTTCTGGCGGCCGATGCGGCAGTGATCTGCGTGTCGCCAAACGCGGAGGCCGCGATGCTTGCCGCCCCTGCGCTGCGCGCCGCCGGCGCGGCGCGCACCCCGGCACTGATCTTCATCAACCAGATGGATGCCGCCGAGGGCCGGGTGCGCGACATCGTGGCGGCACTGCAGGAATATTGCAGCCAGCCAATCGTGCTGCGCCAGGTTCCGATCCGTGAGGGTGGGCAGGTCGTGGGCGCCGTCGATCTGATCTCGGAACGCGCATGGCGCTACCGCCCGGGCGGGCCGTCCACGCTGGTCGAACTGCCCGCCGAGTTGGCCGAGCGCGAAGCCGAGGCGCGCAGCGACCTGTTGGAGCATCTGTCGGATTTCGACGACGCGCTTCTGGAGGAACTGATCGAGGATCGTGCCCCCCCGGCCGATGCGATCTACAGCATCGCCGCGCGGGAACTGGCGGAAACCGTGGTCGTGCCGGCCTTTCTGGGCGCCGCGCAGCACCGCAACGGGCTGATGCGGCTGATGAAGGCCCTGCGTCACGAAACTCCGGCCGTGGCGGCCCTGACCGCGCGACTGGGCGCCGAGGACCTGCGCGCCGTCACCTTTCAGGCCGAGACGCGCAAGCATCTGGGAAAGGTCGTCGCCCTGCGTGCCCTGGGCGAAGGCGTGGCAACGGGCAGCCAGCTGGCCGGCGGCAACATCGGCGGGCTGCAGGCGGTTGGGGGCGGGGCGATCTCGTCTCTCGCGCCAGGCGCGGTCGGGATGGCGGTGAAATCCGACCATCTGCCGGCGCAGGGGTTGGCGACCCCGGTCGCCGCCCTGCCCCGGCCCGACTGGGCCAATCCGCCCCCCGCGATGCTGGCCCGTGTGCCGATCCCCGCGTCAGAGCAGGAAGAGGCGCGCCTCGCCACGGCGCTGTCCCGGCTGCAGGACACCGACCCGCTGCTGCAGACCGAAAGCGAAGAGGAAACCGGCCAGCCAGTGCTGCGCCTGCGGGGCCAGTTGCACCTGCGGCGGGTGCTGGCCGACCTGAAGGAGGACTTCGGCCTCTCGGTCGAGGTGCGCCCCCCGCACCCGGTCTGGCGCGAGACGATCAGCCGGCCAACGGAGCTGAAATACCGCCACCGCAAGCAGTCGGGTGGCGCGGGACAATTCGCCGACATCGCCATAACGCTCCACCCCCTCCCGCGGGGCGAGGGCTTCGCCTTCGACGAGGTGGTGAAGGGCGGCGCGGTGCCGCGGAACTACATCCCCGCCGTCGAAGCCGGCGCGCGCGAGGCGTTGGGGCGCGGCCCGCTGGGATTTCCGGTGGTGGATGTCGCCGTGACCCTGACCGACGGCAAGCATCACGCGGTCGACAGTTCCGACCACGCCTTTCGCACGGCGGCCCGGATGGGTATGCGCGACGGGCTCACGCAGGCGGGTCCGTTGCTCTTGCAGGTGATCGAAAGCGTGGCGATACATGTGCCCTCGGCTGCGTCGGGCGGACTGGCGCCACTGGTTTCGGGGTTGAGGGGTCAGGTCCTGGGCTATGACCGCGATCCGGATTTCCGCGGCTGGGACATCTTCCGAGCCACGATGCCCGCGACTGCCGTCGAGGATCTGGTTCAGGCCCTGGCGTCGGCCACGCAGGGCACGGCCTGGGTGGAAACCGGATTCGACCATTTCGAGGAGGTCTACGGGCGCGAGGCGGACGCCGTCAGCAAGGCGCGGTTGGAGGCGCTTGCCCAGACATGAAGCTCAAAGGGGAAAGGCTGGAGCGGGTAGCGGGAATCGAACCCGCACTATCAGCTTGGAAGGCTGACGCGCTACCATTACACCATACCCGCGCGCGCCTCCTCTCTATATTGGCGAAAGCGGGCCGGGTGCAAGGGGCGCATCACGCCTCGATCGGTTCGATCAGTTCCGGCCCTTCGGCCCGGTTGGAATTGACGGACGTATCGACGCGATGCAGCCTCAGCGCGCGGTCAGGTGCAGGACGCATCAGACGCGCGGCGCCCGTCCCCTCCTCGCCCAGCCACAGCGCCCATCCCTCCGGATCCAGCACCACAGGCATGCGATGGTGGACGTTTGCCATCTCGGCGTTGGCATCGCAGGTGACGATGGCGCAGGTGGTCAGCGGTCCGCCCTCGCCGCTCCAATCCTGCCAGATCCCGGCCATGACGAGCGGTTCGCCGTCGGCGCGGGTGACGTACCACGGCAGCTTTACGCCGTCGCTGGTCTGCCATTCATAGAAGCCCGAGGCCGGGATCAGGCAGCGGCGCTCGCGCGCGGCTGCGCGGAACGCGGGCTTCTCGGCGATCGTCTCGGCTCGCGCGTTGATCAGAAGCGGGCCGTCGGTGGGTGTCTTGTACCAGTGCGGCAGAAAGCCCCAGCGCAGGCCGCGCAGACGCCGCCCTGCGGTGACGGCCAGGATCTTCTGGGTCGGACAGATGTTGAACCTGGGCGCCTCTGGCAAATCGTTGTCCGGCGCGGCGGCGAACAGGCGCGCCATCGCGTCGGTCGGATAGGTCATGGTAAAACGGCCGCACATCCGGACAACGAAGCAGCGCCGCCGGGTTGCGTCAAGCACCGGGCGAGACGTGGCGGCGACAACGGCTTTCTGCTAGGACGGCAGGCAACGTGACGGCAGCAGAGACAGAGGGGCGCGGATGATCCTGTGCGGCGGCGAGAACCTGATCGATTTCATACAGCAACCGGGCGATGGCCCGCTGCCGATGTTCCGCGCGGTCCCCGGCGGGTCGCCCTACAATCTCACGAAAGCGCTGGCCCGTCAGGGTGTCGAGGTGGGTTACCTAACCCCGTTCTCGACCGATGCACTGGGGCAGCGGCTGGCTGATGCCCTGGCGGCTGAAGGTGTGGCGCTTCTGGGCGGGTGGTCCGAGGCGCCGACCTGCCTCGCGATGGTCACGCTGTCGGATGGTCAGCCCAGCTACCAGTTCTACCGCGAGGGAACGGCAGATCGCGACATCACCCTGCCCCGGTTGCGCGCGGCGATGCCCGAGGGCGCGCAGGCGCTGCACCTGGGATCGATGGCGCTGGCGGGCGGACCGGATGCCTACGTCTGGGAAGCGCTGTTCAAGGGCGCGCGCGATACGGGCCTCTTGACGACATTCGATCCGAACATCCGGCCGCTGATCATGGGCCGGCACGATGACTATCGGCCGCGCCTCGCGCGGATGCTGGCCAGCGCCGACGTCATCAAGATGTCGGACGAGGACTTGGCCTGGATCGCCCCCCAAACCGCGTTGGAGGATGCCGCCGAGGCGATCTACGGACGCGCCCGTCCCGCACTTCTGATCCTGACCAAGGGCGGCGAGGGCGCAGTCGGCTGGTCGCAGACCGGTAAGGTAACGGTGCCTGCGGCGCCGGTGCCGCACCTGGTCGACACGGTCGGCGCGGGCGACACCTTCATGGCCACGCTGCTTGGCGGCCTCTCGCGGCGGGGGGCACTGTCGCGACCGGGGGCCGAGCGGTTGGACCGCTCCCAGGTCGAGGCACTCATGGCCGAGGCTGCGCGCGCCGCCGCGCTCACCTGCCGCCGCGAGGGCTGCGATCCTCCGCGCCTCGAAGACCTGACCTAGCGCAGCATCGCCACCACCTTGCGCCGATGCAGGCGGGTGCGGTGTTCCACGACGAATACGCCCTACCATGTGCCCAGCATCATGCACACACCGACGACAGGGATTTGCACACTGGTGGGCGTTCATCGAGTGGCGGGCATCGACGCCATACTGGTTCGCACTTCTGCCCGAAGCAAGTGCGCCAACTGGAGGGGTTCAGAACCAATCGAACGGCTTCAGAACCCTGCAGTAGGAGCCGACCGCCATACCGACCGAGGTGCCGCCGTCGCGCGGGCCGGACCCGAAGGAGGAGAGCCCCGCGCCCTCGGCCTTGCGGGCAGGATCGAGGGTGAAGACAATCCCCTGCCCCTGGCCGCGCGGTTTCGGCGAGGCGCGGTAGAGCCGTGTCGCATTCGCCACCCGCAGCACCCGCGCGGCGTAGTCGCCCGCGGCGCACCAGTAGTCGGTCTCGTGCGCTTCCGAGCGGTACCCGACGGCGATTTCAGAGGGGCCCGTCTGTTGGACCTGCATCCCGTTCTGCGCAGTGAAAGCATGCGCCGACAGGGGGATCAGCACCAGCGCGGAGGCGAGTGCAAGTGATCTGCGGCGAGAGACGTGCATCTTCATTCAGCCTCCATACTGAGTTGCACGAAAGCATAGCGCCGAGATCGCCCGTGCAGAGCCTATGACTGAACACGGATTCGAGAGGCCCAATAACGCCGAGCCACAGGCCCGGGAACGCCAAGGAAGAAAAGGCGCCCCGCAGGGCGCCTTCTCGATCACTGATCCAGGAAGCTGCGCAGCTTGCGACTGCGGCTGGGGTGTTTCAGTTTCCTGAGCGCCTTGGCCTCGATCTGCCGAATCCGTTCGCGGGTGACGCTGAACTGCTGGCCCACTTCTTCCAGCGTGTGATCGGTGTTCATGCCGATCCCAAAGCGCATCCGCAGAACGCGTTCCTCGCGCGGGGTCAGGCTGGCCAGAACGCGGGTGGTGGTTTCCTTCAGGTTCTCCTGAATCGCACTGTCGAGCGGCAGGATCGCGTTCTTGTCCTCGATGAAGTCGCCAAGCTGGCTGTCTTCCTCGTCGCCGATGGGCGTCTCGAGGCTGATCGGTTCCTTGGCGATCTTCATCACCTTGCGAACCTTTTCCAGAGGCATCTGCAGCTTTTCCGCCAGTTCCTCGGGTGTGGGCTCGCGGCCGATCTCGTGCAGCATCTGCCGGCCTGTCCGCACCAGCTTGTTGATCGTCTCAATCATGTGCACGGGAATCCGGATCGTACGCGCCTGATCCGCGATGGACCGGGTAATCGCCTGACGGATCCACCACGTCGCATAGGTAGAGAACTTGTAGCCGCGGCGATACTCGAACTTGTCCACGGCCTTCATCAGGCCGATATTGCCCTCTTGGATGAGATCAAGAAATTGCAGCCCACGGTTGGTGTATTTCTTGGCGATCGAGATCACCAGCCGCAGGTTCGCCTCGACCATTTCCTTTTTGGCCTGGCGCGCCTCTTTCTCGCCCTTCTGCACCTGATTCACGATGCGACGGAATTCGGAGATGTCGACGCCGACATACTGGCCGACCTGCGCCATCTCGGTGCGCAACTCCTCCACCTTGTCGCGCGACCGTTCGATCATCGCCTGCCACCCGCGGCCCGGCTTTTCCGCCATCCGCTCCAGCCAGGTCGGGTCAAGCTCATAGCCCTGATATTCGTCGATGAACTCGCGGCGGTTGATACGGGCCTGATCGGCCAGCTTCACCATGCCCGAGTTGATCGCCATGATCCGCTTGTTGATGCCGTAAAGCTGATCGATCAGCGCCTCGATCCGGTTGTTGTGCAGGTGAAGCTCATTCACCAGTTCCACGATCTCGGAGCGCAGCTTCTGATAGGCGGCCTCCTCGCCGGTGCTGAACGGCGATTCCTCGTTCAGCGTGGCCTGCATCCGCTGGTCCTGCATCTCCGCCAGCTTGGCGTAGTCGCCGGCGATCCGGTCGAGCGTTTCCAGAACCTTCGGCTTCAGCGCCGCCTCCATCGCGGCCAGTGACATGTTGGAGGCATCGTCTTCGTCATCATCGTCGTCGGACCGCACGATCGGGTTGCCGTCGGCGTCGACCTCGGTCTTTTCCTCGGCCTTGGAGCGCTCACCGCCCGACGCAGTCTCCAGCCCTTCGACCACGCTGCCTTCGGCATCGTCTTCCATGGACCGGCCAAAGGTCGTCTCCAGGTCGATGACATCGCGCAGAAGGATGTCCTCGTTCAAAAGTTCGTCGCGCCAAATGGTGATCGCCTGGAAGGTCAGCGGGCTTTCGCACAGCCCGGCAATCATCGTGTTGCGGCCGGCCTCGATTCGCTTGGCGATAGCGATCTCGCCTTCGCGGCTCAGCAGTTCGACGGAGCCCATTTCGCGCAGATACATGCGCACCGGATCGTCGGTCCGGTCCAGCGTCTCGCTCTGCGCGGTTGAAACCGTGACCTCGCGAGAAGTCGAGGCCTCGACCACCGCGCCGCCTTCGGCACCCTCTTCGCCCTCGTCATCCTCGATCACGTTGATGCCCATGTCCGACAGCATGGACATCACATCCTCGATCTGCTCGGAAGAGACCTGCTCGGGCGGCAGCGCCTGGTTGAGCTGATCGTAGGTGATGTACCCGCGTTCCCGCGCATCCGCGATCATCTTCTTGACCGCGGACTGGCTCATGTCGAGCGTCACCTCGGTATCCTGATCTTCGGTCTTGGCGTCGTCAGTGTCTTTTGCGGCCATGGAATGTCCTGTAGCAGCGGAGAGGCGAATCATCTGAGCCTTGTAGCGACTCAATAGCGCGAATCACAGGCGCGGAAAGCGGTCAGCGTCGTTTCTTCACCCAAACCTCGCTGCGAATCAGCGAATCAAGGGTATCGGAGAGTGCGGTACGGTCCTCGCCCATCTCGGCGCTGTCGGATAGTCGGGCGGTCTGGGCCCGTTCGCGGGTTCTGGCCACCTCGGACAGGCGCCAAGTCAGGGCTTCGTCCACAAGGCCGGTCATGTCGTGCATGGCATCCTCGATCTCGGCCAGCGCCCCGCGCCGCGCAGACAGCTTCGCGAATTCCTCGGCCAGACAGTTCCGGGCCAGATCGTCGTCACCGGGCCGGCGCAGGCAAGGGATCACCAGAAGGTGGCTTTGCGACATCAGCTTTTCAAGGGCTGCGCGCGCATCCCCCCCCAACTGATGCAACACCCCCTCGGGATCTGACGGGTCCACACGCAGAAGCGCTGCCCGGATCAACGCATGATCGGGGTCGGCGCTGTCCATCCGCTCCAGCGCGCTCTCGAACGCGGGCAGCAGCTGCGGATGCAGCGCCAGAGTGGCCAGGATCACCCCCTCGCGCATCCGGTCGGCCACAGCCTCGTCAGAGGCGGCCGCCAGCAGGGTGCCGCGGGTGACCGACTGCACCGGCGCGGGATCGCCGCGCCGCGGCCGGCGGGGGCGCGGCTGGTTGCCAAAGAGATCGAATCGCAGCCGCCGCATCTCTTCGCCGTAATGCGCCCGAATCGACGGGTCGCGAATCCGCCCGATCGCCGCGCGCAACGTCTTATCGAGCGCCGCGCGGCGTTCGGGGCTGTCGAAGTCCTTGCCCTCCGTCTCACGGCGCCACAGCAGCGTGACCATCGGCTGCGCTCCGTCCAGTGCCTTCTGCATTGCCCCCGCGCCCTGCGCGCGGATCAGGTCGTCGGGGTCCATGTCCCTGGGCAGGGTGCAGAACCGCAGCCCCTGCCCCGCCTCGATCAGCGGCAGCGCCAGGTCGATTAGCCGCAGCGCCGCGCGCAAGCCCGCAGTGTCCCCGTCCAGCATCACCACCGGCTCGGGGTGAACCTGCCAGAGCATGCGCACTTGGTCCTCGGTGATCGCCGTGCCCAGGGGCGCGACCGCCGCACCGAAGCCCGCCTCGGACAGCGCGATCACGTCCATGTAGCCCTCGGTGACGATCAGCGGCGCCCCCTTGCCTGCCGCCTCGCGCGCGGGGCCGATGTTGTAGAGGCTGCGGCCCTTGTCGAAGAGTTCCGTGTCGGGAGAGTTCAGGTACTTGGCCTTGTCGGCAGGGTCCATCGCGCGCCCGCCGAAGGCGGTGCAGCGCCCCCGCGCGTCGCGGATCGGAAACATGATCCGGTTGCGGAACACGTCATAGGGCTGCCCGCCCCGGTTCGAGGGCTTGGCGAGCCCGGCGGCAAGGATCAGCTCCTCGTCAACGCCACGGCCGCGCAGGTGCTCCCAAAGCCCCTGCCACCCGTCCGGGGCGAATCCGATGCCGAACCGCTCCCGCCCGGCCTCGGACAGGCGGCGGCGGTCCAGATAGTCGCGCGCGGCCGCCCCGACATTCGACGAAAGTTGCAGGCGGAACCAGCGCGCCGCCTGCTCCATCACCTCGGCCAGTTGATCGCGACGGCTCGCACGCTCGGCGGCTTTCGGATCGCGCGCGGGCATGGTCATTCCTGCCTCGCGCGCCAGCACCTCAACTGCTTCCATGAATCCCATGTTCTCGGATTCGCGCAGAAAGGTGACGGCGTCGCCCTTCGCGTGGCAGCCGAAGCAGTAGTAGAACCCCTTGCGGTCATCGACGTGGAACGACGGGCTCTTTTCCTGATGGAACGGGCACGGCGCCCACCAGTCGCCCTTGGCCATGTTGGATTTGCGCTGGTCCCACGTCACCTTGCGGCCAACGATGGAACTCAGCGTGATCCGGGTGCGCAGGTCGTCCAGAAATCCGGGGGGGAGACTCATGCATCGAATATCTGCTTCGCGCGCGGGTCTGTCCAGTACTCAGCGCACCGCGCCAGCAATGGAGTCGCAGACTTCCACGCCCTTAGCACCGGCCATCTTGGAACCAGGCACTATCAGTCGGCCAAGCGGAAGTAGGAGGCGTAAAATCCGTCGTCCATGCCTTCGCCGCACAGACCCATGTCCATGTTGCTGGTGCCGTCGATCTCGCCACCGGCGACCAGCGAGGCACCCTTGACGCCAGCGCCTTGCGCCGCGAACTGGATATCGGTCGCCGCGATCAACTGGCTGCCGTGCATGGTCAGCCGGGCGGCGAATCGCATGCCGCCCTTGGTTATGACCTTCGCGCCGCCCTTTCCGCAGTCGTTCTCATCCCCGAAAATCGCATTCGACGCCCCCGAGATGGACGTGTCGCTCGTGTTCGTCGTCGCCAGAACCATGTTCCGCAGGTTCGAGTTCTGCCCGAGCTTAAGGGGACAGTTGGTGACGATCACCATCTCGCTCAGGTCGGTGTCACCGGGCATGGCGATGTTGCCGTTGTTACTCGTGCATTCGATCACATGGATCCGGCCGGGCTGCAGATCACTGGCCGTCAGATCCAGCGCCTTGTTCTGGGTGTGAACCGTCGTCACGGGAATGGTCGAGGTAATGTAATCCGGCAGATAATCGGGATCGCCGTTCTCAAGGCCCGCGATGATGTCATCCAGTTCGCGCAGGATGCGGATGTCCATGGTTCCCGCGCGCAGGGCGAGTTCAAGACCCTCGTTCTTCTCGTACCCGCTGGAAGGCATGTCCAGCGCCTCAAGGTCAGGCATCGAAACGATCGTTCCCGGCTCGAACACGTTGTTCTGATTCAGGGACACATGATCGTTGGAATGCACACAAAAGCCGCTGCGAAAGGTGTTGTTACTCTGAATGTCCACGCGCCCCTCGGCCACGAAACCTTCGCGCAGGCAGGCCGGCTGATAGGTGATGAAGACTGACGGCGTGGTGATGCTCCACGCCTCCAGCCCGGTCAGGCGCAGCAGGAAGGTGCGCACGCCGTTGTCGTTGTCCACGCGGCGCTGGGTGCTGACGCGGACAGCCCCACGCGCGCCGGACTGAGGCGTGAAGGTGCGGGTCGACTGGTCCCACCTGCCGAATTCGATGTTCTGATCGGCCAGGACCGTGCCGTAGACGGCGCTGCGCATGTTCAACTCGCCCACGTCCAGCGCGGCGATGCGGGCCTGTTGCTCGCTGTCGCCGTCCTTCCTGCTCTTGTCACGGGTATAAAGCGCGGCGTGCGCCGCCGCATCGGCCGCGATTTGCAGTTGTGTCCGCGCGGAAATTGCATTCGACACGTCCAGGGCGAGACCGCCCATCACGAAGCCGGTGAAGGTGATGAACAAACCGAAGCCCGTTCCGGCGCCGGAGTCGTCGCGCAGGAAGCGACACGGAGAAGATCGCCGCAGCATCGTCACAGCTCCGCCATGTGGTGAGCCGAAACCTGCAACTCCAATCCGTTCAGCAGCGGGATCAACCCGACTGCGCGCAGATCGGCCGCCGGAAGGCTGACGACGCTGTTGATGATGCCCGCACTGACCGTGGTCGTCGCGGTGGCATTCGGGCTGAACCCGCGTACACGATCCTCGATGAAGGCCTCGGTCTGTTCGGTGCTGGTGAATCGCCCCACAGAAAGCGAGCGGTTCGCATCCTGCACCACCCGCAGCGCCAGCGCCTGCCGGTTGAACGCGATCGACGCATCGGCGATCAAGCCGAGGATCGCCACGAAGACCGGCAACCAGATCACCGCCTCGATGGTGGCACCACCATCGGTCTCGCTGCAAAACCTTCGAAACCAGGATTTCCGTCCCGTCTTCATAGCACCCTCCTGCGGCCGGAGTCCGGGCCGCGGGGCCCCGGCCTCTCGATGGGCCATGAAGCGCGCGAAATCGGGCAGGAATCCGGCAGAACCTTGAAAAGATGACGAGTGGTTAACGGGGATGCGCCGCCCGCGCCCCGGATCCGGCGGATCTCAGGGCACCAGATAGCGGCGCGGGGCCGTGCCAAGACACCAAATCCAGCGTATGCACGTTGTATGCACGGCAGATGCGCGTGAATCATACGTGGGTGCACACGTCGGTTCCGGGCCTGAAGGCCGGGTGGTGAGGGCGTCAGAGCCCCTTGGAGCGATACGCCGCCGCCACCCGGTCGATCGACACGATGTAGGCCGCAACCCTCAGATCTTCCACGTCATTCCGGCCATGCCAGACCTCGCGCATGGCCTGGTAGGCGGTCCGCATCGTGTCATCAAGGCCCGAGCGGACCAGTGCCAGCTCGTCCGATCCGGTCAGGAAACGCTCCTTGAAATCCGGCGACAACTCCCACCCGAAATCCCGATCCGCCGAAAGCCGCTCCAACTCCTCGACAATCAGCCGCGACCGTGCCTCTTCGGCACGACGTTGCATCCGGCCGAAGCGGATGTGGCTGAGGTTCTTGACCCATTCGAAATAGGATACGGTCACACCACCGGCATTGGCGTACATGTCGGGGATGATCACGACGCCCTTGCGGCGCAGGATTTCGTCTGCGGTGAAGGTCACCGGCCCGTTCGCCGCCTCGATGATCAGCGGGGCCTTGATCCGATTCGCGTTGTCCTTGTGGATCACCCCTTCAAGCGCGGCGGGGATCAGGATGTCGCAGTCATGCTCGAGCACTTTGGCGCCATCCTCGACATAGTTGACCTCGGGGTATCCGCTAAGGCCCCCATGCTTTCGGATCCACTGATACACGTCCTCGACGTGCAGGCCGCCTTCCTCGATGATGGCGCCGTCGCGCTCGATGATCCCGATGACCTTGGCGCCGTCTTCTTCCGACAGGAACTTTGCCGCATGGTAGCCAACGTTGCCCAGCCCCTGGATGATCACGCGCTTGCCCTCGAGCCCGCCGGACAGACCCGTTTTCGCGACATCTTCCTTGTGGCGGAAGAATTCCTGAAGGGCGTACTGCACCCCGCGTCCCGTCGCCTCGACCCGGCCCTGGATCCCGCCCGCGTGGGGCGGCTTGCCCGTTACACAGGCGCGGGCGTTGATGTCGGTGGTATTCATTCGCGCGTATTGATCGGCCATCCAGGCCATTTCGCGCTCGCCGGTGCCCATGTCGGGTGCCGGTACGTTCTGGGCGGGATTGATCAGATCTCGCTTGATCAGTTCATAGGCGAACCGGCGCGTGATCTGCTCCAACTCGTGCTCTTCATACTGCCGCGGATCGATGCGCAGCCCGCCCTTTGAGCCGCCGAACGGCGTCTCCACCAATGCGCATTTGTAGGTCATCAGCGCTGCCAGGGCCTCGACCTCATCCTGATTCACCTCGATGGCATATCGGATACCGCCCTTGACCGGTTCCATGTGCTCGGAATGCACCGAACGGTAGCCGGTGAAGGTCTCGATCTTGCCGCGCAGACGGACCCCGAACCGCACCGTGTAGGTGGAATTGCAGACCCGGATCTTCTGTTCCAACCCCGGACTGAGGTCCATCAAGGCGGTGGCACGGTTGAACATCAGGTCGACGGATTCGCGAAAGCTTGGCTCGCCTCGGGTCTTCATGCAGGCATCCTCCCTCTGCGATGCACAAATCTCTGGCATCTCGCCCAGACTAAGGCCGTTTCACGAAGAAGGAACCCCTGGAACCAGGTCCGAGTGGCAAAATAGTGTCCTTCGCCGCCAAACAGTCGGGTAGCAACCTGCCAAGCGCATTCCCGCGGGCATGCCGCCCTAAGCGAACCGCGCCGTCAGTGCGTCTCGAACAGCAGGCGGGACGAAGCGGCTGACATCCCCCCCGAGGCGGGCGATTTCCTTGACCAGCTTCGAGGCGATAGCCTGATGCCGCGCCTCTGCCATCAGGAACACGGTCTCGATGGAACTGTCCATCGCGCGGTTCATCCCGACCATCTGGAATTCATACTCGAAATCGGCAACGGCGCGCAGGCCGCGGATGATGACACCGGCACCAACATCGCGCGCACAGTCGATCAGCAGGTTCTCGAAGGGATGGACGACGATCTGGGTCCCGGATCGCGCCGCCAGAGGCGAGCATTCGGCCTCGATCATCGCGACACGCTCCTCCAGCGTGAACAGAGGCCCCTTGTCGCGATTGATCGCGACCCCGATGACCAACCTGTCCACAAGAACCGCTGCGCGGTGGATGATGTCGAGATGACCCAAAGTGATCGGATCAAATGTTCCGGGATAAAGACCTATCCGCATCGCTCCCCCTACCCCTTCAACGCCCGCCCGCCGACTTCGCGCAGCAGGCAACACCAATGTTGCGGGTCATGCAACCCTGCAACACAAGGGGACGGGCGGGCGCACCAACCGCGCGGGCTGATCAGAACTCGACCAGATTGCTCCCGGGGTCGGTGAGGCGCACCCCGGTCGTGGTATAGGCTTCGGGCGCCGACATCTGAAACATGTCGTTCAGCACATAGGCCGCGGCCACAGCCAGCACGACCGAAACAACGACCGCCCCAATAAAAGCCTTCATTTTCCGGTTCCTCCATCAGTTCCTGTTTAGGTTGAAGTGTATCTTCCAGCCGTCTCTTGCACCAGAAAATTCGTCAATTCAGGGCCTTGAGCAGCCCGCGCGCGATCTCGCGATAGGCTTGGCCCAACGTACCGTCGGGTTCTATCGCTACCGGCGGGCGGCCGACGTCAGAGGCTGCGCGCAGCGCCATCGTCAACGGCACCGACCCAAGATACGGGACGCCCAGACGGCGCGCCTCGTCCTTCGCTCCGCCTTCACCGAAGATCGCGTGGCGGCCACCGCAATCAGGGCAAATGAAATGCGCCATGTTCTCGATCAGCCCCAGAATGGGCACATCCACCTTGCGAAACATCGACACGCCACGCCGCGCATCGATCAAGGCCAGATCCTGCGGCGTAGAGACGATGACGGCACCGGCCAGCGGCGTCCCCTGGGCAATGGCAAGTTGCGCATCGCCCGTACCTGGCGGCATGTCCACCAGCAGGATGTCAAGCTTGCCCCATTCCACCTCGGTCAGCATCTGGGTGATCGCCGACATGACCATGGGTCCGCGCCAGATCATCGCGGTCTCTTCTTCGACCAGCAGCCCGATCGACATGGCCTTCAGGCCGAAGGCCTCCATCGGCAGCAATTTTCGCCCCGATCCGACGCGCGGCTGTCCGTGAAGCCCCAGCAGCGTGGGAAGCGAGGGGCCATAGATGTCTGCGTCAAGGATGCCGACGCTCCACCCCTCGGCCTGCAAGGCAAGGGCAAGGTTGACCGTTGTGGTCGACTTTCCGACTCCCCCCTTCCCCGAGGCGACTGCGATCACATGGCCAACCTCGGGCAGAACCCGCGGCTTGGCAGATTGCTTCAGGTCGGGGGCCGACTTCTGCGTTTCCGAACGCTCGGCCGTGAGCACCACAAGACTGTTCTCGCCCCCCGGCAGTGAGCGAAGTACGCGCTCTGCCTCGGCCCGGATACCGCTGAATGACGGCGCCTCGTCGGATGAGATCGTGATCGTTGCCGACAGCCGCCCCCCGCTCAGAACAAGGCTCAACCGCGGCGAACTGGCCAGCCTGGTTCCGTCCGGCAAGACAACGTCGCCCAGCGCCACTCGGGCTGTTTCAGGGTCTGTCATTCGGTTTCCGGTCAAGAAAACGGTCTGGCGCTTTCACGCCAGACCGAAGGAAGGTCAGCGATTTTCGGCTCACTCTGCCGGCGTTGCCGCCGTTTTCGGCTGGATCGCGTCCGACTTGCCGGCCTGAACCTCCTCGACCCAGAGCGAATGATGCTCTTTCGCCCAATTGAGATCGACCTCACCCTTGCCCATGGCGTCAAAGGCGCCCTCCATCCCGATGGAGCCGATGTAGATATGGGCAATGATGATCGCTGTCAGGATGCCGGCCACGACCCCGTGGATCACCTGATACCACTGCCAGTCGGCCTGAGTTCCTGCCAGTTCCGGGAACAGCAGCATGACACCCGTGAAGGAAAGCGCCGCGCCGCCTAGGACGACAGACCAGAAGATAAGCTTCTGACCCGCGTTGAACTTCTTCGCGGGCGGATGCGAACCGCGCTTCAGCAGACCACCCCCCTGGGCGAGCCACTGCGCGTCCAGTTTGGTCGGGATGTTGTGGACAACCCATACCAGGAACACCAGAACCAGCGCGGCCATGAACGGCCAAGCCAGATAATTGTGTCCAAGTTTGCCCCAGGCGCTGAGCGTGCCAAAACCGCCCTCACCGATGATCGGCAGCAGCAACTGGCGACCGAAGAGCAGGTTCAGCCCCGTCAACGCCAGCACGATGAAGCTGACCGCCAGCATCCAGTGGGCGAAGCGCTCGATCGCCGTGAACCGCAGGATTGTGCGGCCAGCCCAGCCGGCATCCACCCGGATCCGCCCGCGGACGAAGTAGAACACCGCCAGAAGGACGACCATGAGCACGATGGCCCAAAGCGCGACCGACTTGACCGTGCCGCCATGCAGATCCGCCCAGCCCTTGTTGCCCGGCTTGATCAGGCCAGAGGCGCGGTCGTCCGGGATGCTGATGCGGCCGCTGACTTCCTCACCGCCCCGAAGCGCCTCGAGCAGCGCGTCTTCGGTCACCGAATTTGCCGTCGGATTGACCTGCTGCGCCGTCACGGACGGCGATGCAAAGGCAAACAGCCCCAACACCGAAAGGACAGCGACAAGATGAACACAGAAACGTTTCATTGGTGCGCCCTCCCTCAAACCGAAACCGTGTCGCCATAGGCGGTGCGCCAACCCCAGGCCCCCGATCCATAGCCACGGGTCACCACCCGCTCGCGGTAGATGTCGGCGATGATGTCGCCATCACCGGCCAGCAGCGCCTTGGTCGAGCACATCTCGGCGCAAAGCGGCAGCTTGCCTTCGGCCAGACGGTTGGTGCCGTACTTGACGTACTCTGCCTCGGTGGAGTCAGCATCCGGTCCGCCCGAGCAGTAGGTGCACTTGTCCATCTTTCCGCGGCTGCCGAAGTTGCCGACGCGCGGGTATTGCGGTGCGCCGAACGGGCAGGCGTAAAAGCAGTAGCCACACCCGATGCAGGTGTCCTTGGAATGCAGCACCACGCCATCGTCGGTGGTGTAGAAGCAATCCACCGGGCAGACCGCCGCGCAGGGCGCGTCGGTGCAGTGCATGCAGGCCATCGAGACCGAGCGCTCGCCGGGAAGGCCGTCGTTGATCGTGACCACCCGCCGCCGGTTGATGCCCCAAGGCACCTCGTGCTCGTTCTTGCAGGCGGTGACGCAGGCGTTGCACTCGATGCAGCGGTCCGCGTCGCACAGGAATTTCATGCGTGCCATATGTCTTTTTCCTCCCTTACGCGGCCGCGATCTGGCAAAGCGTCGCCTTGCCCTCGTGCATGCCCGTCACCGGATCGTAGCCGTAGCTGGTGATCACGTTGACGCTTTCCCCCAGAACGATCGGGTCTGCACCTTCCGGATAGTTGCCGCGCTGATCTTCGCCCTGGAACCAGCCGGCGAAGTGGAACGGCATGAAGGCCGCCCCCGGCGCTACACGTTCGGTCACCAGCGCCTTGACCCGCGCCTTTGACCCGCCCTCGGGGCCCATCACCCAGACCCATCCGCCATCGACGATGCCTCTCGCTTCGGCATCCGCCGGGTTGATCTCCACGAACATGTCCTGCTGAAGCTCGGCCAGCCAAGGGTTCGACCGGGTCTCTTCGCCGCCGCCCTCGTATTCGACCAGTCGCCCGGAAGTGAGAACGATCGGGAATTGTTCGTGCAAAGCCTGATCGACAGCTGCCTGCTGGATGGAGAAGCCGTTGTTCGGCATCCGGAACTGACGGCCGTCTTCCAGCGTCGGGTATTCGGCCACAAGGTCCGGCTTCGGGCTGTAGATTGGCTCTCGGTGTACCGGGATCGGGTCGGGCAGGTTCCAGGCGACAGCCCGGGCCTTGCCGTTGCCGAAGGGCACACAGCCATGCTGCAGCGCGACGCGTTGAATTCCGCCAGACAGGTCGATCGACCAACTGACGGCGTTGATCCGCTCTTCATCGCCACCGCCGATTGCCTCGATGACCGCCAGTTCCTCAGCCGTCAGGTCGGAATCCCAACCGAGCTGTTTCAGCAGGGCCATCGTGAATTCGGGGTAGCCGTCCTCGATCTCGGACCCGGCGGGCCAGCTGCCCTCGGCAAGAAGCGTTTCGCCGTCCCGTTCCAGCCCAAAGCGCGGACGGAAGGCGCCGCCGCCGTCCATCGGATGCACATTCGGATTGTAAAGGATGTGCGTACCGGGATGGCGCAACTCCGGCGTGCCCCAGCAAGGCCATGGCAGCCCGTAGAAGTCGCCCGCGATCTCTTCCGGTGCGTCGGCGGGCGCCCGCAACGTGATCAGGTCGAACTTGTCCTGGTTCGCCATATGCGCCTTCAGACGCTCCGGCGACTGGCCGGTGTAACCGGTGGACCAGCCCCCCCGGTTGATCTCGCGCAGGATCGACTCTGCGGTCGGCTCCATCGAGAACTTGCCCTGAACCATCTCGTAGTTCTTGAACATCTCGTCCGCGAAGCCGAGCTTCTGCGACAGGCGATACATCACCGCGTAGTCGTTGTCGGATTCGAAGATCGGATCGACGATCTTCTCGCCCCACTGGACCGACCGGTTAGACGCCGTCCGGCTGCCCGAGCATTCGAACTGTGTCGAAATCGGCAGCAGGTAGGTATTGTCCGTCCGGCTGTGCAGCGCGGCAAACGTCGTTGGATGCGGGTCGGCGACGACCAGCAGATCCAGCGCGTTCATGCCCTTTTGCGCGTCCTGCATGCGGGGCACGGTGTTGCCGCCATGCCCGAAGACGACCATGGCCTTGAGGTTATCCCGCTGGTCGACTTCCTCGGCGTCGTAGAGCGTCGCATCGAACCAGCGGGTCGAAGGAATGCCCGGCACGCCCATGTTCTGCGCCGCTGTCCGCGCGTCCCGGCCACCCTTTGCCGGCACTTCGTCGAACCTGCTGACGAAATAGTCATAGGGCACATCCCAGACACGCGACCAGTGACGCCATGCCCCCTCAGCCAAGCCGTAGTAGCAGGGGAGGTTCGCGACATCGAGACCGAAGTCCGTTGCCCCCTGAACGTTGCAATGGCCGCGGAAGATGTTCGCGCCCGTGCCGTTCGAGCCGACGTTGCCGGTTGCAAGAAGCAGGTTGCAGTAGGCCCGCACGTTCGCGGTACCCACAGTGTGCTGCGTACCCCCCATGCACCAGATGAAGGTCGATGGCTTCTGCGTCGCAAAGGTCTCAGCCACGCGCTTCAGTTGCGCCTCCGGCACGCCGGTGATCCGCTCCACCACGTCGGGCGGATATTTCTTCACCTCCTCGCGGACCTGGTCCATGCCCCAGACGCGGGCAGCGATGTAGTCCTTGTCCTCCCACCCGTTCTCGAAGATGTGCCACATGATACCCCAGATCACCGCGATGTCGGTGCCCGAGCGGAAGCGAACGTAATCGGTGGCATGGGCCGCCGTCCGGGTGAAGCGCGGATCGAAGACGATCACGTTCGCCTGGTTCAACTCCTTGCCGGACAGGATGTGCTGCATCGCCACCGGATGCGCCTCGGCCGCATTCGACCCCATGAAGATCATGGTCTTCGAATTGCGGATATCGTTGTAGCTGTTGGTCTGTGCGCCGTAGCCCCAGGTATTCGCCACGCCGGCAACGGTCGTGGAGTGGCAGATACGCGCCTGATGGTCGACGTTGTTCGTGCCCCAGAAGGCCGCGAACTTGCGGAACAGGTAGGCACCTTCGTTCGAGAACTTCGCGGATCCCAGCAGATAGACCGAGTCAGCGCCGGAATTTTCACGAATCTCCAGCATCTTGTCGCCGATCTCTTCGATCGCCTGATCCCACGAGATCCGCTGCCATTCGCCGCCGACCTTCTTCATCGGGTATTTCAGCCGCCGGTCGCCGTGCACCAGCTCACGCACCGAGGCCCCCTTTGCGCAATGCGTGCCCCGGTTGATCGGGCTGTTCCAGGACGGCTCCTGCCCGACCCAGACTCCGTTCTGCACTTCGGCCGTCACGGTGCAGCCGACAGAGCAGTGCGTACAGATGTTTTTCTTGATCTCGATCGGCTGGTCTTGGTTGACGTAGCCCGCCTCGGCCCTATTCAGGATACCCGCCCCCATCGAGCCGACGGCGGCAAGGCCACCCACGGCAAGACCCGAGGTTCGCAGGAACGACCGGCGATCGATCGGCTTGGCGGCGATGCCGGCGGCAAGGCCGGAAAGGCGCCCGCGTGCGGCTTCAGCACTTCTGCGTTTTACCAGCATCGATCATTCCCCCCTGTAGTAGCGGTTCGTTTCGTAGAATTTCCGCACGTGGTCGGTTTCCTGATAGCGTGCGCGCGTCCGCTCTTCGCCCGTCTCTGCCACTGCGGGACGGGCGCCACCGGCGGTCAGCGCCGCGGCCGACGCCGCCCCCAGTGCCGCACCGAAGAACCCTCTGCGCCCGATGCCGCCCTTCTGTGCCTGGCGGCCTTCTGACTGCTTCCGTACCATGCCTCTCTCCCCTTCATCCGGGATCCGCCCGGCCGTGGTTTCGCCATGAACCGCAACCTAGCCCGCCAGGGCAAAGGCGCGCGATTCGATCTCCATGAAAATGCGTCCGACCTCGGCCACCGGCCGATAGAAATCGGCGCTCGGCGCAATAGCCAGGTCATCAAAGAATTTAACAGCCCAAGGCGCGATGTGTCGGGCGAAAAACCCGGCCTCGCTCACCCCGTTCGCGCCAGCGACCTGCCCTGCGGAAAGGCCGGCCATCACCTCGAACAGCGCGGCAATGTGATCTTCGGGCTCATGGCGCCCCTTGGCTCGCTGCAGCCCAAGGCGTGCCATGTCCTCGCGCACCTCGGCCAACGGCCGCTCGTTCAGGAAACCGGTCTGATAGAAGGATGCATAGGGCAAAAGCTCTCCCCGACCGACGCCGACGAACAACTCGAAGAATTCCTGCTCGACGGCCCTGGCTTCTGCGCGTGCCGCGCACGTCGCCAACGCCCCATAGGCTTGCCCGAGCGCCGTGTGATTGCCGGCCATCCTGGAAATGGCAGCCAGTAGGTCATCGCCGGGCGCACGGTACAGCATGCGAGACAGGAATCCATACTGCTGGCTCCGCAGCATGTCCTGTTCGTCTTTGGCTTGCCCGTGCATCGACGGGCTGGCTGTCGTCATGGGGTGTTGCCCCCTCCTTGCTGGCCGAGCAGCGGTTATTCCGCAGTTTATATACCATAATCACCAGAATGCATACGTTTGCAAGCGGGTAGCGTCGATTTCCATACTGGCAGATGTGGGTTTTCCGGGGCGCAGGATCGGGTCGACCTTCTCAGACCGGGCGTGCACGCCCGTGGCGACGGGGCGCATCTGGATTCGGGTCCTCAGGCTTTCCAAAATCACTCGGCACCGGCGGGTCCTCGGGTGGATCCGTATCGGTTGTGGCCTCGTCCTGCGCATCGGCCTCGAGAGATGAAGCTTCCTCGGGCCGCTCGGCCGCGCGCGCAGGTTCTTGCGCCTCGGCCTCGGTTGCGCCCTGCCCCATCCGCTGCAACAGATCGGCAATCGACCTGTTGCTGAGCGGCCCGCCGGAACCGGGAACGCCGCCGGCCACATTCCAGTCCCAAGCGTAGTCGACCGCCAGATCCCGATGATCGCGGATCGCGGGATTCAGCATCCAACTGCGCCGCAATGCCGCATTCTTCAAGGCGCGAGGTACGCCGCGTTTCAGAAAGGGCACTATATCCGTCTCGCGCGTGATCTCTTCAGGTGCCGGCAGCGCGGCCAGTTCCTCCGGAGTGATCTCGTCTTCGGAAACCTCCGGCGTTTCTGGCTCGGTGTCGGCTTGCGGGATTACCGGCTCTGCTTCGGCGGCACGTTTCCTGCGCGACCAACGATCAAGAAATCCGCCCTCATCCTCTGGGCTACCGGTCATCTGCGCCCCCATTTCTCGTCGGCAGACAGGATGCGGGGTCCCCGTGGGTCGGCTTCGACATCCACGTTCTGCCGCTTGCGCTTCTTGAACGGAATCTCGACGTGGTGTTTCGCGACGAAGTCCGCGAGCCGCGCCCGCAGGTCGGCGGGCATTGCAACGGCTTCGACCGTCAGCGCCGGGTCGGTGGCCAGCGCCTCGCCTTCATAGGGATCGACCGTCACCAGAACGACCTTCGTCTTGATCGGGTTTTCGACGCCCTGCACCGCAACCCAGACCGACGGCCGCGCAGCAATCAGGTTGTCGCGGTAATTCCCTGTGTCACCACTGTGGAGCTGCAGGCCGTGGCCGCCCAGATACCACGTTTCGACCCCCTTATTCTCGGCGACCTTCACGCCGCCGGCAACGCCCGGCAATTCCGGACCGATCGAATAGGGCACCAGTCTGCGGCCCGCCCAGCGAGTGGCGGGCGGCCGCACGATCCCCAGAATCCCGATTCTGACCATTTCCTTGGGCATGATGCGATCCTAATGCAGCCCGGCATGCGGCGCCAAGGGGAGACCCGTGACAAGGTTCTGCGGCTTCATGCGGATCACGCTGTCTGGCCCCATCCCCAGAATCAGCCAGACCGGATGCCCCTGCACTTTTGGCAAGACCGCGGCAGGATCGTCGAACTCCAACGTGAACAACCCAACCGGGGCGGCAGACGGTTGCGCTCCGCGCCAAAGGGCATTGCCGATCGCGGTGCCCACCTCGTCCAGCCCGACGAACCAGCGCAACGCTACATCCCGGGCATCTGTCCGGGCCTCGACCCGCACCCGATAACCCAGCAGATGGCTCACGAAGCCCGCGATTGCTGCTGCCAACCCGGCCCGCGCCGCTGCGTCGCCCCCAAAATTCAGCGCCATCGTGTGGGCGTCCGACCGGCTCCAGTAGGTCCAGGCATTGCCGGTACCCAGGACGTCCAGCCCTTCGGCCCCGCCCGACAGCATCGCTGTCAGGGGCGAGGTGTGGCGCTCCGCCTCCAGCTCCCGCACCAGTTCGTCATCGGCCAGGATCAGCGCTCCGTCGCGGATATGCCCTCGTTGCGCGCGATACATCATCTCGGCCGCCCGCAGGGTGGCCACGTCCTCGCAGCCCTCCAGGGCATTGCGGAGGATCAGCTGCACGAGCTGGTCGTAGAAAAGGACCGGCAGTTTCACGCCGCCGTTCACCAGAGCCAGATACCCGCCCTCGATCGTACCTTCAGCAAGAAGAGCGTCCCGCAACGCCATGAGAAACTTCCAGTTCTCACGCGCATCCGGATCCTGCAACGCGGCGATCTGCGCCTCCGTCACCGCCGACCGCGGCTCCTGCATCAGCCGCACGTGCAACGCGCGCTCTGCCGAGCAGGCATCTTCGGGCGGCAGAATCTCTGGCCGCGCAAGCCAGGCAAGCAGCAATTCGTCGGTCACGATCATGCGGCCGAAAGCATCCAGTCGGGTCAACTGATGACCCGAAGCAACCCAGAATTCCCTCAAGACCGGCCCCCAAGATTCAGAAGGTCGACCGGGGGATGGTCGTCCTCGTCGGTCTCGACAATGTAGAAGGCCCGGTCGTGCCCGCGCAGATATCCGGCTGAAAAGGCCGTTTCGTCCCGCGGCTTCAGGGTCCGGAACCGCTCGCGGATCGCGTTGTCTTCCCAGCCACGGTGCAACGCGATCAGCGTGCCGACCGCGTGCCCGCGGCACAGGTCTTCTGCCAAGGCGATTTCTTCCTCGGCCGCCGGCCGCGCCGTCACAGAATCGGGCGCGCCAAGATGGATGACGAACTGCTGCGCCAGCGCCTCGACAGCCGCCGCACGTTCCTCTGCGCGCGCCTCCGTCACAACGACTAGGGTCGAATGGCCGAAACTTTCGATCCCCAGAAAACCGGACCGAAACGCGATCGCCTCTTTCCGCGTCAGGCTTTCTGGATCGCGGCCGGCAAACAGAAAAGTGCCGGGCACCGCCCATTCCCCTCGACCGGCCGCGCGCGCAAAGACGACGGTGTCGGAGGCATCGAGCCGGATCGTCCGCGGCAGGCGCGTCACAGCTTCGGTCCCCCCTCACCGCGCCAGCGGCACGCGGCGAGCCCTTGCTCCAGCGGCAGACGCCGCACCGCACCCGAGGGCGTCTTCTCCACCAGATCGCCGGCAGCGTCGATCGCGCGCGTCCCGGACAGCATCGGCGGATCGATCCGTTCCAGATACCGATCCGTGACGGCGCGCAGGCCCTCATGCGTCCACCGGTCGAAATACAGCATCAGGTAGGACGCAAAGCTTTCCACAATGGCGGCGGGCGCCTCGAACGCCTCTTCGGACAGCGAGGTGGACTCGGGAAATTCGCCAGGAGCCGAAAGATGATCCCGGTCGGCGATCAGTTCCACGCCGAACACCATCCAGTCAGGCACATCGTCGGCGGTGGTTTCCGGGGCCACGGCGAAGCGCGCGCCACCCATCCTGGCCGCATCGTACATCACCACATCGGGAAAACCGAAGCGCACCACGCGCTCTGGCGGGCAATGCGCCGACAGGGCGTCGCCGATTGCGGCCATGCAAGCAAAAAAGGCCATCTTCGCTTCGGCCAGCTTCTGCTCAGGCTCCAGTACCACGGCGACATCCAGGAGGGCGCCTTCGTGGCGCCAGACCAGCGTGCCCGCGCCATCCGCCGATGCCCGGCGGATCGCCTCGTCAAAGGCGCTCTGCCCGGTCGCCCGTACTTCGGTGAATGGGGGCGGCAGGTACAACCGATCCGGGACATCGACAGTCATGGATGACAAGGCAATCCCCTCGCGTTAGGTTCCGCCGCCAAAGTACCGCACCGGCGGGTGGCCGCAAGGCCCGCCCGTACCGACAGCCCGAGGTTTCAATGCCCCCAGCCGACCGCCTGATTCTGACCTGCACCTGCGAAGGCACCATGCCGGTGGACGCCGATACGCTGTCCCGTTCCAGGTGCGGCGCCGTGCAGGGCCCGGCCCATCAGCTTTGCCGGGCGCAACTGGATCGATTCCGCAAGGCGCTCGGGCAGCATGCAGCGATCACGGTGACCTGCACGCAAGAGGCGCCGCTGTTCTCGGAAGTGGCCGAGGATGAAGGCTTCGGCGGAGACCTGACCTTCGTCAACATCCGCGAAACCGCGGGCTGGTCGGATGAAGGCGACAAGGCGGCGCCGAAGATGGCAGCGCTGATCGCGCAGGCCGCGGTGCCGGCGGCAGGCTTCGACGTCGTCAGCCTTGAAAGCGCCGGCGTGGCCCTGGTGCTAGGCCGTGACGAAGTGGCGGTCAACGCTGCGAAGACCTTGTCGGAAACACTTGATATTACGGTTCTTCTGCAGCCCGGGGCCGAAGTGGTGCCACCCGCTGTCACGACCTTTCCGGTGCTACAAGGGCGCGTGCGGAAGGCCAGCGGCCATCTGGGCGCCTTTGAGTTGACGATCGACGCCTTCGCAGATCCGGTGCCGTCCTCGCGCGGGAAGCTGCGGTTCGGTTCGCACCGGGATGGCGCGGTGTCGCGCTGCGATCTGGTTCTGGACCTGACCGGCGGTTCCCCCCTGTTTTCGGCAGATGAGTTGCGGCCGGGCTACCTGCGGGCCGACCCGCGCGATCCCGCCGGGGTGGCGTCGCTGGTGACGCAGGCTACCCAGCTCGTCGGCACCTTTGACAAGCCACGCTATATTGCCTTCACGCCAGACCTCTGCGCCCATTCCCGCAGCAAGAACACAGGTTGCACGCGCTGCCTGGACCTCTGTCCCGCCTCGGCGATCACGTCAGCGGGAGACAGCGTGAGAATCGATCCGGCAATCTGCGCGGGCTGTGGGCAATGCGCGGCGGCCTGCCCGACGGGGGCCGCGAGCTACGCCCTGCCGGACGTAACGACGCTGGCCCGACGCCTGCGCGCCGCGCTCGCCGCTTGGAATGCTGCAGGATCGCCCGTCAAGCCGTTGATCCTGTTTCACGATACGGATCACGGCGCACCGCTGATAGACGCGCTGGCTCGCTTCGGTACGGGCCTGCCCGCGCACGTCCTGCCCCTTGCAGTGAACGAGGCGACGCAGGTCGGCCCAGAACTTATCGCCAGCGCGCTGGCCTATGGCGCAGGCGGCGTGTGCATCCTGACTCGCGCCCGTCCGCGCCACGACATCAAGGGCCTGTACAACACGCTTGCCCTGATGCACGACCTGATGCTGGCCACGGGTCTTGAACCGAACAGCCTGGCACTGATCCAGACCGACGACCCCGAGGCGCTGCAAACAGCTTTCCCCGCGCCTGTCCCGCAATCGGGCAGCCGGGCCAGTTTTCTGCCGCCGGGCGACAAGCGCGGCCTGCTGACGCTTTCGGTTGCCGAAATGATCCGCCATGCCCCCCGGCCGGAACGCCAGATCGCGCTTCCGGCGGGTGCACCGTTCGGCGCGGTCGTGGTGGACACTGCCGCCTGCACCCTGTGTCACGCCTGCGTCGGGGCCTGCCCGACCGGCGCACTGTCGGACAATCCCGATAGGCCGATGCTGCGCTTCACAGAATCTGCCTGCGTTCAGTGCGGCCTTTGCGCGGCAACCTGCCCCGAATCCGCGATCACCCTGTCGCCCCGGATCGATCTCGATGCCTGGGATCAGCCTAAACGGATCGTGAAAGAGGAAGAGCCGTTCGCCTGCACGGGTTGTGGCAAGCCCTTCGGCACGAAATCCTCGATCGCGCGGGTTACCGAAAAGCTCTCAAGCCACTGGATGTTCTCGGGCGATGAGGGCGCCGCGCGGCTGCGGGTATTGACCCTGTGCGAAGATTGCCGCGTCGAGGCGGTGGTGAACGAAGGCTTCGACCCGCACGACGACAGCCCGCGCCGGCCGCGCACCGCCGAAGACTACCGCCAAGATTGACGAAAAAGGCCGCACCCACGGGCGCGGCCTTTTGCATCGAAGTTCTGCCGCAAGATCAATCGTCGCGGTGAACCCGCTCGCGGCGCTCATGGCGCTCCTGGGCTTCCAGCGTCATCGTGGCGATAGGGCGGGCGTCCAGGCGCTTCAGGCTGATCGGCTCTCCGGTGACTTCGCAGAACCCGTATTCGCCGTTCTCGATCCGACGCAGCGCGGCATCGATCTTCGCAACCAGCTTGCGCTGCCGATCCCGGGTGCGCAGTTCCAGCGCCCGGTCGGTCTCCTCGCTGGCGCGATCGGCGATGTCGGGCACGTTTCGGGCGCTGTCCTGCAGGCCCTCCAGCGTCTCGCGGCTGCCGTTCAGGATCTCGGCCTTCCAGTTCAGAAGTTTGCGGCGGAAATATTCGAGTTGCCGTTCGTTCATGAACGGCTCGTCCTCGGCCGGCCTGTAATCCTCGGGAAGAAAAACCTCTGGCTTCATTGCTTGCCCCTTTTCCTGCCCGGACCGTGCCGCCGATTCCATGGATGAATTGTCAGACACTTGCTTCCGGCACCTTTTTTCGCCTGCGATGTAGCCCAAGCGGTCCGGCTTGTCACTAGTGGATGCGGGCGCTTGCCGCATTTCGGTGCAGCCGCTAGGTTCCCCCCAAGAAATATGAGGCAGGACATGCGATTCACCGGCACCGATGCCTACGTGGCAACCGAGGATCTGACCGTCGCGGTCGACGCGGCGATCGCCCTAGAGCGCCCGCTTCTGGTCAAGGGAGAACCCGGCACCGGCAAGACCGAACTGGCCCGTCAGGTTGCGGAAAGCCTGGGCCTGCCGCTGATCGAATGGCACGTGAAATCCACCACTCGCGCGCAGCAGGGTCTTTATGAATACGACGCCGTCAGCCGCCTGCGCGACAGCCAGTTGGGTGACGAGCGGGTGCACGACGTGCGGAACTACATCCGGAAGGGGAAGCTCTGGCAGGCCTTCGAGGCCGAGCGGCGTGTCGTCCTTCTGATCGACGAGATCGACAAGGCCGACATCGAGTTTCCGAACGATCTGCTGCAGGAACTCGACCGGATGGAGTTCTTTGTGTACGAAACCGGCGAGACGATCCGTGCCACGCATCGGCCCGTCGTCATCATCACTTCGAACAACGAAAAGGAACTGCCCGACGCCTTCCTGCGCCGGTGCTTCTTCCACTACATTCGCTTCCCCGATACCGAGACGTTGAAACAGATCGTCGCCGTGCATCACCCCCGCATCAAGGAGGCGTTGCTGACCGAGGCTCTGACGCAGTTCTTCGCGATCCGCGACGTTCCGGGGCTGAAGAAGAAGCCATCGACCTCCGAAGTGCTGGACTGGCTGAAACTTCTGCTGGCCGAGGATCTGTCCGCAGACGATCTGCGCCTTGACGCGAAATCCGCCCTGCCCAAGCTGCATGGCGCGCTTCTGAAGAACGAGCAGGACGTTCAGCTGTTCGAACGATTGGCCTTTCTCTCTCGCGCCGCTCGATGACAGGGCGCACCGTTCTCGCGGTTTTGGCCCTGGCGCTCGTCGCCTGCGCCCCGACCCACACGATCGACGGACCCGAACGCCGGGTACTGATCACGGATCAGTTGCCGCCGATGAAGCTGTTCTCGAACCACCGCGCCCGCCCCCCGGCGCGGTCGAACACCGACAATGCCAGGGATTTCCTTGAACTCACCTTCTGGATGGAAAGCGGGCGCGAACTGCCGGTGCTGACCCGGTTCGAGGGGCCGGTAACACTGGCGGTCTCCGGGGCTGTTCCGACCAGCGCGGCCGTCGACCTGCCGCTGCTGCTGGCCCGGCTGCGAAGCGAGGCCGGGATCGACATCCGGCAGACCGATCGCGTGCCGGCCAATGTCACGGTCGAATTCGTGCGACGCGCACAGATGCAGGCGGTCGTGCCTCATGCGTCCTGTTTCGTGGTGCCCCAAGTCTCCAGCTGGGGGGAATTCAGGGCCAACCGCCGCAGCCCTCGCCTGGACTGGACCGCTCTCGACCGTCGCGACCGGGTTGCCGTCTTCATCCCCGCGGATGTCAGCCCGCAAGAGACCCGCGATTGCATGCACGAAGAGATCGCCCAGGCCTTGGGCCCCTTGAACGATCTCTACAGGATTCAGGAATCGGTGTTCAACGACGACAACTTCCAGACAGTGCTCACCGGCTTCGACATGCTGATTCTGCGCGCTTATTACGATCCGGCCCTGCGCAGCGGCATGACGCGGGACCAGGTTGCGGCGCGCCTGCCCGGCATTCTTCGGCGGATCAATCCTGCCGGCGAACGCCCCGCCGGCCCCGCCCCCGGCCCAACGCCGCGTGCCTGGATCGACGCGGTGGAAGCGGCCCTCGGTCCGCGCGGCAGTCGCGAATCCCGCCGTGGTGCCGCGATGCGCGCAGTCGGCATTGCCCGTGACATGGGTTGGCAGGATACGCGGATGGCGTTCAGCCTGTTCGCCCTAGGTCGGCTGGCAAGGGCGCAGGAAGGGGAACTGGCGCTTGCCTCGTTCCTGCAGGCGGCGGCGATCTGGCGTGCCTTGCCCGGAGGAGAGGTGCATCTGTCGCACCTGGAGATGCAACTGGCCGCCTTTGCGCTGTCTGCGGGCGATCCGCGTCAGGCACTGGCTCTGGCGGACCGCAACCTGCAGACCGCCCGAGCCACCGAGAACGCGGCTCTGCTCGCCTCGCTGCAGATGATCCGCGCGGAAGCGCTCGACATGCTGGGCCAACCGCAGCAGGCACAGTCCGCTCGGCTCGACAGTCTGGGCTGGGCGCGCTATGGCTTCGGCCCCGAAGAAATTGTGCGCGCGCGACTGTCCGAAATCGCCGTGCTCACCCCAAGCAGCACGGAGGCGGCGGCACCATGATCGTTCTGGCCGGAGTGATCCTCGGCGCCATCTGGGGGGCGATGCGCGCCCGCGCTCGTCAGGGCTCGAAGCTGGACATCGCGCAATATGCCGCCGTGCATGCAATCCTGTTCGGGCTGATCGGGCTGTTCGTCACGATCGGGCTGGAACGCCTGCTGTAGCGACGATGTTCCTCAGGTTCTTTGAAACGCTGCGCAGTACCGGGGTTCCGGTCAGCCTGCGCGAATACCTTGATTTCCTTGCGGCGATGCGGGCCGGAATCGCGACCTACGATGTCGAGGCGTTCTATTACCTGGCCCGCGCGTCGATGGTGAAGGACGAACGCCACATCGACCGCTTCGACCGCGCCTTTGCCGAAACCTTTAAGGGGTTGGAGCATGTCACGGTCGAGCAGGTGCTGGAGGCGCTCGATCTGCCGCCGGAATGGCTGGAAAAGCTGGCCGAGAAACACCTGACCGAGGACGAGAAGGCCGCGGTCGAGGCGCTTGGCGGGTTCGACAAGCTGATGGAGACGCTGCGCAAGCGTCTGGAAGAGCAGAAGGGCCGCCATCAGGGCGGATCGAAGTGGATCGGCACCGCCGGAACAAGCCCCTTCGGCGCCTATGGCTACAACCCCGAAGGCGTGCGCATCGGTCAGGAGAGCAGCCGGAACCAGCGCGCGGTAAAGGTCTGGGACAAGCGCGAGTTCCGCAATCTGGACGACCAGGTCGAACTGGGCACCCGCAACATCAAGGTGGCCCTGAAACGGCTGCGGAAATGGGCCCGCGATGGTGCCACAGAGGAGCTGGACCTCGATGGCACGATCCGCTCGACCGCCGAGCACGGCTATCTTGACGTGAAAACCCGGCCCGAACGGCGCAATGCGGTCAAGGTTCTGCTGTTTCTGGACATCGGCGGGAGCATGGACCCGCATGTGCGAGTGGTCGAAGAACTGTTCAGCGCCGCCCGCGCCGAGTTCCGGCATCTGGAGCACTTCTATTTCCACAACTGCCTTTATGAAGGTGTCTGGCGTGACAACCGCCGCCGCTGGGACGCCCAGACCTCAACGATGGAGGTGCTGCGCACCTATGGCACCGACTGGCGCTGCATCTTTGTGGGAGACGCCAGCATGTCCCCCTATGAGATCACCCATGTCGGCGGCGCGAATGAGCATTGGAACGCCGAACCCGGCCATGTCTGGCTGGAACGCGCCCGCGCGCAATGGCCGAAAAGCCTGTGGATCAACCCGACGCCGGAACGGTTCTGGGGCCACACGCACTCGATCCGCCTGATCCGCGAGATCTTCGCAGAAGCAATGGTGCCGATGACGCTGGAAGGGATCGCCCGAGGCACGAAGCTGATCGGCCGCTGACCCTGGCCTCAACCCAGATGCGCCAGAACCGATCGCGCGGCGCGCAACCCCGGCGCCTCTTGCCCCCGGCCCAGCCGCTCCATCGTCAGCTCCATCGCGTCGCGCTGCGCTGTGGGATCGTCGAGGGCCGCCAGAAGCGCGGGCGCAATCAACTCCGCCCGGCAACGGGGGCCGAGGAATTCCGGCACGGCGCGCGTTTCCGACACCAGATTGACGAGCGTCACCGTGTCCACCCGCAACATCCGGGCGATCAGCGCGCGGGTCAGCGGGTTGAAATCGTAGGCGATTACCATCGGCACGCCGTTCGCGGCCAGTTCCAGCGACACGGTGCCAGAGGCCGCGAGCGCGACATCGGCGGCGGCGAATGCGGCGCGCTTCCCGTCCGCGTCCTGCACGATCAGCGGCGGTGTCGCCCAATCCGTCGTTTGCGCCCGGACCAGATCCACCAGATGCGGCAAAGTCGGCAGGACCACACGCGCCCCCGGCCGGGCGGCAACGACCTGCTCCAGCGTCTGACCGAAGCGGGGCGCAAGCCGCGCGATCTCGCCCCGTCGCGAGCCCGGCAGTGCCAGGATCACCGGCCCCTCGCCCAACTGCGCGCGGAAGGCCTCGGCCTGATCGGGCGTCGCCATCGGCTCGGCCACGACGGGGTGGCCCACAAAGTCGCAGGTCATGCCGGCGGCTTCCATGAAGGGCGGCTCGAACGGCAAAAGCGCCAGCACATGATCGATCACCTGCGCCATCTTCGCTGCCCGCCCCGGCCGCCAGGCCCAGACCGACGGCGCGACGTAATGGATCGTGCGCAGACCGGGCCGCGCCGCTTTCACGATCCGCGCCACGCGCAGGCCGAAATCCGGGCTGTCTATGGTGATCAGCGCAGAGGTCGCTTCGGCGATCACATGCTCGGCCGCCTGCCGGATGCGGCGCTTGAGGTGAAAATACTTCGGCAGAACCTCGGCCAGACCCATCACCGACAGTTCTTCCATGGGAAACAGGCTGACCAGGCCCTGCGCCTGCATGTCCGGCCCGCCGACCCCGGTAAAGGCGACATCCGGCACCAGTTCCCGTAGGCCCGCCATCAGCGCCCCGCCCAGCCGGTCGCCCGAGGGCTCACCGGCGATCAGCGTCAGCTTCATGGATCCCGCGCCCACAGGAACAGCCCCGCCGCGTCGGCGCGCGCGATGGCTTCCGCCCGATCCAGCAGCATCACGCCACCGGCCTCGAAGGCAATCCCGGCCAGTCCAGATTCGGCGGCGCGGGTCACCGTATCCGGGCCTATTGCCGGCAGGTCGATGCGCCGGTCCTGCGTGGGTTTCGGCGCCTTGTAGAGGGCACCGCGTGCCCCCCCGGCATCCGGCAAGAGGCCGGAGAGGCCCGCAACCTGCGCCAGCATCACGTCCGTTCCGGGCAGCGCCTCCACCGCAAGGCACAGGCCCTGCGCCACCACCGCCCCCTGCCCAACGTCCACCGCACCCAGCGCCGCGACAATCCCGGCCGCGCGCGCGACATCGCGCCGGTCGGCGTCCGACGGCTGCGCCCGCGTCAGGGTACCTGCGGCCGGCACGAGATCCGGCGCCACCTCGGCCGCGCCGGTGACCGTCAAGCCAGCTTCCTCGAAGATCGCGATCACCTCTCGCAGCGTGCCATCGTCGCCACCCTGCATCGCCGCCAGAAGCCGCGGCACCATCTGCGCCGTGGCCGGGTCGAAAAGCGCCGGGTCCAGCCGCGGCCGCGTCACCGCACCGGCGAACACGACCCGCGCCACGCCCGCATCCAGAAGGTGGTGGAGAAAGGGAACCAGCCGTTCGACATGGAACCGCTGCACGTCAGCGGGCAGATCGGTCAGCAGCACGCCCTGGGGCGCGGCGATCAGCAAGGGCCGCACTGGCATGGCCGCTTTCAGCAGCGAGGGCAGCCGCCCTGCCCCGGCGATCAGCGCCAGATCGCTCATCGCGGCGTCAGGTAGGAACGATCCGAGGCGGCGACGATGAACTCCGCCACTTCGCGCACGTAGTCGCTGTCGGTCTCGTCCAGCAATCGACGGGCGCGGTCCTGAAACGCCCCCTCGCCCTGCGCCAGCATCTGATAGGCGGCCCGCAGCGCCGTTATGTCCGACCGGGCGACGCCCTTGCGCTTCAATCCCACAAGGTTCAGGCCGTCCAGCACGCCCCGCGGCCCCTGCACCAGCCCGTGCGGGATCACGTCGTTCGTCACCATGGTGACGGCACCGATGATCGCGCCGCGTCCGATCCGGACCCACTGGTGAATCCCCGACAGGCCACCAACGATCACGTCGTCCTCCAGTACGCAATGCCCGGCCACCGAGGCGTTGTTCACAAGGATCACGCGGTTCCCGATCCGGCAGTCGTGCGCGACGTGGGAATTGGCCATCAGCAGGCAATCGTCGCCGATCCGGGTGACCCCGCCCCCGCCCTCGGTGCCGGTGTTCAGCGTGACGCCCTCTCGGACGCGGCAGCGGGCGCCGACGATCAACCGCGTCTTCTCGCCCTTGAACTTCAGATCCTGCGGCACCTCGCCGACACAGGCAAAGGGGAAGACCACGGTCTCTGCCCCGATCTCAGTCCAGCCGGTGACGACCGCGTGCGGCTTGACTTCAACGCGCTCGGCCAGCGTCACGTCTGCGCCGACGGTCGCGAAAGGGCCGACCCGGCAGCCCGGGCCAATCGTCGCGCCCTCGTCGATCACCGACGATGGATGGACCTGCGCCGTCGGGTCGATCATGCAGTGCCCCGCGACAGGTCGATCATCGCCGAGAATTCAGCCTCTGCGGCCATCTCGTCACCGACCATCGCGCGGCCGTGGAACTTCCACACACGCGCGCCACCGCGCTTTACAGTGACATGCAGTTCCAGCACGTCGCCCGGCACCACCTTGCGGCGGAACTTGCCGCCATCGATGTTCATGAAATAGACAAGCGGGTTCTTGTCCACCAGATCGAGCGTCAGACCGACCAGAACCGCCGCCGTCTGCGCCATCGCCTCGATGATGGTCACCCCGGGCATGATCGGTGCGCCGGGGAAATGGCCCTGGAAATGCGGCTCGTTGAAGGTGACATTCTTGATTCCGACCGCCGATTTTCCCAACTCGACCGCCTGAACCCGATCGACCAGAAGGAACGGATACCGATGCGGCAGAATCCGCTGGATCAGGTGGATATCAGCCTGATCGACCACGGCGGTCTGGTTGGCGGCTGCTTCGGTCATCGCACTCTCCCCTTTTCCGGTCGCGCGGCAGACCGGACAGAACGCACCCTGCCGGGTGCAGCAACAGCAGTGGCACGACGACCCGCAAATCCCCGTGCGCGGCCGGGTTTCCCTAGCAACTCGCCCCCACCCGCGCAAGCAAGCGCGTCGCACCGTCAACGGCCGTCCGGCAGTTCCTCGCCCGCGGGCACGCCGGGACTGTCGGCGTCTTTTGGCAAGTCGTCCAGCTCCGGCACGTCCTCGCCCAGAAAGGCGTTGATCCGCTCGATCGCCTCGTCGGTGATGTCGACGCGCCCTGAGGCGAAGAATACGACCCGTCGATCCAGGATCAGCTCGGCGCCATATTCGGCCAGAAGCGCCTCGAAGACGGGCTGCGCCGCGATCAGCAGCCGCGCAAAGGCCTCGTCCTCGCGCTGCGACAGGGCGCGCGTCTTGGCGTCCTGTTCGGCTCGGATGGTGACCACGCGTGCATCGAAGGCATCCGCCAACTCGCGGAACTCCTCGGGCGGCATGGTCGCGCGCTGCTCTGTCAGGCGGCGCTCTTCTTCGATCAGGTCCGCCTCGATCCGCCGGTTCTCTTCGGTCAGCGCGACGAATTCCGCCTCCACCTCGCGGCGGACCCGTTGGCCAAAGGCCGACGACAGCACGACCCGATCCTGATCGATGATCAGCACCCGCGTTCCGGGCGACCCGACGGGCACCCCCGTCGCCAACGGCACATCCAGCGTCGCGCCGCCCCCCTGCGCCAGGGCGGCGACAGGAAAGGCCAGTGCCCCCAGAAGAACCAGCAGCGCGGCCCGCGCCGTCATCAGAACCGAGTAGAGATCGTCAGGTCGAATGACTGTTTCTTGTCGTAGTCTTCCTTGCGCAACGGGCTCGAGAAGTTGAACCGCAGCGGCCCGATGGGCGTGTCCCAGAACACCGACACACCGGCCACGGCGCGCAGGTTGGCACTGTCGTCCACCGGATCGGTGCCGGTCGGCCCACCGTTCGTGTTCGACAGCCCCCAAAGGGTGCCAACGTCGACAAAGGCCCCCCCGGTAATTCCGTATTCCTCGGGCAGGCCGATGGGGAATTCCGACTCGAAGCGCGCTACGGCAAAGTAGCTGCCGCCCAAGGCATCGTCGGTGATCAAATCGCGGGGGCCGACGCCATAGGGTTCGAACCCGCGCATCCGCCCGTTCAGGGTGAACCGGTCAATGGCCCGGGGATCGTCGCCCGAGAAGGCACCTATCGCTCCAGCCTCCACTTCCGCGCGCAATATCACGTCATCGCTCAAGACCCGCGTTTCCGCCACCGCCAGACCAGTCGCTTCCAGGAACTTCGTGTCGCCGCCCAAGCCCGTGACATCGGCGCTCAACCGCAGAAGATAGAAGGTGTCTTCCTCGATGCCGTTGCGGCGGCTGTCCCAATCGTAGGACAGGCCCGCCCCGCTCGACCACAGCCCACCTTGTTCCACTTCCAGCCGCAGAATGTCCGACGCCCCGACCTCGAACTGACGCATCGTGTCTTTCGTCAGGGCGTAGTTCACGCCAAGACGCCCACGTTCCGAGACCGGAAACTCCAACCCTGTGCGAAATCCGACGCTGCGGGTCGAATAGGGCACGAAGCCGCCGTCGCTTTGGTTGTAGAAGATGTCGAAGCTGAAGGCGACATCCCGGCCCAGGAACGCCGGCTCCACGAAACGAATGCGCGAGCTTGCGTTGTCCTCCGTCGTATCCAGGCTGAAACCCAGGAACTGGCCGCGGCCTAGGAAATTCGCCTCTTGGAAATTCACGGAAAGCCCGACCCCGTCAGAGACGCCGTAGCTCACCCCGAAGCCGAGCGACCCGGTCAGCTGCTCCTCGACGTTCACATCCACGATCACCTGATCGCCGGAGCTGCCCTGCCGCGCATCCACGTCCACTTCCGAGAAGAATTCCAGCGCGCGGATGCGCTCTGCAGCCTGCCGAATCTCGCGCGGGTTGAACGGGTCGCCTTCGACAGTGCGGAACTGGCGCCGGATCACCTCATCCAGCGTAGTCGTGTTGCCCTCGATGTCGATCCGCTCGACAAAGATGCGCTCGCCGCGCACCAGCGCGAACTCGATGTCCAGTGTCTGGTCGCGATCATTGCGGCTGATCCGCGGCTCGGCACGAACGAAGGTCAGGCCCTTGCGCGCAGCTTGGCTTTCCATCCGCGAGATGGCCGCATCAAGCGCGTTGGGCGAATAGACATTCCCTCGGCGCGCCCGGATCAGCGGTTCGAACTCGGCCGGGTCCAACCCCTCGATTTCGGACACGACGGAGAGGTTGCCGAAGCGGAACTGCTGCCCCTCACGCACCGAGAAGGTGACGAAGAACGCATCGCGCTCGCGCGCAAGTTCCGACGTGGCCGACAGCACCTGAAAGTCGATGTAACCGCGCGAGGAATAGAAGTCGCGCAGCAGCTGCTTGTCGAATTCGATCCGGTCGGCAACGAAGGTGTCGCTCTGGATGAACAGGCGCAGAAGCCCCGCCTGCTTGGTTTCCAGCACGCCGCGCAGGCGGCGGTCGGAAAATGCGCGGTTTCCGACGAAGTTCAGCCGCTCGATCTCGACCACGCGGCCTTCGCGGATCTCGAACACCAGATCGACGCGATTGTCGGCGCGGCGGATGATCCGCGGGGTGACCGTGGCCGCGGTCCGCCCCGACTGGACATAGGCATCGGTGATCGCACGCGCGTCAGCCTCGGCCTGCGTCGGCGAATAGACCCGGCGCGATTGCGATTCGATCACGGCCGACAGCGCCTCGTCCTCAAGGCGGGCGTTACCCTCGAAGTTGATGACGTTGACGATGGGATACTCGACCACGCGGATGACCAGCCGGTTGCCCTGAGGGATCACCTCGACAGATTCGAACAGACCCGAGGCGCGGATACGCTGGGCAGCGGCGTTCAACTCGCCAGCCGTGACGGCCTGCCCCGCGGGAAGTGCCGCGAAGGCCGCGATATTGGCCGCATCGACGCGCTCGTTGCCCTCGACTACCACCTGGCTGATCGTGAAGCTTTGCGCGATCGTCGGGGCCGGTGCCACCACCGCCAGAAGCGACAGGCCGACCAGCGCCGTCGCCGTGCCCCGGCCCAGAAGACGCGCCACCGACTTCCCCGCCTGACGCGTGATCTTTTGCTGCATCGGACCGTCCCATCCCGCCATTTCTTCTTTGAGGATCTGACTAGCCGGAATGGGGGGGCTTGTCAAAAGCCGGACGCACGATCCGACGCGGCTGTCACATGCCGGAAACAGCCTGCACAAGGGCCGCCGACAGCACCAGCGCCAGCAGCACGAAACCAAGCGGCACGAGGCGTTGAATTCCAAGCTTCACCACCAGCGCGGGGCCGTGGTCTGCGGCGATCAGGCGGGACATGGCGTGCTCCTGTTCTCGGTCACGTCCGTTCCTGCCGCCGGATTGTGGCGGCGAATGGGCACAAGGCGGGCGAAATCGGGCCAGACCGGCCTGCTCACGCGTGAGCAGATTCGCAAGATATTGATTTTAAATATAACTCTGTTCTTCATTAACCTGATATCAACCTGCTCACGCGCCCGCAGCTGCGGTGGCGAAAGGTTGCGTCCAGGTTAACAAGAATCACGAAACGCGGCGTTTTCAATGACTTGCCGATTTGTCCACGCGTGGACAAACCCCAAGCCTAGCAGAATAGGTCGTTGCTCAGGGCAAAGATCATCAGGGTGCCGATCAGCGCGAGGCCGATGGCCATGAGGATTCGCAGCGCCCGGTCACTCGGCGGCTTTCCGGTCACTGCCTCCCAGGCGTGGAACACAAGATGCCCGCCATCCAGCACGGGGATCGGAAACAGGTTCAGCAGCCCGACCGCCGTGGACAGGACCGCGATGAACCAGATGAACGCCATCCACCCCTGCGACGCGGCCGCGCCAGAGGTTTCGGCAATCCCGATCGGCCCGCGCAGATTGCACGAACTGATCGCCCCGGTGATGATGTGATAAAGTCCCGACAGGCTGGTCTGGGCGACGAAGAAGGTCTGCTCTGCCCCGCGCCCGATCGCCTCGATCGGCCCCGGCGTGCGGGTTTCCGGCTCGAAAGCCATGCCGCCGGTGATGCCGATCAGCCACCGAGTCTCGAACCCGCCCGCGGACGTCGGAATATCCATCCGCCGCGGCACCAGCGCGACGTCGAACACTTCGCCATTGCGCCAAACAGTCAGCAGCAGCGTCCGTCCGTCGGATTCGCCCACGATCTGGCGCAATTCCTCGAAGGCATAGACCGGCTGGCCGTCAATCGACAGCACCACATCGCCCGGCTTCAGATCCACGTCGAAGGCCGCGCTTTGCGGCTGCACCCCGCCCACGACGGGGGGAAAGGGATAGGGGCCGGCCACGTCCCGCTCCGCCCCGTCGCGCAGCACGCTGTAGCCCACGACCGGTGCCGGCGCGACATCCTCCAGCACCGTGACGAGTGCCGCGTTGTCGGGCGTCGGGCGGCCGTCGATGGCCAGGATCCGGTCGCCTTCGCGCAGTTCCTGCACCTCGGCGGGCAGCGGCGTCAGCTTGCCCACCGTGGGCGTGTCGGTCGCGATGCCCTGCACCATGAAGACGCCGCAGAAGATCAGGATCGACAGGACGAAGTTGAAGACCGGCCCCGCCGCCACCGTCGCCGAGCGTGCCCAGAGCGGCGCGCCGTGCATCGTGTGCCGGCGCGTCTTCTCGTCCATACCGGCCAAGGTGCCATCATCGCGGGCGCTGGCCGCGTCGGCATCGCCCAGAAACTTGACGTAGCCCCCCAGCGGCAGCGCGGCGACCTGCCAGCGGGTGCCGTGACGATCAACGCGGGAAAAGATCACCGGCCCGAAGCCGAGCGAGAACACCTCGGCATGGATGCCGGACCAGCGGCCGACGATGTAATGGCCGTATTCATGCACGGCCACGATGATCGACAGCGCCACGACAAAGGCGAGGATGGTGTAAATGAAGCCGCCGAAGGACGGCACCAGTCCGATCAGATCCAAAACGCTATCCCTTGCCCTGAAGCGCCGTCACGACCGAAGCGGCCGTCGCCCTTGCCAGATGGTCCATCGCCATGACCTGATCAAGGCTGGATGGGGCGATTGTGAGGCCACCATCGGCCGAAAGCCGGTCAAGCGTGTCTTCGACCACCGCGGCCATGTCCAGAAACCCGATGCTGCCGGCGATGAAATGGTCCAGAGCGATCTCCTTGGCTGCGTTGAAGGCCGCACCCGACAGGCCGCCGATCTCCATCACCTCG
Source organism: Paracoccaceae bacterium (assembly GCA_041687395.1). Taxonomy (GTDB): domain Bacteria; phylum Pseudomonadota; class Alphaproteobacteria; order Rhodobacterales; family Rhodobacteraceae; genus JAWLCA01. The sequence goes on along the minus strand of JAWLCA010000002.1, from coordinate 109,065 downwards.
CGCGCAAGACGCAGCGCGGGGAAGCGGTCGGGGTCCGGGGCCTCGAAAGTCAGCTGGCCTAGAGCTGCGAGGTCCAGCCGCTCCACCGGCGTCTCGCGTCGCGCGGGCCAGTTCAGTGCATAGCCGATGGCGTGGCGCATGTCGGCGGGGCCAAGATGCGCCATGATGCCGCCGTCGCTGAATCCCACCAGCGCGTGGACGATGGACTGGGGATGCACCAGCACCTCGATCAGTGCCGGATCGACACCGAAATACTCCCGCGTCTCAATCAGTTCCAGCGCCTTGTTGAACAGGCTGGCCGAGTCGATGGAGATCCGCTGACCCATTGCCCAGTTCGGGTGGGCGACCGCCTGTTCGGCCGTGGCAGCGGCAAGGCGGTCGCGCGGCCAGTCGCGGAACGGGCCGCCGCTGGCGGTGATGATCACGCGTTCGACCGCGCCGATATCCTCGCCCACCAGCGCCTGGAAGACGGCGGAATGTTCGCTGTCCACGGGCAGGATCGTGGCGCCGTGTCGGCGCGCCTCGGACATCAGGAGGGGGCCCGCTGTCACCAGGCTTTCCTTGTTCGCCAGTGCCAGCGTCGCCCCCTGCGCCAGCGCGCTGAAACCGGGCGCGAGGCCCGCGGCGCCGACGATGGCGGACATCACCCAGTCCGCGGGGCGCTCGGCGGCCTCGACCAGCGCCTCGGACCCGGCGGCGGCTTCGACCCCGCTGCCGGCCAGCGCCTCCTTCAGGTCGGCATAGGCGTCCGGGAAGGCCGTGACCGCGATGCCGGCGCGCAGCGTGCGGGCTTGTTGGGCCAGCCGCGCCACGTTGCGGCCGCCGCTGAGGGCCACCACATCGAAGGCCTCTGCCCCGCCCTGCCGCGCGATCAGGTCGATCGTATTCTCACCGATGGAGCCGGTGGCCCCGAAAACCGATACCCGCCGCATGGTCTCAGCCCCCGACGACCGGAGGAAAGACCACCACGCGTTCCACCAGAAGCAGCATGACCGCCGCGCCCAGCATGCCGTCGAACCGGTCCATAAGCCCGCCATGACCGGGAAGCAGGTTCGACGAATCCTTGACCCCGGCCCGACGCTTGAGGGCGCTTTCCGAGATGTCGCCCAGTTGCGAGGCCATCGAGAGCGCAACCGAAAGCGCCAGCAGTTCCGGCCCGGCGCCGGTGATCGCCATGAAAACCGCGCCGACGGCGACTGCGGCGACCCAGCCGGCTATCGTCCCCGACCACGTCTTCTTCGGGCTGACGCGGGGCCAGAACTTCGGCCCGCCGATCAGGCGGCCGGCGAAATAGCCGCCAATATCGGTGACAATCACGACCAGCAGCAGCCAGAGCAGCCAGATCGCCCCGAAATCGACCCGCATGTGCTGCATGCCGAATCCGGCCAGCACGATCAGGGCCGCGAATGCCGCAAACTGGGTCCGGTCCGACCGCAGCAACCACAAGGCGAAGATCGAGGGCAACAGCGCCACCGGCAGGACGTAGGCTGCGGGCAGAACGCCGGTCAGGAACACTCCAACACCCGCAAGCCCGGCGAGGACGGCGCCGAAGCGTCGTTCCGTCGCGGGAGTCAGGATCTGGTGCAGTTCCCAGACCATCAGCGCCACGCAGATCGTAATCGCGAGGAGAAACCACCAGCCGCCCGCCCAGATCGCCGCGCCACCGATCACCGCAAGGCCCAGCGCCGACAGGACGCGTGGCACCAGATCGTGAAACCGGCCGGCGCCGGACGTCATGCGCTGACGGCCCCGTAGCGGCGTTCGCGCAGACCATAGCGGAGCAGGATGTCGGCGAATTCGCGGGCGGTGAAATCGGGCCAGAGCGTCGGGGTGAATTCATACTCGGCATAGGCCGACTGCCAGAGCAGATAGTTGGATATGCGCGTCTCGCCACTGGTGCGGATCACCAGATCCGGGTCGGGCAGGTCGCCGGTATCCAGGAACCGGCCCACCAGATCCTCGTCCACCTCGTCGATGGAGATATCGCCGCGCACCGCCGCGGCGGCCATCGCCCGCGCGGCCCGCGCAATCTCGTTCCGGCCGCCGTAATTGATCGCCACGGTCAGGTGCAGCAGGTCGTTGTGACGGGTCTGTTCCTCGATCCCGTCCATCAAGCGGCGCAGATGCGCATCGAGCGGGGTACGGTCCCCGATGAAGCGGACGCGCACGCCGCGCGCGTTCAGTTCGTCCGCTTCACGCTCGATGTAGCGCCGGAAAAGACCCATCAGGCCGAGAACCTCCTCGGTGGAGCGCTTCCAGTTCTCGGTCGAAAAGGCGTAGACCGTCAGGTATTGCACACCCAGATCGGGGCATGCCTTCACGATCTGGCGTACGCGCTCCGCCCCGCGGCGATGCCCGACCAGACGCGGCCAGCCGCGGTTCAGCGCCCAGCGCCCGTTGCCGTCCATGATGATGGCCACGTGAACGGGCAAGTGCGAGGTCCTGTCACCTCTGGTGTCCTTGGCGGCCAACGCGTCCTGCCCTTTCTGACGATCCTGCCGGCCCGCTCAGACCTGCATGATCTCCTGCTGCTTGGTCTCCAGGGCCTTGTCGACGGCGGCGATCGCCTTGTCGGTCAGTTCCTGCACCTCGTCGGACCAGATCTTCTGGTCGTCTTCCGACATGCCGTCGGCCTTGGCCTTCTTCAGTTGATCCATCCCGTCCCGGCGCACGTTGCGGATCGCGACGCGGGCGTGCTCGGCATATTGCGCGGCCACCCGGGTCAGCTCGCGGCGACGCTCCTCGTTCAGTTCGGGAATCGGCAGCCGGATGATCGGCCCGTCGACGACCGGGTTGATGCCCAGCCCCGAATCCCGGATTGCCTTTTCCACCTTGTTCACCAGCGCGCGGTCCCAGACGTTGATCGTCACCATGCGGGGTTCTGGCACGTTCACCGTTCCCACCTGGTTAATCGGCGTCATCGAACCGTAGGCATCCACCATCACCGGCTCGACCATCGAGGCCGACGCCCGCCCGGTGCGCAAACTGGCGAATTCGGTCCGCAAGGCGGCCAGCGCGCCGTCCATCCGGCGGCTGAGATCGTCCAGATCAATCTCGATATCTTCGGACATGGTCTTCTTTCCTGTCGCAACGTCAAGGCCCCGGCCCTGCTATATGCCGCAATTTCGGGGCGGGGTATAGGCTCAGCCATGCACGCGGGTATAGGTGCCCTCGCCGCGCAGGATGCCGCGGAAGCCACCGGGCTCGTCAAGGCTGAAGACGATGATCGGCAGATCGTTGTCGCGTGCCAGCGCAATGGCCGACGCATCCATCACCTTCAGGTTCTTCGCCAGAACCTCGTCATATGTGATGTGATCGTAGCGCTTGGCGTCGGGGTGCTTCTTGGGATCCTTGTCATAGACCCCGTCGACTTTGGTGCCCTTGAAGATTGCCTCGCAGGACATCTCGTTCGCGCGCAGCGTCGCGGCGGTGTCGGTGGTGAAGTAGGGATTGCCGGTGCCGGCCGCGAAGATGCAGACCCGCTTCTTCTCGAGGTGGCGAACGGCGCGGCGGCGAATGTAGGGTTCGCAGACCTGGTCCATCGGGATGGCGCTGATGACGCGGGTGAAGACGCCCAGGCTTTCCAGCGCCGCCTGCATGGCCAAGGCATTCATAACCGTGGCCAGCATGCCCATGTAGTCGGCGGTGGTCCGCTCCATCCCCTGCGCGGACCCTTGCAGCCCGCGAAAGATGTTGCCGCCCCCGATCACCATGCAGATCTCGACGCCCAGGTCGTGCACCGCCTTCACCTCTTCCGCGATCCGCTGGACCGTTGGCGGGTGCAGCCCGTAGCCCTGATCGCCCATCAGCGCCTCGCCAGAGATTTTCAGAAGAACGCGTCGATAGGTGATCGGCTTGGGCGGCTGGCTGTCGGGCATTGGACGATCCTTTGTTCTTGCCTTTGTTCTTGCTGGCGCGCGCCCCGAACCAGACCCCGCCCTTGGCGGTCGACGATCAGGGGCGGTTTCCTTGGCGCGGAAAATGTCGGAAAAGCGGCGCAGGTTCAACGCCAAACCGGGGCCGCAGCAGGCCGGGCGAAAGTTCGCGCAGGAACGGGATCGCACAGCACAGCCATGACGCAATTCGATCGCCTCATCGCCGACCTGCCACGGGATCGCCCCGTCCTGATCGCCGGTCCGACCGCATCGGGCAAATCGGCGCTTGCGACGCGGATCGTGGCGCGGGACGGCGGCCTGATCGTGAATGCCGATGCGTTGCAGGTCTATGCCGACTGGCGTATCCTGACCGCGCGGCCCAGCCCTGCCGAAGAGGCCGCCCTGCCCCATGCGCTTTACGGCCATGTTGCGCGCAATGAGCCCTATTCCGTCGGCCATTGGCTGCGCGAGGTTGCGCCGCTGCTTTCCGGTCCCCTGAGACCGGTTATCGTCGGCGGCACCGGGCTCTACTTCACCGCGCTGACCACCGGCCTTGCGCGGGTTCCGACCGTGCCCGCGGCGATCCGCGCCGAGGCTGACGCGAGACGCGCGGCTGAAGGTGTCGGGGCGCTGCTCGCCGAACTGGACCCGCCCACCGCAGCGCGTATCGACACCGCGAACCCCGCCCGCGTGCAACGTGCCTGGGAAGTGCGCCGCGCGACCGGCCGAGGGCTGGCGGACTGGCAGGCCGAAACCGGCCCGCCGCTCTTGCCGCTGTCACAGGCCACCGCGCTGGTGCTGCGGCCCGACCGTGACTGGCTTGCCCGCCGCATCGAAGAACGCTTCGACGCCATGCTTGCCGCCGGTGCGCTGGACGAGGTGCGGGCCGCCCTGCCCCACTGGACCCCGGCGGCGCCTTGGGCGCGCGCCATCGGCGCCGCCGAGCTGGTGGCCCACCTGCGCGGCGAGATGACGTTGGATCAGGCGCGCGAGGCTGCCTGCATCGCGACGCGCCGCTATGCCAAGCGCCAGCGTACCTGGTTCCGCAACCGCATGCGCGACTGGACCGCGTTGACCCTGCCCTGACGGCGTAGCCGATCGGCCACGCCTGGCCGCTGCGCCGCCCTCGGTGCGGTTTTTGCTTGGGTTTTCCGGTGCGAAGATCCTAGGGTGTCGTCCTGACAGGAACGAGAGACCGCAAACGCATGATCGAGATCCCGCAGACCCCGTCGACCCTACGCCTTGTCCCGATCGCGCGGCTCGCCGCCGGCGGGCGCTGGCGGGTGGAGGCGATGCGGAGCTATTCGGAGCCGGTCCTGCTGTGGTTCACCAAGGGCCAAGGCCGGATCACCGTGGCCGGCGTCACCCGTGGCTACGGGGCGCACAACGCGATCTTCCTGCCGGCAGGCACGATGCACGGGTTCGAGGTGTCTGCACAGGTCTATGGGAGTGCACTGTTCTTCGGGCGACGCTGTGACGTGGAACTGCCCGGCACGCCCCAGCACCTGCGCATCCGCGACGCGGCCTCGCAGGTGGAACTGGGCGCGATCCTGGAGAACATCCAGCGCGAGAGCGAAAGCGACAAGCCGGGCGCCGACCGGGCGGCGCGCTGCCATCTTGGCCTGCTGGGGGTTTGGCTCGAACGTCAGGCCGCCGTCGCCGAGGCCGCCCCGCAGGCCCAGCCCGCGCGCAGCCTTGCCGCGCACCGGCTGGCCGCGCGCTATTCCGCCCTGCTGGAGCGCGACTTCCGCTCGGGCATGGGGGTCGCGGATTACGCGGCAGCCCTTGGGGTGACGCCGACGCATCTGACCCGATGCTGCAGGCAAAGCTGCGGCCGGTCGGCGCATGACATCCTGCAGGATCGCATCCTGTTCGAGGCCCGGCGCCTGCTGGCCGACACGCGCGCACCGGTCAAGGACGTGTCCGAAAGCCTGGGATTCACCTCGGCCGCCTATTTCACCCGCGCTTTCCAGCACCATACCGGCAAGACGCCGACCGATTTCCGCAAGGGAATCTGATCCCGGCGCCGGAGTCGTCAGGGGTTGACCTCTGCCCCACCGTCGCCTTTCCTGAACACGCAATGTCGAAAACGACACGAGAAGGGCCGATCCCCGGCGCTGAATGTTCGGGAATGATCTGGGCCGACGGCGTTTGTGGCACTCCTGCTGCGGACAAGGCCGGCGGGCAGGCTACGTCGACCGACAAGAATATGATCACGAAAGCCAGGGAGGCTCACATGAAGCTCCAGACGATCCCCCATGACCGCATCCATCCTGCCGCGCGGATGTATGCCGGCGAAGTCGCCGCCGGAAAGCTGAGCCGCCGCGAGTTCCTGACCCGCGCCACCGCACTCGGCGTCAGCGCCACGGCCGCCTACGGGCTTCTTGGCCTGACCGCGCCCGCGGCAAAGGCGCAGACGGGCACCCGCGGCGGCACGCTCCGGATGCAGATGGACATTCGCGCGCAAAAGGACCCTCGCACCTGGGACTGGTCGGAACTGGCCAACGTCTGCCGCGGCTGGCTGGAATACCTGGTCGAATACCAGCGTGACGGCTCGCTCGTCCCGCGCCTGCTGGAAAGCTGGGAGGTGAACGAGGACGCGACCGAATACACCCTGACCATCCGTCAGGGGGTGACGTGGAACAACGGCGAGGCCTTCACCGCCGCCGACGTCGCCCACAACTTCGAACGCTGGTGCGACGGCACGGTCGAGGGCAACTCGATGGCTGGCCGCATGGCTGCCCTGACGGACCCCGAAACGAACCAGATCCGGCCTGATGCGATCGAGGTCGTCGATGATCACACACTGCGCCTCAACCTCTCGCAACCCGACATCGCGCTGATCGTGAACACCGCCGACTACCCGGCCGCCGTGGTCCATCCGTCGTTCCCCGGTGGCAACCCGGTGGACAACCCGATCGGGACCGGCCCCTATCTTCCGGTCCGCCACGAAACCGGTATCGGCGCGCGGATCGAACGCAACGAAGACCACGACTGGTGGGGCGGCGAGGACGGCGCCTATCTGGATGCCGTCGAGTTCGTTGATCTCGGCACCGACCCCTCCGCCTGGCTGTCGGCCGCGGAATCCGGCGAAATCGACATCCTGTACGAAACCGTTGGCGACTTCATCGATCTGTTCGACGCCATCGGCATGGTCCGGACCGAGGCGGTGACGGCGGCCACGATCTGCGTGCGCTACAACCAGAACAACCCGCCTTACGACAACGCCAACGTGCGGCGCGCGCTGACCATGGCGGTCGACAACGCGGTGGTGCTGGAACTTGGCTACAACGATCTGGGCGAGGTGGCCGAGAACCATCATGTCTGCCCGATCCACCCCGAATATGCCGAACTGCCGCCGCTTGAACCGGACCCGGAGGGCGCGCTTGCCATGCTGGAGGCAGAGGGGCTCGCGGATCAGGAATTCGAGCTCATTTCGATCGATGACAGCTGGCAGGCGGCAACCTGCGATGCGGTGGCCGCGCAACTGCGCGACGCGGGCATAAACATCAGCCGCACCATCCTGCCCGGCGCAACCTACTGGAACGACTGGGCCAATTATCCCTTCTCGTCGACGAACTGGGCGATGCGCCCGCTTGGCGTGCAGGTGCTCTCGCTGGCCTATCGGTCGGGCGAGGCCTGGAACGAGACCGCCTTTGCGAACGAGGAGTTTGACAGCACGCTGACACAGGCGATGTCGATCGCCGATGCCGACGAGCGGCGCGACCTGATGCGGCGGCTGCAGGAGATCCTGCAAGAGGAAGGCGTGATGATCCAGCCCTACTGGCGCTCGCTGTTCCGTCACGCCCGACCGAACGTCCAGAACGCCGAGATGCACCCCACATTCGAGGTTCATTACCTGCGCTACTGGCTCGAACAGTGATCTGCCGGCAGGCCGGGGCGCGGCTGCGCCCCGAAGCCGCTGCACCCGCGCCACAGCCGCAGGCCTGACCGGCGGCCCAGCCCGAAAAGGGGCGAGACATGCTCTTTTTCCTCCTGCGCCGGACCGGCACCCTGCTGCTCACGGCGCTGTGCCTGACCTTCATCGTGTTCTTCCTGACGAACATGGAGGCGCGGCTGGAGACGCTGGCGAAGACGCAAGGCTCGGTCCGCATGACCGACGCCGAGGTGCAAGGCTGGATCGTCCGCAACGGCTACGACCGGCCCCTGGTCATGCGCTATGGCGAATGGCTGGGCGTCGTGCCCGGCTGGACGCGCGAGGAGGCCGACGGCCCGCTGCGCGGGCGCTGCATCGACCGGGTGTCGGACCCGGCGGATGCCGCCACCTTCTGCGGGTTGCTGCAGGGTTACTGGGGCTATTCGACCCGGTTCAACGCCCCGGTAGGAGACGTCATCGCGACGCGGCTCGCGGCAACCGGCATGCTGATGCTGTGGGTGATGATCGTCATGGTGCCCTCCGCCCTTCTGGTCGGCGTGCTGGCGGGAATGCGCGAAGGATCGCGCACCGACCGGGGCCTGTCGACGGCCGCCATCGTGACGACCGCGACGCCGGAATACGTCTCGGGCGTGGTCTTTGTCGCGTTCTTCGCCTCCTCTACCGTCGGCCTGTCGCCGTTTCTGGTCAACTGGGGCGTGATCGACGGGCCGGTGCTGTTCCTCGGCAACGCCCGCAGCGCCATCGACCAGATCACCTTCTGGAACTTCACCCTGCCGGTGATCACCATCGCGCTTTACGGCATGGGCTACATCGCCCGGATGACCCGCGCCTCGATGACCGAGGTGATGACCCAGCAATACATCCGCACCGCCCGGCTGAAGGGGGCAAGCTTCGCCGCCATTGTCCTGAAGCATGCGCTGCGCAATGCGCTGATCGCCCCGTTCACCGTCATCATGCTGCAGTTCCCCTGGCTGCTGAACGGCGTCGTCATCGTCGAGGTGCTGTTCTCCTACCCCGGTTTCGGCTGGACGCTGGTCGAGGCTGCGGGCAACAACGATATCGAGTTGCTGCTCGCCTGCGCCGTGGTGGCAGTGATCGTGGTGCTGACGACCCAGCTGATTTCCGACATCGGCTACGTCTGGCTCAACCCCCGCATCCGGATCAGCTGAGGAGCGCGCGATGGAAGAGCTTGGATGGGGGGCGATCCTTGGGCGGATGGCGGTGCAGTTCCTGCCGGTCTGGATCGGCATGGCGACGGTCTTCGCGCTGTCCGTATCCTTCAAGCGACGCCTGGGGCTCTACGGAAAGCTCTTCGACAGCAGGATCGGAATGGTCGGCTTCGCCATCGTACTCTTCTGGATCTTCACCGCAGTTTTTGCCGACATGATCGCCACCCACGACCCGTTGAGCCAGGTCAGCCGCATGCGCAACGCGGTGCCCGGCACGCCCCTGCCCGACCCGGCGGGGCTGTACGACACCTACCTTCTGGGTGGCGACAGCTTGGCCCGCGACGTGTTCAGCCGCATGGTGATGGGCGCACGCGAAGTGCTGAAGATCGCCCCGGCCGCCACGCTCTTCGCCTTCATGATCGGCATCACGCTGGGGCTGCCGGCGGGGTATTTCGGCGGGCGGCTGGACACCGCGCTGACCTTCGTCGCCAATCTCGTGCTGGCCTTCCCGGTGATCCTTCTGTTCTACCTGCTGGTCACGCCCGAGATCGTGGAGACGGGGATCCCCGTCTACATGGCGGCGGTGCTGTTCCTGATGCCGGTGATCTTCCTGTCGGTGCTGTGGAACGCGCGCTACTTCACCCAGCCGCCAAAACGCAACGTCTACGTAGGGCTGACGCTGCTGATCGGGCTCTGGGCCTATGCCGGGCTGGCGTTCAACGCCGATCCGCTGGGCATCTGGGGCATGTCGCCCAACCTGCTCAACGTCTTCGTCGCGGTGGTCTTCGTGAACGCCCCCACGGTGTTCCGCATCGTTCGCGGGCTGACCATGGACATCAAGAGCCGCGACTATGTCGCCGCCGCCCAGACCCGGGGCGAAGGCCCCTGGTACATCATGCTGTGGGAAATCCTGCCCAACGCCCGTGGGCCGCTGATCGTCGATTTCTGCCTGCGCATCGGCTACACCACGATCCTCTTGGGCACGCTGGGTTTCTTCGGCCTCGGCGTCAGCCCCGAATCGCCCGACTGGGGATCGACGATCAACGACGGCCGCCGCCTGCTGACCGCCTTTCCCCACCCCGCGCTGGTGCCCGCGATTTCGCTGATGAGCCTCGTCCTCGGACTCAACCTGCTGGCCGACGGATTGCGCGAAGAAAGCCTGAGAGATTGAGCATGCGCGAGATCTTTATCCGCCCGCACCACATCCCCGAAACGCACACGGGGCGGCGCATTTCCATGCACCGCCCCGTCACGCGCGTCGCGTCCGCTCAGACGACGCCAACCAGCATCAGAACCAGAACCAGCGTCAGCGGGACGCCCAGAAGCCAGAGGATGATAGGCATGTCTCGATCTCCTTCTTGTGATGCAGGTACAACGGCTTCGTGGCAAAACAGTTCCCTGCGCCGCAAAGAACCCGGGTGAGTACCGCCGCCATGCCCCCCGCCGACGCCCCGCGCCCGATCCTGGAAATCGAGAACCTCTCGATCTCGTTCTTCACCCGCCTGCGCGAGATCCCGGCGGTGATGGATTTCTCCTGCACCGTCCTGCCGGGCGAGGCGATGGGGCTCGTGGGCGAGAGCGGCTGCGGCAAGTCCACCGTGGCTCTGGGGGTAATGCGCGACCTTGGCGTCAACGGCCGCATCGTCGGCGGCAAGGTCAAGTTCAAGGGCCGCGACATCGCGCAGATGTCCGAGGAGGAGTTGCGCAAGATCCGCGGGTCCGAGATCGCGATGATCTACCAGGAACCGATGGCCAGCCTGAACCCGGCCATGCGGATCGGCGCGCAACTGGCCGAGGTGCCGATGATACACGGCCGGCTGGGCCGGGCCGCGGCGATGGAGCGCGCCCGCCAGATGGTCGCCGATGTCCGCCTGCCCGATCCCGACCGCATCCTGCAGGCCTATCCGCACCAGCTGTCCGGCGGCCAGCAACAACGCATCGTCATCGCCATGGCGCTGATGGCCGAGCCTGCGCTGCTGATCCTCGATGAACCTACCACCGCTCTCGACGTGACGGTGGAGGCCGGCATCGTCGCCCTGGTCAAGGAACTGGGGCGCAAATACGGCACCTCGATGCTGTTCATCTCGCACAACCTCGGGCTGATCCTGGAAACCTGCGACCGGATCTGCGTGATGTATTCCGGCGAGGCGGTCGAAACCGGCAACGTGCGCGAGGTGTTCGACACCATGCGCCACCCCTACACCCAGGCGCTGTTCCGCTCGATCCCGCTGCCCGGCGCGGACAAGAACGCCCGCCCCCTCGCCGCCATCCCCGGCAACTTCCCCCTGCCCCACGAACGGCCCCGGGGCTGCAACTTCGGCCCGCGCTGCGACCATTTCGTCGCGGGCCGCTGCGACGCCGGCGACGTGCCGATGCACGACGCCCCCGGCGACCGCCACCAGACCCGCTGCCTGCGCTGGTCCGAGATCGACTGGAACGCCCCGCCCGCGGTGGCGCGCACCACCGAAAAGACCCCGGTGGGAGAGGTCGTGCTGCGGTTCGAGGACCTGAAGAAATACTACGAAGTCTCCGGCGGCGGCCTGTTCGGCGGCGGCGATTCCCGCGTGGTAAAGGCCAACGAAACCCTCAGCTTCGAGGCGCGCGAGGGCGAGACGCTGGCCATCGTGGGCGAATCCGGCTGCGGCAAATCCACATTCGCCAAGGTGCTGATGGGGCTGGAAACCGCCACCTCGGGCAAGATCTTCCTCTACAACCAGTCGATCGAGGACACGCCGATCGAGAAGCGGAACACCGACACCGTCTCATCCGTGCAGATGGTGTTCCAGAACCCCTTCGACACGCTCAACCCCTCGATGACCGTGGGCCGCCAGATCATCCGCGCGCTGGAGATCTTCAACGAGGGCACGTCGGACGCCGACCGCCGCGCGCGCATGTTGGACCTGCTCGATCTGGTGAAGCTGCCGCGCGAATTCGCCGACCGGATGCCGCGACAGCTGTCCGGCGGGCAGAAGCAGCGAGTTGGAATCGCGCGCGCCTTTGCGGGCGGCGCGAAGATCGTCGTGGCCGACGAGCCCGTCAGTGCGCTCGATGTCTCGGTGCAGGCGGCGGTGACGGAACTCCTGATGGACATCCAGCGCCGGAACCGCACGACGCTTCTGTTCATCAGCCACGACCTGTCGATCGTGCGCTACCTCAGCGACCGGGTGCTGGTCATGTACCTGGGCCACGTGGTCGAACTGGGCACCACCGATCAGGTCTTCGCGCCCCCCTATCACCCCTATACCGAGGCGCTGCTGTCAGCCGTGCCGATTGCCGATCCCCGCGTCACCAAGCGCCAGATCGTGCTCGAGGGCGACATCCCCTCGGCCATGGACCCGCCGCCCGGCTGTCCGTTCCAGACCCGCTGCCCCTGGAAGACGCAAGTGCCCGGCAACCTGTGCGAGACAACGGTGCCGCCGATGCGCCGCCTGGCCGGGAATCACCAGATCAAGTGCCACCTGTCGGAGGAGGATTTTGCCCGGATGGAACCGGTGATAAGACTGGCTGCCGAATAGTTGCGCCAGATCAACCCGCTGGACCGGCATCCCTGCTAGGGTGCCGGCAACGAAACCGAGAGGAGGACGATCATGTACAAGTCAATTCTGGTCCCCGTGGACCTGGCCCATGACGATCTGGGCAAGATGCTGATGGCCAAGGCGATGCAGCTGCTCGACGCCGGCGGCAAAATCCACCTGCTGTACGTGCTGGACGAGATTCCGGCCTACATCGCCGCCGAGATCCCGGAAAAAATCATCTCCGACCGCAAGTCCGAGGCCCTGGCCGACCTCAGGAAGCTCGCCACCGGCGCGGGCCTCGATGCCGAGGCCGAGGTGCGCTCGGGCAGCCCCTCGATCTGCATCATGGGCGCGGCCGAGGAGCATAACTGCGACCTGATCATGATCGCCTCGCACCGGCCCGGCCTGCGCGACTATTTCATCGGCTCCACGGCGGCCAAGGTCGTGCGCCACGCCAAATGCTCGGTGCTGATCGCGCGCTGATCCCGCGCGTGGCCCCGGCGATGCACCGCCGGGGCCAGGCCCGTCACCAGTGCCCGGTGTTTTCCATGCTCGACCAGGGCTCTGCCGGCGCCTTCGCCTCGCCGGCCTGCAGCAACTCCACCGAGATGTTGTCGGGGCTGCGCACGAAGGCCATGCGCCCGTCCCGCGGCGGTCGGTTGATCGTCACGCCGTTGTCCATCAGGTGCTGGCACATCGCGTAGATGTCGTCGACCTCATAGGCCAGATGGCCGAAATGCCGGCTGTCGCTCGGCAGCCCCTCGTCGCCGTCCCAGTTGTAGGTCAGTTCCACCGGGCATTCCGGCTGGCCCGGCGGCGCCATGAAGATCAGCGTGAACCGCCCCTGCTCGCTCTCGTGCCGCCGCGTCTCCTCCAGCCCCAGGAGCCGGTAGAACGCCATCGACGCCTCCAGATCCTTCACCCGGACCATCGTGTGCAGATACTTGATCGACATTGTCGCCCTCCATTGCTTTGCCGCCACCATAGCGCCCCCGCCGCCGAACGCCACCCGCCCCGCATCTGGCGGTTCCCGCATCGGCCCGGCCCATATATAGTCCCTGCGACTCAACCTGTGGCCGAGGAACGCCCATGCCCCTGACCGATGACCAACAGGCCGAGATCGCGGCCGCCCGCGCAACCCCCCGCCCCACGCTCCGCGCCGTGGCCGAGGGGATGGAGAAACACCTCTACCTCGCCCACCCGGTGCTCGATCACGGCTTCATCCGTGTCATCGACTACATGGGCGACGACGCCGCCATCGTGCAGGCCGCCCGCGTCAGCTACGGCGCAGGCACCAAGCACGTCCAGAACGACGAGGGGCTGATCCGCTACCTGATGCGCCACTGGCACTCCACCCCGTTCGAGATGTGCGAGATCAAGCTGCACGTCAAACTGCCCGTCTTCGTCGCCCGCCAGTGGATCCGCCACCGCACCGCCAACGTCAACGAATACTCCGCCCGCTATTCGATCCTCGACCGCGAATTCTACATCCCCGCCCCCGAACAGCTCGCCGCGCAATCCACCGTCAACAACCAGGGGCGGGGAGAGGTGCTGCAGGGCGACGAAGCCGCCCGCGTGCTGGAGATGCTGAAATCCGACGCCGCCCGCGCCTATGACCATTACCAGGACATGCTGAGCCAGGACGGCCAGCAGGGCCTCGCCCGCGAACTGGCCCGCATGAACCTGCCCGCCAACATCTACACCCAGTGGTACTGGAAGACCGACCTGCACAACCTCTTCCACTTCCTGCGCCTGCGCGCCGACGCCCATGCGCAGTACGAGATCCGGGTCTATGCCGAGGCCATAGCGAATTGCGTCGCCGACTGGGTGCCGCTGGCTTACGGCGCCTTTCAGGATTACCGCATGGGCGGCGCGACGCTCTCGGCCAAGGCGCTGGACTGCCTGCGCCGGATGCTGAAGGGTGAGGCGGTCACGCAGGAAACCTCCGGCATGAGCAAGGGGGAATGGCGGGAGTTTCAGGGGGTGTTGGGGTGAGTGCGGACTGGGCAGCAGTCCTAGAATTTCTTGCTCCCATCGGGATAAGTGTTCTGAGCGCTGGTGCCCTCTTCCAAATCTATGGAAAATCTTGGATTGAAAACAAGTTTTCTGAGAGATTGGAGGCATTTCGCGCAGACAAAGCCAAGGAAATTGCGCGACTTCGCGTTGAGATAGACGGCGCACTTAACGCGCGCATTCGACTTCAAGAGAAGGAGTTCTTAGTTATCTCTGAAATTTGGAGTTTATCTCAACGGGCCTATGGGGCATCTTTCGATTATGTTGGCGGTGCGCAGCACTTCCCTGATTTCGATCGATACACAAAAGAACAGTTGCGTGAGTTTTTGGAGCGACGTGACTTCAGGGAATCGACAAAAAAAGAGATACTTGAAGCCGAAGACCCAAAAATCGCATATGAAGAAGCAAATAACGTTTGGCTGTCGAACAGGGCACACAACGCAGTTGTTGAGTTAAAGAATTTTCTGTTCCTTAATGAACTTTTCATTGACGAAGACTTGGTAGCAGAAGTGAAAGAAATAGCGAACGGAATGTATAAGGCCGTGAGATCGCGGGACATGAAGATTCATAATGCACGCTTCCCGCAGGGCAACGCATTCGGCGAACTCACAGGAAAGTGCCTCGACGATCTTGAAGCTCTTGGACGGCGCCTAAGGAAAGAGATCCTTGCTAAACGAGCGGGAACCGATTTATCGTCTGCTTGAGCCATAGCCAGATCCGTCCGCCCGGTCCCTGACCGGGCAGCGCCCGACCCGCCCCCCCAGGGGCGGGCGCTTTCGCTCCCACCCCTCGGGCCGGGCGCTGCCCTCTGTCGCACACACCACAACCGCCGCAGCCCGACCGTTCGGGGGGCTTACGCGGCCCCACTCCCCATGACGCCCCGGGCTTGATCCGGGGCCCCGCCCCACTGGCGGCCGGCCCCTGCCCGCCGCCTCACGCCTCCGGCACGAAGGCCACCGCCAGCCGGCAGCCGGTGACGCGCGCGATGCGGCGCAGGGTCGTCAGCCGGGGCGACACCCGCCCCGCCTCCAGCCGCGCGATGGCGGGCTGGGTGGACCCCAGCCGCGCCGCCAGCTCCGCCTGGCTCAGCCCCGCCGCCTGCCGCGCCGCGACCATCGCCTCGATCACCGCCATCTCCTCGGCCCGATCCTCGGCATAGGCGCGATAGCGCGGGTCGGCCATCATCTCGGCCTGCATCCGCACCAGCTCTTCCAAGTCCTGCGCGTTGATCTCGTCCGTCATGCCGGCCTCCGTCCTGCCCATCTGCATCATACCTGATCGGGTATATACCCGATCAGGTATATACCTTCTCCGGTATATACCTTTTACGGTATGGCTTGGGAAGCCGAAATCCGCGCAACCCCAACAAACATTGGCCCGGCCGCGGCGCAGCGCGCGCAACGTATGCACGTGATATGCACGCCAGATGCACGTGAATCATACGTAGGTATGCAGGCTGCGACGCCGGAAACCCTTGCGATGCGACGGTCCGTGGCATACGTCATTTCCAGACACAGGAGGGCCCCATGCAGATCAAGGTCAACACCGACAGCAGCATCCACGGCGACGAACGCGTCAAGGAATTCGCCCGCGAAATCGTCACCTCTCACATCGGCCACCACATCGGCCGCTTGACGCGGGTTGAGGTGCATCTAGCTGATGTAAATGCACAAAAAGGTGGCCCGGATGAGATCCGCTGCACCATCGAGGCCCGCCCCGAAGGCCTGCGCCCCATGGCCGTCCACGACAACAACCGCGATATCGAGGCCGCCCTGCGCGCCGCCGGAAAGAAGCTGCGCAACCTGATGGACAGCGAATTCGGCAAGCTGGATCGGCACCACCAATGATCGGCCGCCTCAACCACGTCGCCATCGCGGTCCCCGACCTGGAGGCCGCCGCCGCGCAATACCGCAACACCTTGGGGGCCAAGGTGGGCGAGCCACAAGATGAGCCCGATCACGGCGTCACCGTCGTGTTCATCGACCTGCCGAACACCAAGATCGAACTGCTCTATCCGCTGGGTGAAAACAGCCCGATCCGCGGATTTCTTGAGAAAAATCCGTCCGGTGGCATCCATCATCTGTGTTACGAGGTGAAGGACATCCATGAAGCCGCTGAATCCCTGAAGAAATCCGGCGCTCGGGTGCTGGGGGAGCCCAAGATCGGCGCCCACGGCAAGCCCGTCCTGTTCCTCCACCCCAAGGATTTCACCGGCACCCTCGTGGAACTCGAACAGGCATGAGCATCACCTCCGCCCTCGTCCTCTTCGCCGTCATCTGGTTCCTGGCGCTGCTGATCATCCTCCCCCTGCGCCTGACCACGCAAGGGGAAGCAGGCGATGTCGTCCCCGGCACCCCCTCTTCGGCGCCAAGCACCCCGAATCTCGGGAAAAAAATGCGTCTTGCCACGATCGTCGCGGTGGTTCTGTGGTGCGTCGCCGCCGCGATCATCCTGTCGGGCGTGATCTCGGTCCGCGATCTGGACTGGTTCAACCGGATGGGGCCGGCGCCCGTGAACTGAGCCTGTGGAACAGGTGCGTGAAGGCCGCCGCCCCCAGCACCGGCACCAGCAGGTTGACAAACGGCACCGTCAGCGGCACCGCCATCAGCGTCCCGGACATCCACACCGTCAGCCAGTTCCGCTTGCGCAAGTCCCGCGCCCCCTGCCGCCCCAGCCGCCGCATCGCGACCATGGTGAAGTATTCCCGCCCCAGCAGATAGCCGTTCACCGCCCAGAAGGCGAAGATGGCAAAGGGCCCGCTGAAGCCGTAAAGCGCCAGGGCAAGGATGTTCACGCCTATCAAGACAAAGAAGTAATTGATTGAATCAACAACGGATTCGTAGATCGTGGCCCCCTGAGCGGGCGGCAGTTGCGAATAGTGCCGATCCTCCACCGCCGCGGCCACGTCCTCCAGGAACAGCCCGGTGAAGGCCGAAGCGACCGGCATCATCAGGAACACCGAAAAGCCGATCATCAGGAACAGCGAGGCAAAGGACAAGAGCGCCCCCAGCCCCCGCACCTCGCCAATGAACGGCAGCATCAGCGCCTCGGGCGTGACCCACTGGATCACCCCCAGCAGCAGCGCATACATCGCCACCAGCAGCGCCACGGCCAGCCCCAGACCCAGCCACAAAACCCGGCGGAACTTCGGGTCGCCGATCTGACCCAAGGCCCGCAGGAAGTCGATCCAGATCACTCGGCGACCCAAGTCGTCAGCGCCGCGATATCCGGACGGGGACGCTCGGGCGGGATGCTCTCGCTGGTGCCGATGTGGATCAATCCCGCAACGAATTCATGTGGTTGCAGGCGCAACGCGGCCTCGCGGAACTGCCGGTCGTCGACGTGCCACCCCGTCAGCCAGCACGCCCCCCAGCCCGAGGCCAGCGCCGCGTTCAGCAGGCCAAGGCAGACGGCACCGGCCGACAGAACCTGTTCGATCTGCGGGATCTTCTCGGACGGCTTGGGCGAGGCCACGACCGCAATCACCAGATCGGCGTCGGCGAACTGCGACACCCCCTTGGCGATCCGCTCGGGCGCCAGCCCCAGATCCGCACCGCGCGCCTCTGCCTGCGCCGCCAGCCGCGTCAGCGCGGGCTTCTCCAGCACCAGGAATCGCCACGGCTCCAGCTTGCCGTGATCGGGGTTGCGGGCACCAGCGGTCAGCAGCAGCTCCACCTCGGCCCGGTCCGGAACCGGCGCGCGCAGCATTTTTGCCGGGCGCGACCGGCGCGTCAGCAGGAAATCAATCACGGGCTTATTTCGTTGCATTGCCAAATCCTTGCCGTGCTTACTTCAACCCGGCACAGAACTTCTGGATCCGTGCGCACGCCTCGCGCAGGACGTCGTCCGAGGTGGCGTAGCTGACCCGGAAATGCGGCGACAGGCCGAAGGCCGAGCCAAAGACGACCGCTACGCCCGTCTCTTCAAGCAGCGCGGTGGCAAAGGCCTCGTCATCGGTGATCCTGGCCCCGCCGGCGCTGGTCTTGCCGATGCAACCGGCGATGGAGGGGTAGACGTAGAAAGCCCCTTCGGGCACCGGGCATTCGATCCCCTCGGCCGCGTTCAGCATCTCGACCACCAGATCGCGCCGGCGCTGGAACGCCACGCGGCTTTCCTTGATGTAGTCCTGCGGCCCGGTCAGCGCCTCGAACGCGGCCCACTGGCTGATCGAACAGGGGTTGGAGGTCGATTGCGACTGCACCTTGCCCATCGCCTTGATCAGCTGTTCGGGGCCGGCCGCATAGCCGATCCGCCAGCCGGTCATGGCGTAGGCCTTGCTCACGCCGTTCACCGTCAGGGTGCGATCGTAAAGCTTCGGCTCCACCTCGGCCGGGGTGCAGAAGGTGAAATCTCCGTAGACCAGATGTTCGTACATGTCGTCGGTCATCACCCAGACATGGGGATGGCGCAGCAGCACGTCGGTCAGCGCCTTCAACTCATCCCAGGTGTAGCCCGCTCCCGTGGGGTTCGAGGGAGAGTTGAAGATCAACCACTTGGTCTTGTCGGTTATCGCGTCTTCCAGCGTCTTCGGCGTCAGCTTGAAGCCGGTGTCGATGGGGCAGTCCACTGACACCGGCGTGCCGCCGGCCAGCAGCACCATGTCGGGGTAGCTGACCCAGTAGGGCGCGGGCACGATCACCTCGTCGCCGGGGTTCAGGGTGGCGACGAGCGCGTTGTACAGCACCTGCTTGCCGCCGGTGCCCACGGTGACCTGCGCAGGCTCGTAGCTCAGCCCGTTCTCGCGCAGGAACTTGTCGCAGATCGCCTGCTTCAACTCGGGGATGCCGTCGACGGCGGTGTATTTCGTCTTGCCCTCGTCGATGGCGCGCTTGGCAGCGTCCTTGATGTTGTCGGGCGTGTCGAAGTCTGGCTCGCCCGCGCCAAGGCCGATCACGTCCTTGCCAGCCGCCTTCAGCTCGCGGGCCTTGTTGGTCACCGCGATCGTCGGAGAGGGCTTCACGCGGGAAAGCATGTCGGAAAGAAAGGCCATCTGGGGGAACTCCCGTTTGAATTTGCCGGGGTCATGTCATAGGTTGCCCCGCAACGGCCTTCAAGCAATAACAAGCAAGCAATATCGGGGCAGCACATGGCAGCAGATCTGGAATCCGGCTGGTACAGCGACGAAACTGCCACTTTTGGCGACCGGCTGGCCGGGGCGCGGGAAGCCGCCGGCATGACGCGCGAGGATCTGGCTCAGCGGCTGGGCGTGAAGCTGACCACCCTGTCCGCGTGGGAGGATGACATCGCCGAGCCCCGCGGCAACAAGCTTCAGATGGTCGCGGGGATGCTGAACGTCTCGATCGCGTGGCTGCTGACCGGGCGGGGCGAAGGCGTGGCGCCGCCCTCGGAAAGCCCGCTCGACCCGGAACTTGCCGGCGAACTGGCCGACACACTGGCCGAGGTTCAGACGCTGCGCGCCGAGCTGTCGGCCTGCGCCGACAGGCTGAACATCGTGGAAGCGCGCCTTCGGGCGCTGATGAAGGCGGCGTGATGGCAGAGGCGGCAGAAACCACGATCAAGCGGCTGAGGATGCGGGCCTGGCGGCGCGGCACCAAGGAGATGGACCTGATCCTCGGCCCCTATGCCGACGAGCGGCTGGCCGCGATGGGTCCCGAGGCGCTGGCCATCTTCGACGGGCTTCTGGCCGAGAACGACCACGACCTCTACGCTTGGGTGACCGGCGCGAGCGAGGCGCCCGAGGCGTTGCGGCCGCTCGTCTCCGATGTCTCTTCCCATGCCCGCCATCGGCTGGCTGCCGAAATTTAAGGCAAAATCGCGATATCGTTTAACCGAATGTTCGCCAATCGGGCTGATTCTCTCCCTCCACGGCAAGAGCTTGGCGGAGTGACAGATGAGTGTTTTTTCCCCCGTACAGGTGCGTCCCCAGCCTACGGGACTAAGCACCTATCTTGAAACCCTGGCCCTTGTGGAACGTCTGCACCGGCTGCTTCTGGACGTGATCAAGGACGAGTTCGAACGCCTCGGCGTGATCGAGATCAACGCGGTTCAGGCGCTGCTGCTGTTCAACATCGGCGAGAACGAGGTGACCGCGGGCGAGTTGAAATCGCGCGGCTACTACCAGGGCTCCAACGTCAGCTACAACCTGAAGAAGCTGGTCGAGATGGGCTACATGCACCACCAGCGCTGCGAGGTGGATCGCCGCTCGGTCCGCGTGCGGCTGACAGAAAAGGGCCGCAAGCTGCGGATGATGGTGGCGGAACTGTTCGACCGCCACGCAGATGCGCTGGAAGGCAAGGGCATGCCGGGGGCCGAGGGGCTGGAAGAAGTGAACACCGCGCTGCGCCGGATGGAACGCTTCTGGACCGAGCAGATCCGCTACATCTACTAGGCGCGTCCGGCAACTTGCCTTTTCCCGTGGCGGCGGCTATGTTCCGCAAATGTTCCGATTGCCCCGGGGGTCAGAAGCACCCACTATGACGCATATGACATCCGACGCCGCACAAGATCTGAAGGCTTTTCTGGGCGACGACCGGTTCGGCTGCGTGCTGGCCGATCCGCCATGGCGGTTCGTCAACCGCACCGGAAAGGTCGCGCCGGAACACAAGCGGTTGTCGCGCTACCCCACCCTGTCGGTTGAAGAAATCTGCGCCCTTCCGGTCGCCGAGCATTTGCAGGATCGCGCCCATTGCTACCTCTGGGTGCCGAATGCGCTGCTGCCGGATGGGTTGGCCGTGTTGCAGGCTTGGGGCTTCGACTACAAGTCGAACCTGATCTGGCACAAGGAACGCAAGGACGGCGGGTCCGACGGGCGCGGCGTTGGCTTCTACTTCCGCAACGTGACCGAGGTGATCCTGTTCGGCACCCAGGGCAAGGCGGCCCGCACGCTGGCACCGGGGCGGCGGCAGGTGAATTTCCTGTCCACCCGCAAGCGCGAACATTCCCGCAAACCAGACGAGCAGTATCAGATCATCGAATCCTGCTCGTGGGGGCCGTATCTGGAACTGTTCGGCCGGGGAGTGCGCGACGGCTGGACGGTCTGGGGCAACCAGGCCGATGCGGATTACAAACCCGACTGGAAGACCTACGCTTACAACTCGGGGCTGGCGGCGGAATAGTCGCTGACCGCGTCCAGCGGCAGGCCGATCAGCACCAGCGGGCAGGGATTGCCCACGCCGCGCGCGGTGCGTTCCGCCAGTTTCGCCCAATGCGTCGTCGCGGCCCCGTATTTGTCGGCCACGAAGCCGCGGGCAAAGGCGCTCGCAAACCCCTCGCCCCGCGACAGGCCCATGCTGACCTGCGCGCGTTGCCGCGCGGTGCGGTCCTTCACCCCCAGCACGGCAAGGCCGGTCTCATCCCGCACGCCCTCGCGCCGCAGGTGATCGGCCACGATGTCCGGCATCGCCGCCTGCAGCCGCGCGCCGCGGGTCACGATGATGCCCAGGCTGATGACGGTCTGCGCGTGCAGCCGCTGGAAGTTTTCCAGATCCCGGTCAAAGAACGGATCCTTGTTGTTCCACTCGATCTCCAGCGCCAGCGTGCCGGCGGGCGTGCGGCGGATGTGGTCGATCTCGTGGCTGGTGGCGCGGCCGCGCGGGCGGCCGTCGATCAGTGTCTCGATGCGGAAATTGTGCTTGGCCCAGCCCGCCGCCGCCAGAACCCCGCGCAGGCGTCTGGTCGAGGGCGCCTCGCCCCCGCCAGACCCCACGATCTCGCGGCTTTCGATGCGGAATTCCAGCAGTGCGTCGACCAGACCGGCCAGCGGCTCGGCAAAGTCGTGGGTCAGGATCGCCTCGGCGTGGTTGCGGGTCTCGATGTCGAACCCGGCGGCGCGCAGGCGATCCAGCATCACGCCTCCTTCGGCAGCACCCTCAGACCCAGTTCGCGCAGCTGCGTGGGCGTCGGCTCGGATGGTGCACCCATCATCAGATCCTCCGCCCGCTGGTTCATCGGGAACAGGATCACCTGGCGGATGTTCGCCTCGTCGGCCAGCAGCATCACGATCCGGTCGATCCCTGCAGCACACCCCCCGTGCGGCGGCGCGCCATAGCGGAACGCCTTGACCATGCCACCGAAACGCTTTTCGACCTCATCCCGGCCATAGCCCGCCAGTTCAAACGCCTTGAACATGATCTCGGGCTTGTGGTTCCGGATCGCGCCCGACACCAGTTCGTAGCCGTTGCAGGCGAGGTCATACTGATAGCCCAGCACCTGCAGCGGGTCGCCCGACAGCGCCTCAAGCCCGCCCTGCGGCATAGAGAAGGGGTTGTGGCTGAAATCCACCCGCCCCTCATCGTCCTTTTCGTACATCGGGAAATCGACGATCCAGGCAAAGCGGAAGCTGTCGGTCTCGCTCAGGCCCAGTTCGCGCCCGATCTCCACCCGCGCCTTGGCGGCGACGGCCTCAAAAGTCTCGGGCTTGCCGGCTAGGAAGAACGCCGCGTCTCCGGCCTTCAGGCCAAGCTGCTGGCGGATCGCCTCGGTCCGCTCGGGGCCGATGTTCTTGGCGATGGGGCCTGCGCCCACAGTCTCGCCACCCTCGTCGCGCCACATGATATAGCCCATCCCTGGCAGCCCCTGCTGTTGCGCAAAGGCATTCATCCGGTCGCAGAAGGCGCGGCTGCCGCCCGTGGGTGCAGGGATCGCGCGGATCTGGTTGCCCTCGGTCTCCAGCAGTCTCGCGAACAGGCCGAAACCACTGCCGACGAAATGCTCGCTCACCACCTGCATCTCCAGCGGGCAGCGCAGGTCGGGCTTGTCGGTGCCGTATTTCAGCATCGACTCGGCAAACGGGATGCGCGGCCAGTCTGCATCGACGCGGTGCCCGCCCCCGAACTCCTCGAACAGGCCCTGGATCACCGGCTGGATCGCCGCGAACACATCCTCTTGCTCGACAAAGCTCATCTCCATGTCGAGCTGGTAGAAATCGGTGGGCGACCGGTCGGCGCGCGGATCCTCGTCGCGGAAGCAGGGCGCGATCTGGAAATAGCGGTCAAAGCCCGCGACCATCAGCAACTGCTTGAACTGCTGCGGCGCCTGCGGCAGCGCGTAGAACTTGCCGGGATGCAGGCGGGACGGCACCAGAAAATCCCGCGCGCCCTCGGGGCTGGAGGCGGTGATGATCGGCGTCTGATGCTCGGTAAAGCCCGCGTCCCACATCCGGCCCCGGATCGACCGCACCACGGCCGAGCGCAGCATCATGTTCCGGTGCAGCGTCTCGCGCCGCAGATCGAGGAAGCGATAGGTCAGCCGCGTCTCCTCGGGGTATTCCGGCTCTCCGAACACCGGCAGCGGCAGATCCTCGGCCGCGCCAAGAACCGTGACCTCATGGACATAGACCTCGATCTCGCCCGTCGGGATCTTCGGGTTCACCAGATCGGCCGCCCGCGCCTTCACCACCCCGTCGATCCGCACGCAGGTCTCGGCCCGCAGCCGTTCCAGCGCGGTCAGCGCCGGGCTGTCGCCATCGGCCAGCACCTGGGTGATGCCGTAGTGGTCGCGCAGGTCGATGAACAGCACGCCGCCGTGGTCGCGCATGCGGTGCACCCAGCCCGACAGGCGGACGGTCTGGCCCACGTGGGCGGCGGTCAGGTCGGCGCAGGTGTGGCTGCGATAGGCGTGCATGATCGTCCCCTTCCGGATCAGGCGCCGATACACCGCGCAAGGGCGGTGAAGTCAAGGGCGCCTCAGAAGGGGCGCACGATATTCCCGGTGTAAAAGAACATCCCCAGCCCCGCCGTGAACAGGATGTTTCCCGCAATCGCATGCAGGATCACCGCCATCGGAAACGACCGCCGCGCCTCGTAGGCCCAGGCAAAGACCAGCCCGCCCGCAAAGGTCATCCCCGCCACGACCCAGTTCCAGTAGAGCAGATGCGCCAGCGAAAAGACTGCCGCGTTCAGCATCAGCGCCGCGCGCAGCGGCGGCAGGATCGGGCCATATCTGCGAAAGAACAGCGGCCGAAAGACGATCTCTTGCGGCAAGGCGGACAGGACGGGGTACAGCGCCATGATCATCAGCCACAGCTGCGGGTTGAAGCGATAGAGGCCAAGGAACGCCCCCGGCCGCGTCGCCATCACCACCGCCCAGGCCGCACCCGCCGTGACCACGGTGAAGGACGCGACCACCCGCCAGTCGATCCCCCGCCAGCCGCGCACCAGATCATGCCAGCGAAAGCCGGGGGTGAAATGCAGCAGAACCACGCCCAGCGCGGTAAAGCCGAACAGCGCCGGAAACATCGCCGATGGCGGCAGGAACACCGCCACCACCACCGGCGCAATCACGAAAAAGCCCGCGAACTCTGCCCAGAGCCGCAGGCGCCGCCCGTCCATCCGGTGCAGGGTGCCGCTGTCCATCCGCCCCATATAGGCGGGATTCGGCACCGAACAGCCCCCCGGATTGGCCTTGCGCCCCAGACTGCCCCGGCTATAACCCCGGCCGATTTGCACGAGCGGGGACCGGCATGCCGAAGCGGACAGATATCAAGTCGATCCTGATCATCGGTGCAGGCCCCATCGTCATCGGGCAGGCGTGCGAGTTCGACTATTCCGGCGCCCAGGCCTGCAAGGCGCTGCGGGAAGAGGGGTTCAGGGTGATCCTCGTGAACTCCAACCCCGCCACCATCATGACCGATCCGGGCCTGGCCGACGCCACCTATATCGAACCGATCACGCCCGAGATCGTGGAAAAGATCATCGCCATCGAACGCCCCGACGCGATCCTGCCCACGATGGGCGGACAGACCGGGCTGAACACCGCGCTGGCGCTGGCCGATATGGGCGTGCTGGAGAAATACGGCGTCGAACTGATCGGCGCCAAGCGCGAGGCCATCGAGATGGCCGAGGACCGCAAACTGTTCCGCGAGGCGATGGACCGCATCGGGCTGGAAAACCCCCGCGCCACCATCGTCTCGGCTCCGAAGCTGCCGAACGGACGCTACGACATCAACGAAGCCGTGGCCGAGGCGATGCGCGCCATCGACGTCGTCGGCCTGCCCGCGATCATCCGCCCCGCCTTCACGCTGGGCGGCACCGGCGGCGGCGTCGCCTACAACCGCGACGATTACGAACGCATCGTCCGCTCCGGCCTCGACGCCAGCCCGATGGCGCAGGTGCTGATCGACGAATCCCTTCTGGGCTGGAAGGAATTCGAGATGGAGGTGGTCCGCGACACCGCCGACAACGCGATCATCGTCTGCGCGATCGAGAATGTGGACCCGATGGGTGTGCACACCGGCGATTCGATCACCGTCGCCCCCGCGCTGACGCTGACCGACAAGGAATACCAGATCATGCGCAACGGCTCCATTGCCGTGCTGCGAGAGATCGGGGTGGAAACTGGCGGATCGAACGTGCAATGGGCGGTGAACCCCGCCGACGGCCGCATGGTCGTGATCGAGATGAACCCGCGCGTGTCGCGCTCCTCGGCGCTGGCGTCCAAGGCCACCGGCTTCCCCATCGCCAAGGTCGCCGCCAAACTCGCCGTCGGCTACACGCTCGATGAGCTGGACAACGACATCACCAAGGTCACCCCCGCCAGTTTTGAGCCCTCCATCGACTATGTCGTGACGAAAATCCCGCGCTTCGCGTTCGAGAAGTTTCCGGGCAGCAAGCCCGAGCTGACCACCGCGATGAAATCGGTGGGCGAGGCGATGGCCATCGGGCGGTCTTTCCACGAATCCATGCAGAAGGCGCTGGCCAGCATGGAGACCGGCCTGACCGGCTTCGACGAGATCGAGATCCCCGGCGCGCCCGACAAGGCGAGCGTCATCAAGGCCCTCAGCGCCCAGACGCCCGACCGCATCCGCGTCATCGCCCAGGCGATGCGCCACGGGCTGAGCGACGACGAGATCAACCACGCCACCGCCTACGACCCCTGGTTTCTGGCCCGCATCCGCGAGATCGTCGATATGGAGGCCGAGATCCGCAAGAATGGCCTGCCGCTGTCCGCCGATGGCCTGCGCAAGCTGAAGATGTTCGGCTTCACCGACGCGCGGCTGGCCAAGCTGACGGGGCGCGAAGAGGGGCAGGTGCGCCGCGCCCGCCACCGGCTCGGCGTGACGGCCGTCTTCAAGCGCATCGACACCTGCGCGGCCGAGTTCGAGGCGCAGACCCCCTACATGTATTCCACCTACGAGACCCCTGCGATGGGCGACGTGGAATGCGAGGCACGCCCCTCCGACCGCAAGAAGGTCGTGATCCTCGGCGGCGGCCCCAACCGCATCGGCCAGGGGATCGAGTTCGACTATTGCTGCTGCCACGCCTGCTTCGCGCTGACCGACGCGGGCTACGAGACCATCATGGTCAACTGCAACCCCGAGACGGTCAGCACCGACTACGACACCTCGGACCGGCTCTATTTCGAACCCCTGACGCTGGAACATGTGCTGGAGATCCTGCGCGTCGAACGCGACGCCGGCACGCTTCACGGCGTGATCGTCCAGTTCGGCGGCCAGACGCCCCTGAAACTGGCGAACGATCTGGAGGCAGAGGGCATCCCGATCCTCGGCACCACCCCCGACGCCATCGATCTGGCCGAGGATCGTGAGCGGTTCCAGCAGCTTCTGCACAAGCTTGGCCTGAAGCAGCCGGAAAACGGCCTTGCCACCACCCGCGATCAGGCCTTCGCCGTGGCGGGCCGCATCGGCTATCCGCTGGTGATCCGTCCGTCCTACGTGCTGGGCGGCCGCGCAATGGAAATCGTGCGCGACGACGCGCAGCTTGACCGCTACATCGCCACCGCCGTGCAGGTCTCGGGCAAGAACCCGGTGCTGCTGGACAGCTACCTTTCCGGCGCGGTCGAGGTGGACGTGGACGCGATTTCCGACGGCAAGCAGGTCCATGTCGCCGGCGTGATGGAGCATATCGAGGAGGCGGGCGTGCACTCCGGCGACAGCGCCTGCTGCCTGCCCCCGCACCAGCTGTCGGCCGAGGTGGTGGCCGAACTGAAGACGCAGACCGAAAAGATGGCACTTGGCCTGAACGTCGTGGGCCTGATGAACGTGCAGTTCGCGATCAAGGACGGCGACATCTACGTGCTGGAGGTGAACCCGCGGGCCAGCCGCACCGTGCCCTTCGTCGCCAAGGCCACCGACTCGGCCATTGCCAGCATCGCGGCCCGCGTCATGGCCGGCGAGCCGCTGTCGAACTTCCCCCACCGCGCTCCCTACCCCGAAGGCGTCGGCCCCGACACGCCCCTACCCTACGCCGACCCGCTGACGCTGGCCGATCCGCAGACCCCGTGGTTCAGCGTGAAGGAGGCCGTCCTGCCCTTCGCCCGCTTCCCCGGCGTCGATCCGCTCCTTGGCCCCGAAATGCGTTCGACAGGAGAGGTCATGGGCTGGGACCGGACTTTCCCGCACGCGTTCCTGAAGGCGCAGATGGGCGCGGGCACCGACCTGCCGACGACGGGCCGGGTGTTCCTGTCGGTCAAGGACAGTGACAAGAGCGCGGAACTTTCCGCCGCCGCCGCCGACCTGATCGCGCTGGGGTTCGAAATCGTGGCCACCCGCGGCACCGCGACTTGGCTGAAGGAAGCGGGCATCGCCTGCACGCCCGTCAACAAGGTCTACGAGGGCCGGCCGAACATCGTGGACCGGCTGAAAAACGGCGACATCGCGCTGGTGCTGAACACGACCGAGGGCACGCAGGCCCTGTCCGACAGCCGCGACATCCGCGGCGTGGCGCTGATGGACAAGATCCCCTACTTCACCACCGCCGCCGCCTCCATCGCCGCCGTCTCGGCGATGTGGGCCCGGACCGAAGGCGAGATCGGCGTGCGCACCCTGCAGGGCTGACCTGCCGGGGGCTGCCGGGCGCGTGCGCCGATGCCATAGCGTATTCGCTATATACCGGATTCGGTGTGTAATAGCGAATAAGCTATGAGCACACTCACCATGCACAATTTCCACAAACCCTTGATTTCATTAGTTCTCGGACGCTGGCCGACGCTCAGGCACCACCAACGTATGCACGTGTTTTCCACGTGAATCATCCGTTGGTGCACACCCTCAGAACCCGCCCAGCAGACGCTCCACCAACGCGCTCTCGGGGTTTTCCAGCGCGTCGATCACGTCAAAATGATGCCGCCCCGGCACTACCTCCAGCGCGCATTTCCAGTGGTCTGCCAACAACTCGGCCTGCTCCAGAAAGACCGGCCGCTCATCGGCGCCAACCAGCACTTCCGCCGCCACGCCCGGCACAAGCCCATGAAATATGGGACTTTCCCCCGGCGCCTCCACGTCGTTCAGGCGCAAGTCCGCATTCATGTCCGTCTGCATCAACGGCCGCAGATCGGCCAGCGGAGAGATCGGCAAGACGCGGGAAACTCCTTTAAGACCAATGTCATCGCAGACCATCCGCGCCACCAGATGCCCACCCGCCGAATGCCCCGTCAGCACCAGTGGTCCCGGCACGCGATCCCTCACCACACCGATAGCCCGCTGAATCTGCTTGGTAATCTCCGAAACCCGCGCCTCGGGCGCCAGCGTATAGCCCGGCATCGCCACCGCCCACCCCCGCGCTATGCCGCCCGCCGCCAGATGCGACCAGTCCCTCGGGCTGAACGCCCGCCAATAGCCCCCGTGCACAAAGACCAGCAGCCCCCGCGCTTCCCCATCGGGCCGGAACAGGTCCAGCGTTTCCCGCTCGGACGCCCCGTAAGAGATTGCCTCCCATGAAGCATTCCCGCGAAACGCCGCCGCGGCCGCAGCCCAGCGCGGCGGATAGTCCGCAGCGCCGGCAATGTAGGGTGCATTGGCGTAGGCATCGCTCAGATCGATCACGTCTTCCCCCGTCGCTGGACTTTTCCCGGCCCACCATGCATTGCATACGGCAGCAAATTCAGGGAGGCCACCATGCTCGACACCCCCACCAACCTCGCCAGCCTGCTGAAGGATCCCAGCCTGCTGGAAACCCGCGCCTATGTCGCCGGCGAATGGATAGACGCCGATGACAGAAAGACTTTTCCCGTCACCAACCCCGCCCGCCGCGACGTGATCTGCGAAGTGGCCGACCTCGGTCGGGCCGAAGTCGCCCGCGCCATCGACGCGGCCGAGGCGGCGATGAAGGACTGGCAGAAGCGCACCGCCAAGGACCGCGCCAACGTGATGCGCGCCTGGTACAATCTGATGATGGAGAACGTCGACGACCTTGGCCGCATCCTCACGGCCGAGATGGGCAAGCCCTGGGCCGAGGCCAAGGGCGAGGTCGCCTATGGCGCCGCCTTCATCGAATGGTTCGCCGAGGAAGCCAAGCGCATCTACGGTGAAACCATCCCCGGCCACCAGCCAGACAAGCGCA
This sequence comes from Paracoccaceae bacterium, assembly GCA_041687395.1. GTDB lineage: Bacteria > Pseudomonadota > Alphaproteobacteria > Rhodobacterales > Rhodobacteraceae > JAWLCA01. Next base: position 79,338 of record JAWLCA010000002.1, on the reverse strand, counting down.
TTACCGTTCTGAAACAACCGATTGGCGTCGTCGCCTCGATCACGCCCTGGAACTTTCCCAACGCGATGATCACGCGCAAATGCGGCCCCGCGCTCGCGGCGGGCTGCGGATTCGTCGGCCGCCCGGCGGCTGAAACGCCGCTTTCGGCGCTGGCGCTCGCGGTGCTGGCGGAACGCGCGGGAATCCCCAAGGGCCTGTTCTCCATCGTGCCGTCCAAGCGGTCGTCCGACATCGGCAAGGAGTTCTGCGAGAACCCCAAGATCCGCAAGCTGACCTTCACCGGCTCGACCGAGGTGGGCCGGATTCTGCTGCGTCAGGCCGCCGATCAGGTGCTGAAATGCTCGATGGAACTGGGCGGCAATGCCCCCTTCATCGTGTTCGACGATGCCGACCTGGATGCAGCCGTTCAGGGCGCGATCATGTCGAAATACCGCAACAACGGCCAGACCTGCGTGTGCGCCAACCGGATCTACGTGCAGGCCGGCGTCTACGACGCCTTCGCCGAAAAGCTCGCAGCGGCGGTCGAGAAGATGCAGGTCGGCGACGGGCTTGAAGGCGGTGTCGACCTCGGCCCGCTGGTGAACGCCGCGGCGGTGGAAAAGGTCGAGGAACACATCGCCGACGCCGTATCCAAGGGTGGCAAGGTGATCACCGGCGGCAAGCGCCACGCGCTTGGCGGGTCGTTCTTCCAGCCCACCATCGTCACCGGGGTCACTCCCGATATGGCCGTGGCGCAGGAAGAAACCTTCGGCCCGCTGGCGCCGCTCTTCAAATTCGAAACCGAGGAAGAGGCGATCGCCCACGCCAACAACACGATCTTCGGCCTTGCCAGCTACTTCTACGCCCGCGACATCGGCCGCATCACCCGCGTGCAGGAGGGGCTGGAATACGGCATCGTCGGCGTGAACACCGGCATCATCTCGACCGAGGTGGCGCCTTTCGGCGGTGTCAAGCAATCCGGCCTCGGCCGCGAAGGCAGCCGCCACGGGATCGAGGATTTCCTGGAGATGAAGTACATCTGCCTGTCCGTCTGATCGGTCCATCAGAATGGAACGGGGGCGGGCAGCTAGCCCGCCCCTTCGTCATTCCGCCGCGCGCAGCAGGCTGACCACCTCGTCGTCGCTGGTCTGGCCGAAGCGAGCGTAATGGGCGCCGACGGCAAAAAAGGCGTCGGGCACTTCAAGGCAGATTATCTCGTCGGCCTCCTCCCGCAGCCCGTCCAGCGCCTGCCGCGACGCGACGGGCACTGCCAGCACCAGACGCGACGGCTTCTGCCGGCGCACCGCGCGCAGGGCGGCGCGCATCGTGGCCCCCGTCGCGACCCCGTCGTCGACCACGATCGCCGTGCGCCCCGCCAGCGGTACGGCGGCACGCCCTGCCAGGTACATCGCTCGGCGGCGCCGGATCTCCTCAAGCTGCGGCACGGCCATTTCCTCGACCTCGGCGCGCGTGAGGCCGGTGAAGCGGGCAACATCGTCGTTGACCACGATCACGGGCCGGTCGCCGTTCACCACCGCGCCCACGGCCAGTTCCGGCTGGCGCGGCACCCCGATCTTGCGCACCATCACCAGATCGAGTGGCGCCTTCAGCAACCGCGCCACTTCGGCCGCGACCGGTACCCCGCCGCGCGGCAATGCCAGCACGACCGGATCGGGGTCGGCGCGCTTCTCAAGAACCTCGGCCAGCATCCGACCCGCCCCTTCCCTGTCCGGAAACATCGCCTTCCTCCTTGCCTGGTCGAAGTCTCGCGGAAAACTGATCGCCGCGCCAGTGGGTTGACAGCAAGATCCCGCTGACAGCCACCGCCCCCATCAGCATGTCCTTGCCGCCCGCTTTGCATTGCCCGGACAACCCTCCTAGGTCTTGTCCAACCCGTTGCCCCGGGCATTCGGTGCGGGGAGACGGGCGAGCAGACAAAAGGACTTCACATGCGACTGACCAAGGCACTTTCGACCGCAGCCCTGATCGCCGGGCTTGGCCTCTCGGCACCCGCGTTTGCCCAGCAGGCCAGCTATGACGAGGCCACGCTCGAAGCCTTCGTGACGGCCGCGATCGCCATCACCGAGGTGGAACAGGACTACACCGCCCAACTGGCCGAGGCCGAGTCCGAAGCCGAGCAACAGGAGCTGATCGCCGCCGCAAACGAGCGCATCATCGGCGCGATCGAGGCGACGCCGGGCGTCGACGTCGACACCTATGTCGAGATCAGCCAGGCCGCACAGGCCGACCCGGAATTGAGCGAACGCCTGATCGCGATGGCACAGGAGCAGCAGGACGAGCAGACGAACTGATCCGTCCTGCCATGACGGCGCGTGGGCCGGGTTTTGCCCGGCCCACGCGCTCTGCGGATCCTCGCTGATGGGACGCGCGAATGCTTCGACATATGCATGTTGCAATGCTATCGTCCCACAATCGGGTCGAATTCTGCGGTTTCGCCCGAACCCGGTCCCGCCGGTCGGCGGGCCGTGGAGACCAACGCAGCAAGGAGCAACACGATGCCCATGACCCGAACCCTGATCGCAGGTGCCTCGATCCTCGCGCTTGTCGCCTGCGAGAACCTGACCCAGGACGAGCGCCTTGTGGTCGGCACGCTTGGCGGTGCCGCCGCCGGCCTCATCACCGCTGACGCGCTGGACGCAGACCGCAACTGGACGATCATCGCAACGCTTGCCGGCGCGGCCGCCGGCGTGCTCGTCGCGCGGAACGAGGCGACCGACGACTGCGCCTACGCCCGCGGCGACGGTACCTATTACATCGCGCCCTGCCCCAGCTGACGAGGTTCAGCGATGGCGCGGCCCCTCGGGCCGCGCCGCTACTACTGGGCGGCGACGGGCTGACGTTCGACCAGCCCGACGATGTCCATCATGATCCGGTTCAGCTCGAAATCCTTGGGCGTGTAGACGGCGGCCACGCCCATCGCACGCAGCTTCGCGGCGTCTTCTTCGGGGATGATCCCGCCCACGATCACCGGCACCTCCTCCAGCCCGGCGGCGCGGGCCCGCTCCATCACCTCGGCGATCAGCGGCAGGTGGCTGCCCGACAGGATCGACAGGCCGATGACATGCGCCCCCTCCTCGGCGGCGCGCGCGACGATCTCGGCCGGCGTCAGGCGGATCCCCTCATAGGTGATGTCCATCCCGCAATCGCGCGCCCGCGCGGCGATCTGCTCTGCCCCGTTGGAATGGCCGTCCAACCCCGGCTTGCCGACCAGAAACTTCAACTTGCGCCCCAGCCGCCGGCTGACCGCATCCACCGCCTCGCGGATCGGCTCCAGGCCCTCGGTGCGGTTCGACGGCGCCGCCGAAACACCCGTCGGCCCCCGGTAAAGGCCAAAGGCTGCGCGCACCATCTCGCCCCATTCGCCGGTCGTCACCCCCGCCTTCGCCGCCGCGATCGACGCCGGCATGATGTTCACGCCCGAGACCGCATCGGCCCGCAGCCGATCCAGCGCCGCGCGCACCGTTGCCGCATCGCGATCGGCCCGCCACGCCTGCAGCCGCGCGATCTGGTCGGCCTCCACCGCCGGATCGACCACCATGATCGCATCCTCGCCGGTGGTCAGCGGGCTGGGTTCCGTGGTGGTGTAGCGGTTCACACCCACCACCACGGTCTCGCCGCCCTCGATCCGGGCAATCCGCTCGGCATTCGCTTCCACCAGTCGGCCCTTCATGTATTCGATAGCCTCGACTGCGCCGCCCATCCCGTCGATCAGCGCCAGTTCCGCCCGCGCCCCGTCCTTCAGTGCGGCCACCTTCCGCTCGATCGCCGGGTTGCTGTCGAACAGGTCGTCGTATTCCAGCAGGTCGGTCTCGAACGCCAGTACCTGCTGCATCCTCAGCGACCATTGCTGGTCCCACGGCCGCGGCAGGCCCAGCGCCTCGTTCCAAGCCGGCAACTGCACCGCCCGCGCGCGCGCCTTCTTGGACAGCGTCACCGCCAGCATCTCGATCAGGATGCGATAGACGTTGTTTTCCGGCTGCTGCTCGGTCAGGCCCAGGCTGTTGACCTGCACGCCATAACGGAACCGGCGATACCGCGCGTCCGTGACGCCATAGCGATCCCGGCAGATCTCGTCCCACAGATCGACAAAGGCGCGCATCTTGCACAACTCCGTCACGAACCGGATGCCCGCATTCACGAAGAAGCTGATCCGCCCCACCATGTCTGGGAAATCGACAGGCGCGACCTTGCCCTTCAGGTCGTCCAACACCGCACAAGCCGTCGCCAGCGCGAACGCCAGTTCCTGCTCCGGCGTCGCCCCGGCCTCTTGCAGGTGATAGGAACACACGTTCATCGGGTTCCATTTCGGCAGATGCTCGCGGGTATAGGCCGCCACATCCGTGATCATTCGCAGCGACGGCTTCGGCGGGCAGATGTAGGTGCCGCGCGACAGGTATTCCTTGATGATATCGTTCTGCACCGTGCCCTGCAGCTTGGACACGTCCGCGCCCTGCTCCTCGGCCACGGCGATATACAGCGCCAGCAGCCACGGCGCGGTCGCGTTGATCGTCATCGAGGTGTTCATCTGCTCCAGCGGAATGTCCCGGAACAGCATGCGCATGTCGCCCAGATGGCTGACCGGCACGCCGACCTTGCCCACCTCGCCGCGGGCCAGTTCGTGGTCGCTGTCATAGCCCGTCTGTGTCGGCAGGTCGAAGGCCACCGAAAGCCCGGTCTGCCCCTTGGCAAGGTTCGTGCGATACAGCGCGTTCGACTTCTCCGCCGTCGAATGGCCGGCATAGGTCCGGAACAGCCAGGGCTTGTCCTTGGTCTCGCTCATCGCCGTCCCCCGAATCCCGGTTTGAAACTTTCTTGCGCGTTTCACCGTGATATTGGAAAGAAAGTGACCTTGTCAATTCGCCGCGATGCGGCATGGCGCGGCGGTGCAGCAAATGCTGCTGCGCAGCGCGGCCGTTGCGCGAAACAGTGGTCGTGCGGACGGTGGTGCCACCGCCCTGGTGGCAGGGTGGTGGCAGGGTGGTGTCGGGTTGCTGGCACCCGTTTTCGCGGCATTCCCCGGGGCTTGGCCGATTTCGTTTTGCTCCGGTGGCGGCATCGGTTAACCCTGCCCCGATGACCGCGACCGTCGAGCTTCCGCTGTGGCTTTTCGTGCTGATCCTCGCCTTCGCGGGGGTGACGTTTGCGTCGCATTTCCTTTTCCCCTCCGTGCGTTGGTTCTTCCGCCGCCGCCTCGAACGCGCGGTGGAGCAGTTGAACAAGCGGCTCGAGCGTCCGATCCAGCCATTCAAGCTGATGCGCCGGCAGGACATGATCCTGCGCCTGACCTTCGACCCGGAGGTGATGCAGGCCGTCGCGGACTACGCCGCCGAAAACGGCATCCGCCAGGACGTCGCCGCCCAGCAGGCCCGCCGCTATGCCCGTGAAATCGTTCCGCGATTCTCGGCCACCACCTATTTCGGCTTTGCCATCCGCGCCGCCCGCTGGCTGTCGCGCGCGCTCTATCGCGTGCGCCTTGGCAACTATGACGCGGCCACGATCCGCGCCATCGACCCGAACGCGACCGTGGTCTTCGTGATGAACCACCGCTCCAACATGGACTATGTACTGGTGACCTACCTTGTGGCCGAACGGTCGGCCCTGTCCTACGCCGTGGGCGAATGGGCCCGCGTCTGGCCGTTGCGAAGCTTGATCCGGGCGATGGGCGCCTATTTCATCCGCCGCAAGTATCTCAACCCCATGTATCGCAAGGTGCTGGCCCGCTACGTCCAGATGGCCACCGCCGAGGGCGTGACCCAGGCCATCTTCCCCGAGGGCGGCCTCAGCCTCGACGGTCGCGTCGGCCCGGCAAAGAAGGGCCTTCTGCACTACATCGTGTCCGGGTTCGATCCGGAAAAACGCGATGTGGTGTTCATCCCCGTGGCGCTGAACTACGACCGGGTGATCGAGGATCGCGTGCTGATGGAAGCGGCGGCCGCCGGTGAGCGCCGTTTTCGCGCCCGCCTGGGGGCCATTCTGGCCTTCGTCCTTCGCCTTGTCTGGCAGACGCTGCGCGGTCGGTTCCACCGTTTCGGCGACGCCGCTGTCAGCTTTGGTGGCCCGCTGTCGCTCAAGGCGTTTCTGAGCGAACCGGGCCACGACACCGAGGATCTGGCCGAGACGCTGATGAACCGCATCCGCGCGGTGATGCCCGTGCTGCCCGTCCCGCTGGTCGCCGCCGTCCTGCAAGAGGCCGGGGGCACGATGACCCGCTCCGCGCTGGAAGCGCGCGTCGCCGATCTGGCCGCACAACTCAGCGCGGCGGGGGTGCGGGTTCACCTCGCCGATGCCGACGGCACCGTCGCCCCCGGCAGCCTTCCGGCCACCGTCGCGCATGGGCTGGATGCGCTGACGATCCGCCGGATCGTGATCGAAATCGGTGACACCCTGCACGTCGCCCCCGGCGAACGCCCCACCCTCGCCTTCTACGCTGCCTCGATCGCGCATCTTCTTGATGCAGTTGCAGCACCGCCTGAATTGGCGACGACATAAAATTACAACTTGCAGCCCTACAGTGTTGCAATGTTGCGCGGTGAAAGTTATGTCGAACTGGAAAGCCGGCGCTGATTCTGCGATGCGGCATTACCGAGAGGGAGACGATGATGGCGCTCGACACGAATTCCGGCATTGTGGCATATGACGCCCCCCAGAAAGACCTGTACGAAATGGGCGAAATGCCCCCGCTAGGCCATGTGCCGAAGCAGATGTACGCTTGGGCGATCCGCCGGGAACGCCACGGGGAACCCCAGACCGCAATGGAGGTCGAGGTCGTGGATACCTGGACCATCGACAGCAACGAAGTGCTGGTGCTCGTGATGGCTGCGGGCGTCAACTACAATGGCGTCTGGGCCAGCCTCGGCGAGCCGATCAGCCCCTTCGACGGGCACAAGGCGGCCTATCATATCGCGGGCTCCGACGCCGCGGGCATCGTCTGGGCCGTGGGCGACAAGGTGAAGCGGTGGAAGGTCGGCGACGAGGTCGTGATCCACTGCAACCAGGATGATGGCGATGACGAGGAGTGCAACGGCGGCGACCCGATGTTCAGCCCCAGCCAGCGGATTTGGGGCTATGAGACGCCGGACGGCAGCTTTGCCCAGTTCACCCGCGTGCAGGCGCAGCAACTCATGCCCCGCCCGAAGCACCTGACCTGGGAAGAAAGCGCCTGCTACACTCTGACGCTCGCGACAGCCTACCGGATGCTTTTCGGCCACGCGCCGCATGATTTGCAGCCGGGCCAGAACGTGCTGGTCTGGGGCGCGTCGGGCGGCCTCGGCTCCTATGCGATCCAGTTGATCAACACCGCGGGCGCCAACGCCATCGGCGTGATCTCGGAAGAGGACAAGCGCGAGTTCGTGATGGGCCTGGGCGCCAAGGGCGTCATCAACCGCAAGGAATTCAAGTGCTGGGGTCAGCTTCCCAAGGTCAACAGCCCCGAATACGCCGAGTGGCTGAAAGAGGCGCGCAAGTTCGGCAAGGCGATCTGGGACATCACCGGCAAGGGCGTGAACGTCGACATGGTCTTCGAACACCCAGGTGAGGCGACATTCCCCGTCTCGTCGCTCGTGGTGAAGAAGGGCGGCATGGTTGTGATCTGCGCCGGCACCACCGGGTTCAACTGCACCTTTGACGTGCGCTACATGTGGATGCACCAGAAGCGCCTGCAGGGCAGCCACTTCGCCCACCTGAAACAGGCCAGCGCAGCAAACCGGCTGATGCGGGAACGCCGGCTGGATCCCTGCATGTCCGAGGTCTTCCCGTGGGACGAGATCCCGGCCGCGCACATGAAGATGCGCCGCAACGAGCACAAGCCGGGCAATATGGCGGTACTGGTGCAGGCGCCCCACACCGGTCTGCGCACCTTCGAGGACACGCTGGAGGCCAGCCGCAACCGCTGATCCTGGCGGGGTGGAGCCCTTGGCCCGCCGTCGATCACGGCGGGCCATTCAATTCCCGGATCAACCCAAAGTAGAACAGGAAACAGTCTGTTCTCGAACTAGCGGGTAACCCGGCAGGTGGCTGCATGATAGCTTTCGGTTTGGTCAACGAGACTTACCGGGGTCCCACTTGCGCTACGACTGGATCATCGAAGTCCTTCAGGACATGAAAACCTTTTCCGAACGACACGGAATGGTTGCACTCTCCCGCAAGGTCGATGAGACGATCCGCGTGGCCGAGGCCGAGATTGCGGTGGCGGCCAGCAATCGCCCGGAAGACCTCGGCGACGAAGAGCCGGACAACGTTCCGCCGCGTCGTGCTGCGGGGGGGGAACGTGCAGGGCGTCGCGCCCCGCCGCGCAGAACCCCCTGATCATTCGTTCCGGCCTGTTTTCGGACGCTTCTGCGGTGCGCCATCTGGCGGTGGCAGTATCCGGCCGGTAAGATCGCCCGATGTCGCTGCAACTCCCCACACTTTCCGACGATCAGGCCGAGGCTTGGGATCGCATCTCCGAGATGCTTCAGGGGGTCGGCATCGACCTGCCGAATGGCCAGACGACCCCGCGCAGCGATGGCGACGGCGGTATCCTGGCGGTGGTCGGGCGGGCCGGATCGGGCAAGACGCTGCTTCTGGCCGAACTGACCCGCGCGCTGGTCGAGGCCGGCGTGCAGATCGTGTCGGGGGATTACGAGGGGCGACGGCGACGCGATCGTCGGACGCTGGCCATCCTTGCCCCCACCAACAAGGCCGCCAGCGTACTGCGAAATCGAGGTGTGGCGGCCACGACAATTCACCGCGTCCTTTATACCCCGGTCTACCACCCGCAGTACGAACGCATCGCCGACTGGCTGGCGGGGACCGGCACGCGCCCGTCGCTTGACGGCCTGGCCATAGAGGGATTGACAGAGATCGCGCTGGACCGGGCGCACGCCTTCTACCAGACCGTCGCCTCGATCCCCGGCGCGCTGGCGGCGGCGGGGCTGCGCGGATCGGATTTCATCAAGGGCTGGAAACGACGCGAGGATCCGCTGGACATCGGGTTCATCGACGAAAGCTCGATGCTGGACGACCGGCAACTGGAAGACCTGAAGGAGATCTTTCCGACGCTGGTCCTGTTCGGCGACCCGGCGCAGTTGGCCCCGGTCGGTCAGTCGGGGGAGATGGTGTTCGACCGCCTGCCTGAAAAGCAGCGGCTGACTCTGGGCAGGGTGCATCGCCAGGCCGCCGACAATCCCATTCTTGATCTCGCCCATGCCCTTGGCGACGAGGATCTGACCTTCGAGGATTTCGAGCGGCGGATCGAAGAGGCGGCGGCGCGCGACGACCGGGTGGTGGTGGCGCAGCGGGTCGAGGCGGCGATGATGGCGCGCAGTCCGGTGCTGGTCTGGCGCAACGCGACGCGCATCCGGCTGATCGCGGCCTTTCGCGCCGCCTATGATGCCCCCGACGATGCCCTGTTGCCGGGCGAGCCGCTGATCTGCGACGGGATCGAACTGCCGCTGAAGCACCGCAAGAAACGCATCGACCTGGAGGCGCGCGGGCTGATCAAGGGCGCGCAGGTCGTGTACCTCGGCCCCGGCAACAAGCCTGGCTTTTCGCGTCTTCACGTGATCGGGGCCGAGGATCCGCGCGTCAGCGCGGCTTCAATCGTCAAGATCGAGAAGCCGGGAGAGGAGGAGCCGTTCATCGCCTCGGCCGCGACAATGGGCGCGGCATTCCTGCACGGCGCGGCGGTGACGATCCACAAGGCGCAAGGCAGCCAGTGGCCCGAAGTGCAGGTTTTCGCGCCCGACCTGTACGCCGCCGCGCGGGCCGGGCGGACCGAGGCGGGGCTGCCGCTGTGGAAGCGGCTGGCCTATGTGGCGATCACGCGGGCCGAGACGCGGCTGCACTGGGTCACGCGCTACCGGCTGGCGCGGCCCGAGGCGCCGCTGTCGATCGAAGACCTGGTGGCACCGGCCGCGCCGCTGACCCTGACGGCGGAATGACGGCGGGGCTGGCGCTGGCCGCGGTCGCGGCCTAGTCTGCCGGCGAAGCAAGGGAGGTTTCGATGCGCTGCGTCTTCGTCCAGTTCCGCTGCACCCCCGGTAAGACCTATGAGGTGGCCGATGCGATCTATGACCGCGAGGTGGTGAGCGAGCTTTATTCCACGTCCGGCGAATACGACCTGATCGCCAAGGTCTATATCCCCGATGATGCGGATGTGGGGCATTACCTGTCGGAAAAGCTTTTCGACATCCCCGGTATCGTCCGGACCCTGACCACCATGACCTTCAAGGCGTTCTGAGCCATGCCTGTCATCGTCATCACAGGCGCCAGCGCCGGGATCGGGCGCATCACTGCGGAACGCTTCATCAAGGGCGGATGGGAGGTCGCGCTGCTGGCCCGCCGGGCCGAGGTGCTGAAGGAAATCGCGGCGGGGCATGCCACTGCTCTGCCGCTGGCCTGCGACGTGACCGATCCGGCGCAGGTGGAGGCGGCGTTTGCCGAAGCTGTGCACCGCTTCGGGCGGATCGACGTGCTGTTCAACAATGCGGGGATCTTCGTGCCCGCGGCGCCCATTGATGAGGTGCCGGTGGCCGACTGGCTGGCCTCGGTCAGCGTGAACCTGACGGGCATGTTCCTTTGTGCCCGCGCGGCGTTCGGGGTGATGCGGCGGCAGAGGCCGCAGGGGGGGCGGATCATCAACAACGGCTCGATCTCGGCCCACAGCCCGCGGGCGGGGGCGGTCTGCTATACGACCACCAAGCATGCGATCACGGGACTCACGAAATCGATCTCACTCGATGGCCGTCCGTTCGACATTGCCTGCGGACAGATCGATATCGGGAATGCCCGGACGGAGCTGCTGGAGAAGGCCATGGCGGCGCAGCGGGCGGCCGATCCGACGGTGCCGGAGATCCCGACGATGGGGGTGGATCACGTGGCCGAGGCGGTCTGGAACATGGCCCAGTTGCCGGCCGAGGCGAATGTGCAGTTCATGACGATCATGGCGACGAAGATGCCCTTTATCGGGCGGGGATAGGCTGTATTCGGAGGGGTGTGCACGCGTGCACAAAATATCAAGTAACTGAAATCATGAGATTTCCGATTTTTTGTTAACCGAATTTAAACCGCTGCTCACGTCCCGCCACGCACGGCGCGAAGCCAGCCGAGGCCGTCCTCGGTCCGCCCCTCGGGCGTGTATTCGGCGCTGACCCAGCCGGGGAAACCGGTCAGTGCGGACCAGACGGCGGGCCAGTCGGTCGGGCCGCCCTGCGGCTCGCTGCGCCCCGGCGCGCGGGCGACCTGGACGTGAACGGCGCGGGGACCGTGGGCGGCCCAGACGGCCAGCGCGTCGCCGGTGATCATCTGGGCGTGGTAGACATCGTATTGCAGGCCGAGGTTCGGCGCGGCGACCGCATCCAGCACGCGGGCGGCGAGGTCGAAGTCGGCCAGGAAATAGCCGGGCTGGTCCACCGGGTTCAGCGGTTCCAGCGTGAAGCCCTGCGGCGATTGCCCGGTCGCCCAGCGCAGGTTCTCGATCAGCGTCTCTTCCGCCTGCAGGCCGCTGGCGCGGCCGGTCATCACATGGATGTGGTCGGGGCGCAGCACCTCGGCCACCCGCAGCGCCTGTTCGATATCGCGGCGAAAGCGGTCGCCCTGCCCCGGCACGGCGGCAAAGCCACGCTCGCCCGCCGCCCAGTCACCGGGGGGCGTGTTGTGCAGCACCAGCGGCAGGCCGGCCGCCAGCAGCGCATCGCGCAGGGCGGCGGGATCGTCGTCATAGGGAAACAGGATCTCTGCGCCGTCGAACCCGGCGATGGCTGCCGCCGCCGGGCGTTGGAACAGCGGCCGTTCGGTGAACAGCATCGAGAGGTTCGCCGCAATCCTCACTCCGGCAACTCGGCAGACGGGATGATCGGAAAGAAATGCCCGCCGGACCAGAGGCCGAACCAGCGCGCGCCCTCGTGCACCTCGTGCACGCCAAGGTCCACCAGCCGGTAAAAGGTCTTTCGGTCGATCAGCGCCTCAAGGTTGGCGCGGATCAGGATGTAGGGCGACGGCTCGCCGGTCTTGGCGTCACGCGCCACGCGGATCGGCTGGTCGGGGCCGGCGGTGGCGGTGTCGCCCACATGAGTGGTGAAGGTCAGCGACTGGTCGCGCCCCTGCCCCGTCACGGAGAAATCCACCGCGACGAAGGGCGCATCATCGACGGTGATGCCGACCTTTTCCACAGGGGTGACAAGGAAGTAGTCGTCGCCGTCCTTGCGCAGGATCGACGAGAAGAGCCGCACCATCGCCGGCCGTCCGATGGGCGTGCCGAGGTAGAACCACGTGCCGTCGCGGGCGATGCGCATGTCCAGATCGCCGCAGAACGGCGGGTTCCACAGGTGCACCGGGGGCGGACCCTTCTTCGCCGCTGCCTGGGCCGACTGCATCAGGTTTTCTGCCGAAGGTTTCACGATCATTTGTGTTCGCCCTCTCTGCTTTGCCATTTGTGCCCGCCGTCATACATCGGTCTAATGTGGCATATAGCTGTCCAAGGGGGAAACGCATGTCGGATGCGGCAGAGTTGATCGGCGAGATCGAGGCGCTTGGCGAAAGGCTGGGCGCGGCCAAGGCCAGCATCAACCGCCGGTTCATCGGCCAGGAGACGGTTGTAGACACTACGCTGACGGCGATGCTGTGCGGTGGCCACGCGCTACTGATCGGCCTGCCGGGGCTGGGCAAGACCCGGCTGGTGGACACTCTGTCCACCGTCATGGGCCTCAAGGGCGCGCGGATCCAGTTCACCCCCGACCTGATGCCCGCGGATATCCTGGGGTCCGAGGTGCTGGAGACCGCGCCCGACGGCAGCCGCGCCTTCCGGTTCATCGAGGGGCCGATCTTCTGCCAGCTTCTGATGGCCGACGAGATCAACCGCGCGAGCCCGCGCACGCAGTCGGCGCTATTGCAGGCGATGCAGGAGCGCGAGGTGACGGTGGCGGGCGTGCACAGGTCGCTGGGGCAACCGTTCCACGTGCTGGCGACGCAGAACCCGATCGAACAAGAGGGCACCTATCCCCTGCCCGAGGCGCAGCTGGACCGGTTTCTGGTGCAGGTCGACGTGGCCTATCCCGACCGCGCGACCGAGCGTGACATCCTGATCGCCACGACCGGGCTGGAAGAGGATCAGGCGGTGGCCGTGTTCACCGCGGACGAGTTGCTGGCCGCGCAGCGCGTGCTGCGGCGGATGCCGGTGGGCGATGCTGTGGTCGAGGCGATCCTGGACCTGGTGCGCGCCTGCCGCCCCGGCGAGGCCGAGGCGCTGCCGATCGTGCGCGATGCCGTCAGCTGGGGACCGGGGCCGCGTGCGGCGCAGGCGCTGATGCTGACGGTACGGGCGCGCGCGCTTCTGGACGGGCGGCTGGCGCCGTCGGTCGATGATGTGTTGGCGATGGCGCGCCCGGTGCTGTCGCACCGCATGGCGCTGAGCTTTGCCGCCCGCGCCCGCGGCGTGGTGCTGGGCGATGTGATCGACGCGGTCTGCAACACCATCGGACGGGTCGAGGCCGCGGCGTGACCGATGCCGCCGCCCGCCTGACCGATCTGCGCGCCGGGGCCGAAGGGCTGGCCGCCGGCCTGCCCGCCCTTCTGGCGGATGCGGAGCAACTGGCGGCGACGGTGATCCTGGGCGAGCACGGGCGGCGACGCGCAGGCATGGGCGACGAGTTCTGGCAGTACCGCCCCAGCCATACCGGCGACGAGGCGCGGATGATCGACTGGCGCCGGTCGGGCCGGTCGGACGCGCATTTCGTGCGCGAGCGCGAGTGGCAGGCGGCGCAATCGGTGTTGATCTGGGTAGATGATGCGCGATCCATGGCCTTTACCGGCGACCGGAACCGCCCCGAAAAGGGCGCGCGCGCCCGTACGCTGGCGCTGGCGCTGGCGATCCTGCTGATCCGGGGCGGCGAGCGGGTGGGGCTGACCGGGCTGATGGCGCCGCCGAAATCCGGTCAGGCGCAGGTGATGCGGCTGGCCGAGGTTCTGGCGCGCGACGGGTCGGTTGCGGATTATGGCAAGCCCGACCCCGAGGGGATGCCGGCGCAGTCGCGCGCGGTGTTCCTGTCGGATTTCCTGGGCGATCTTGCCCCGGTGGAGGACGCGCTGACGCGCGCGGCGGATCGCGGCGTGCAGGGCGCGCTGGTGCAGGTGCTGGACCCGATGGAAGAGGATTTCCCCTTTGACGGCCGCACGATCTTTGAATCCATGTCGGGCGCGATCCGGCACGAGACGCTGAAGGCGGGCGAGTTGCGCACCCGCTACCTGGACCGGCTGGCCGCCCGCAAGGAGCGGCTGGCGGACCTGGCCCGGCTGACCGGCTGGCGCTACACCAGCCATCACACCGGAACCCCGGCGCAGGCCGCGCTGCTATGGCTTTACGGCGCGCTGGAGCGGGTGCGCTGATGCTGGTCCTCGGTCCCCTGGGATTCACCGCGCCCTGGCTGCTGCTGGGGCTGATCGCGCTGCCGGTGCTGTGGTGGCTGTTGCGCGCCGTGCCGCCCGCGCCGATCCGGCGGCGGTTTCCGGGCGTGGCGCTTCTGCTGGGGCTGAAGGACGACGAGACGCAGACCGACAGGACGCCGTGGTGGCTGCTGCTGCTCAGGATGCTGGCGATTGCGGCGGTGATCGTGGGCTTCTCCGGCCCGGTGCTGAACCCGCAGGTGGAGCGGGCGGGCAGCGGGCCGCTGCTGATGCTGGTGGACGCGACATGGGCAGATGCCCGCGACTGGCAGCAGCGGCAGGACCGGATGGCCGAGGTGCTGTCGGACGCCAGCCGCAGCGGCCGCCCGGTGGCGGTGGTGGCGCTGACCGACCTGCCCGCGGATGGGCCGTCGTTCCAGTCGGCCGATGTCTGGGCCAGCCGCCTGCCATCGATCCGCCCCGCGCCGTGGGAGCCGGGGGCAGAGGCGGCGGACTGGGCGGCCGCGCTGGAGGGCCGCTTCCAGACCTATTGGCTGTCGGACGGGCTGGCGCGCGAGGGGCGCGAAGGCGTTCTGGCAGCGCTGGAGGCGCGTGGTGCCGTGACCGTCTTCGAAAGCCCGCGCCCGGTGATCGCCCTGCGCCCTGCGGTGTTCGACGACGGCACGATCAAGATCACCGGCCTGCGCCCCGCGGGTGGAGAGGCGGCGGAGATGCCGGTCGCGGCCATCGGCCTTGACCCCGCGGGGATCGAACGCGATCTGGCGGGCGCCACCCTGCGCTTCGATGCGGACGTGACCGAGGCCGAAGTGGCGCTGGTCCTGCCGGCCGAGTTGCGCAATCGGATCAGCCGCTTCCAAGTCGGCGCCACGCGCTCGGCCGGGGCGGTCAGCCTGACCGATGATGGGCTGAAGCGGCGCAAGGTGGCGCTGCTGTCGGGTCGCGAGGACCGCGAGGGGTTGGAGCTGCTCTCACCACTCTACTACCTGCGGCAGGCGCTGGAGCCGGTCGCCGACCTGATCGACGGCAGCGTCGACGAGGTGCTGATGGCCAACCCCGACGTGATCGTTCTGGCCGACGTGGCGCGGATGTCGGATGCCGATACCGAGGCGGTGACGGACTGGGTCAGCGGCGGCGGGTTGCTGCTGCGCTTCGCAGGGCCGCGGCTGGCCGCCAGCGATATCGCCCGCGCCATCGAGGATCCGCTGATGCCGGTCAGGCTGCGCGAGGGCGGGCGCACCGTCGGCGGCGCGATGAGCTGGGGCGAGCCGAAGGCACTTCGCCCCTTTGCCGAGGGCTCGCCCTTTTTCGGACTGCCGATCCCAGAGGACGTGATTGTCAATTCACAGGTGGTGGCCCAGCCCGACCCGGAACTTGCCGACCGCACCATCGCCACGCTGGCTGACGGCACGCCGCTGGTCACGCGCAAGCGGCTGGGCCAGGGGCAGGTCGTGCTGGTCCACGTCACCGCCAATGCCGAATGGTCCACCCTGCCTCTGTCGGGCCTGTTCGTGCAGATGCTGGAGCGGTTGGCGGTCTCTACCCGGCCCGCGCAACTGACGGCGGAGGATCTGGCGGGCAGCACCTGGACCGCCGAACGGCTGCTGGATGCCTATGGCGCCCTGTCGGACGCAGGCCAGAGCGCGGGCGTGTCCGGCGAGACACTTGCCGAGGGCCGCCCCGGACCAGACCTGCCCCCCGGCGTCTATGCCGATGGCGACCGCCGCGTGGCGCTGAACGTGATCGGGGCGGATACCGTTCTGACCCCCACCGACTGGCCCGGACGGATCATCGTCGAAGGTGCCAGCACCGCCGAAGAGCGGCAACTGAAGGGCGCGATCCTGACGCTGGCGCTTCTGCTGCTGCTGGCCGACATCCTGGCCTCGCTGGCGCTGTCGGGGCGGCTGCGCGGCGCGGGCGGGGTCGCGGTGCTGGCGCTGGCATTGCTGACCGCGCCGCAGGCGCGGGCCAGCGACGAGCTTGTCCTGCAGGCGACATCCGATGTGGTGCTGGCCTATGTGCTGACGGGCGATCCCGCCATCGACCGGCTGTCCGAGGCCGGGCTGCGCGGGCTGTCGCGGCGGCTGTTCGAGCGAACATCGGTCGAGCCGGCCGAGCCGATGGGCGTCGATCTGGAGCGTGACGATCTGGCGGTCTTTCCTTTCCTTTACTGGCCGGTGACCGAGCGGCAGCAGACACCGTCGGCCGACGCCTATGCGCGGCTGAACCAGTTCCTGCGGACCGGCGGGCTGATCCTGTTCGATACCCGCGATGCCGATGTGGCGGGCTTCGGCGGCGCCACCCCGGCCGGGCGGCGGTTGCAGACGCTGGCGGCCCCCCTCGACATTCCCGCGCTTGAACCGGTGCCGCCCGACCATGTGCTGACGCGCACCTTCTACCTGCTGCAGGACTTTCCCGGCCGCCACAGCGGCCGCTCCGTCTGGGTCGAGGCCGCGCCGCCCGATGCCGAGCAGGTGGAGGGGATGCCGTTCCGCAACCTGAACGACGGGGTGACACCGGTGGTGATCGGCGGCAACGACTGGGCCAGCGCCTGGGCGGTGGATGACCGCGGGCTGGCGATGACGCCCGTCGGCCGCGGCTTCGCCGGCGAGCGCCAGCGTGAGATCGCGTATCGCTTCGGGATCAACCTGGTGATGCATGTGCTGACGGGCAACTACAAATCCGACCAGGTGCATGTGCCCGCGCTTCTGGAAAGGCTGGGTCAATGAACGGCGGCGCGGTGATCTTCGACCCGCTGCTGCCGTGGATCGCGGTCTGGGTCGTGGCCGGGCTGGCGCTGCTGCTGCTGGCGCTGGCCGTGTGGAAGGGGCTTTCGGGCTGGTGGCTGCGGGCGCTGGCCGCCATCGCATTGTTGCTGGCGGTGGCGAACCCCTCGGTGCAGACCGAGGACCGCGCCGAACTGTCGGACATCGCCCTGGTTCTGGTGGACGAAAGCGCCAGCCAGCGGATTTCCGACCGATCCGAGCAGATGGCTGCTGCGGTCGAGCATCTGCGCGACCGGATCGGCGCACTGGACAACGTGGAACTGCGTGAGATTCCCATCGGCGACGGCGAGGGCAACACCGGCACGCGGGCGATGGCGGCGCTGTCCGAGGCGCTGGCGACAGAGCCGCGAGCGCGGATCGCGGGCGCGGTGCTGGTGACCGACGGGCAGGTGCATGATCTTGAACTGACCCCCGAGATGCCCGCGCCCGTTCACGTGCTGCTGACCGGCCGGCAGGACGACTGGGATCGTCGCCTGATAGTTCGCAACGCCCCCGCCTTCGCCATCATCGGAGAGCCGGTGACCCTGACCCTGCGGATCGAGGATCAGGGCGCGGTGCCGCCCGAGGCGACCGGTCGCGCGGAGCTGTCGATCGCGATCGACGGAGAGGAGCCGCAGGTGTTCTCGGTCCCCGTCGGGCAGGATCTGGAGCTGCCTGTCACGCTCGACCGCGGCGGCATCAACGTGCTGCAGTTCACCGTGACCGAGGTGGACGGCGAGTTGACCGACCGCAACAATTCGGCAGTGGTGCAGATCAACGGCGTGCGCGACCGGCTGCGGGTGCTGCTGGTGTCGGGCGAGCCACATACCGGTCAGCGGGTGTGGCGGAACCTTCTGAAATCGGACAGTTCGGTCGATCTGGTGCATTTCACCATCCTGCGCCCACCCGACAAGCAGGACGGCGTGCCGGTCACCGAACTGTCGCTGATCGCCTTTCCCACGCGCGAATTGTTCGTCGAGAAGATCGAGGAATTTGATCTGATCATCTTTGACCGCTACCGGCGGCGGGGCATCCTGCCGGGCGCCTATTACGACTATATCCGCCGCTACGTCGAAGGAGGCGGCGCGTTGCTGGTGGCGGCGGGGCCGGAATTCGGGACCGCCGACAGTATCTACCGGTCGGCCTTGGCCGAGATCCTGCCGGGCGAGCCGACGGCGCGTGTGGTGGAAGAGGGTTACCTGCCGCGCGTGACCGGCCTTGGCCACCGCCACCCGGTGACCGAGGGGCTGGCACCCGAAGGTGACGAGGCCGAGCCGGCCTGGGGCCGCTGGTTCCGGATGGTGGAACTGACCCCGCGCGGCGGGCAAGAGGTGATGTCGGGCGCCGATGACCGACCGCTTCTCATGCTCGACCGCGTCGGCGAAGGGCGCGTGGCTCTTCTGGCATCGGATCACGCCTGGCTCTGGGGCCGCGGGTTCGAGGGCGGAGGGCCGCAGCTGGAACTGCTGCGTCGGCTGGCCCACTGGATGATGAAGGAACCCGAGCTTGAGGAGGAGGCGCTGACCGCCACCGCCGAGGGCCAGACCATGACGATCACCCGCCGCACACTGGGCGAAGGCGCGCGCAGCGTCGAGGTGACGGGGCCGGATGGCGCGGTCGTGGAGCTGGAACTGAACGAGGTCTCGCCCGGGCGGCACAGCGTCACCTGGCAGGCGCCCGAGATCGGGCTTTACAGACTGCGCGAGGGCGAGACGGAGGCGGTCGTGGCGCTAGGCCCCTCCGCGCCGCGCGAGTTCGAGGAAACCATTGCCAGCGGCGAGAAGCTGGCCCCCCTTGTCACCGACACGCGCGGCGGCGTGCAGCGGATCGAGGAGGGCCTGCCCGACCTGCGCCTGATCCGCGAGGGTCGCCCGGCGGCGGGGCGTGGCTGGATCGGCCTGACACCGCGCAATGCCTATCAGACGGTAGATCTGCGGGTGATGCCGCTGCTGCCGGCCTGGGCCTTCCTGTTGCTGGCATCGCTTCTGGCAGTCGGCGCGTGGCTGCGTGAGGGTCGGCGCTGACCGCTACGGCCGGCTGACGGTGATCTGCCGCAGGATCGGGGCGCCCGTCGCTTCCTCGTTGATCAGGGCGACCAGATAGGCACCGGGGGGCAGGTCGAGCGAAAAGGTCGCGGCGTCGAACGCGGGCACCACATCGGTCACCTCGATCAAGCCGCCGTCGGCATCGTAAAGCGCCACGCGGAAGGCACTGCTGATACTGACGCCTTCGACGACGACCGACCCTGCGTCACCCACCTCGAACCCGGCGAAAAGCGCAGGGGCGCTGGTGATCGCGTAGCTTTTGACGACATCTGTCAGAAGGCCCATGTCCTCGATCTCATCGGGCTGACGCGGATCGGGCAGGTCCGCCGGTTCCGCCGCCCCGGCCCCGCCACCAAGCGACAGCGCCAAGGTGAAGTCGCCCTCGGCACCGGCATAACCGCGAACGAGCACGCAGTAATCGCCCGGCTCCAGCGGGGCGTCGATGCGGCTGTCCGTGCCCATGCCCGCGAAATCGTCGTTCTCCAGCAGCAGGCGGCCATTGAGATCGTAAAGCTCCAGCACGGTATCGAGGTCCGGGCTGGTGGCTTCCAGCGAAACGGCAACCCCGTCATCCAGCGACAGGGCGAACCAGCCCGCCCCGATCCGCGGATCGATCGACGCCTCTAGCCGCGTGGGCGCCGAGGCACCGGTCACTCCCTGTGCCAGCATCGTGGTCAAGTCCGGATCGCTGCACGGCCCTTCATGGGCGGAAGCATCGCCTCCTGAAGCCGTAGCATCGGCCGCATCTGAGTCGCCCAGCGGGGCGATCGCCAAAGTGTAGCTGCCCTGCGCCCCGGCGAAGCCGCGCAGCTTCACGCAGTAGTCGCCGGGCATCAGCGTGGCCTCGATCCGGCTGTCGGTGCCAAGGTCGGGATGATCGTCGTTCTCGTGTAGTCTGTCACCGTCAACGCCCAGCACCTCAAGGACAGTGTCGATCTCGGCGCTCGACGCGTCCAGTTGCAGCCGTGTAGGTGACGCGACCGACAGGCCATACCAGCTTTCGCCGGTGTCGGCGTCGGTCTGCCCTGTCAGACGGACCGTCCCGGAGTCTGGCGTCACCCCGGCGGCGAGAGTGCCGGCAAGACCGGGCCCGCCGCAATCGACGCTGTCCTGAAGGAGCGCGGGAGCTGCAATAGCCGAATCCGTCGATCCGCCCTGCAGGACGAGATTGAAGGCGATCGAGTCAATGGGCGCAGTGCCCACGGGGCGAACCTGGGCGCAATATGTGCCAGCCTCAAGGGCCTGTTCGATCAGGGAGTCGAGGTCCCCTCCGGTATCATCATCCCAGCCCAGAAGGCTGCCAGACCGATCATAGAGTGCCAGCACCGGATCGCCTTCGGTGTTCTCGGTCCCCAGCGTGACCGTCTGCGCGACCGCCAGAGTAAATTCCACATAGGCGGGCTCCGACCGCTGTAGAAACAGCGGCAGGCGGAGCTGTGGGAAGCCCGCCGGCAAGGGCGCGCCCAATCGTGTCGTGAGTATTACGGGCTGTCCGCAGGCCCCTGTCTGTGCGGCGAGCGGGGTGGCTGCAAGGGTGGCGAGGGCGACGATACCAAGGCGAAGAAACGGGACCATGGATTACCTGTGATTGGTGCGGCGATGGGGCACGGTGGGGGATGTGGGGGGGTGTGGCAAGATTCTTTGTGGCGGCGGTGTGGTCGGGGTTGCCGTTCAGGAGTATTGGTTATAATTTCTGACCAATATCAGGGGAGGACGACCCATGGAAATGCCGGTACCGGACGCGGGCGTGCTGTCGCGCAAGGCCCGGATCGTGGAGCGGTTGCAGGCCGCCCTGCCCGCAGATGCGGTGATCCACGAACTCGCGGAAACCCGCGCCTATGAATGCGACGCGCTGACCGCCTATCGCTGTCCGCCGCTGGCCGCCGTGCTGCCGCGCACCACCGAAGAGGTTTCGGCCGTCCTGCGCATCTGCCACGAGGAAGGCGTGAAGGTCGTGCCGCGCGGATCGGGCACCAGCCTGGCGGGCGGCGCGCTGCCCACGTCCGACAGCGTGATCCTGGGCATCGCGCGGATGACCGGGGTGCTGGAGGTCGATTACGACAACCGCTTCATCCGGGTCGAAGCAGGGCGCACCAACCTGAGCGTCACCGGCGCGGTGGAGACCGACGGCTTCTTCTACGCCCCCGACCCGTCCAGCCAGCTGGCCTGCGCCATCGCGGGCAACATCGCGATGAATTCGGGCGGGGCGCATTGCCTGAAATACGGCGTCACCACCAACAACCTGCTGGGCGCGACGGTGGTGCTGATGGACGGCACGGTGATCGAACTGGGCGGCGCGCACATGGATGCCGGCGGGCTGGACCTGCTGGGCGTGATCTGCGGGTCCGAGGGTCAGCTTGGCGTCGTGACCGAGGCGACATTGCGCATCCTGCCCAAGCCCGAAGGTGCGCGGCCGGTGCTGATCGCGTTCGATTCCAACGAGGTGGCGGGCGCCTGCGTCAGCGACATCATCAAGGCGGGCATCCTGCCGGTCGCCATCGAGTTCATGGACCGCCCCTGCATCCGTGCCTGCGAGGATTTCGCGCACGCCGGCTATCCGGATTGCGAGGCGCTGCTGATCGTGGAGGTCGAGGGGTCGGAGGCCGAGATCGCGGAGCAGCTTGGCCTGATCCGCCAGATCGCGATGCGCCACGCGCCGGTAGAGTTCCGCGAGAGCAAGTCGGAAGAGGAATCGAAGAAGATCTGGCTGGGTCGCAAGTCGGCCTTTGGCGCGATGGGCAACATCAACGACTACATGTGCCTGGACGGAACCATCCCGGTCAGCGCCCTGCCCCATGTGCTGAGGCGGATCGGCGAGATGTCGAAGGAATTCGGGTTGGACGTGGCAAACGTGTTCCACGCGGGCGACGGCAACATGCACCCGCTGATCCTGTTCGACGCCAACAAGCCCGGCGATCTGGAGAAATGTGAGGCATTCGGGGCAGAGATCCTGAAGCTGTGCGTCGAGGTGGGCGGCTGCCTGACCGGCGAGCATGGCGTGGGGATCGAAAAACGCGACCTGATGTCCGTGCAATTCGCCCCCGCCGATCTGGAGGCGCAGTTGCGGGTCAAGGATGCCTTTGATCCGCACTGGCTGCTGAACCCGGCCAAGGTGTTCCCGCTGGAGGCGACGGCGTCGCGGCGGGCCGCGGCGTGAGGGTTATCAAGGACTTGCAGCGCCGCGCGGTTCGGTGGGCTGACCAATGCAGCAGGGCTGGCCGGGCGCCAGCACTGCGCCAGCACTGCGCCAGCATCCGTATGGCACCAGCGTTCTCTGGGGGGCGAATTCGCGCAACACCCGGCCAGAGTGGCGGTGTGCACACGACGTATGACTCGCGTGCATCCGCCGTGCATTCGACGTGCATGCCTGAAAAACGCACGGCTTGGCGCCTCATGTGCGCTGGCGCACAGGCGAAAGGTGCTGCGTGACGATCCGACCGACAAGCGACGGCGACCTGGCCCAAGCAATCCGCGATGCAAGCGACCCGCTGGCGATCCGTGGGGGCGGCACCCGGGGGCTGTTTCTGGCGGGCGACGTGCTGGAGACGGGCGGGCTGGCGGGGATCAGCCTGTATGAGCCCGGTGCGCTGACCATCGTCGTGGGCGCGGGCACGCCGCTGGCCGAGGTCGAGGCCGCGCTGGCCGCCGAGGGCCAGCGCCTGCCGTTCGAGCCGATGGACCATCGCGGGCTGCTGGAAACCTCCGGAGAGCCGACGATCGGCGGCGTGGTGGCGGCCAATGTGTCGGGTCCGCGCCGGGTGCAGGCGGGGGCCTGCCGGGATTCATTGATCGGCGTTCGGTTCGTCGATGGCACAGGCGCCATCGTGAAGAACGGCGGCCGGGTCATGAAGAACGTCACCGGCTACGACCTGGTGAAGCTCATGGCGGGCAGTTTCGGTACCCTTGGCGTGCTGACCGAGGTAGCGTTCAAGGTGCTACCCGCGCCGGGCGCGGCGGCGACGCTGGTGCTGACGGGACTGGACGATGCGGCCGCACAGGCGGCGATGACCCGCGCGTTGGGCTCTCCGTTCGAGGTGAACGGCGCGGCGCATTGGCCCGGCACTGGCACCTTTTTGCGGATCGAGGGGTTTGCGGACTCCGTCACCTATCGCGCTGGCAAGCTGCAAGCGATGCTGGGCGGCGAGATCGAGGAGGGCGTGGAGGCGACAGCGGCCCGGTGGGCCGCAATCCGCGACGTGGCGCCGTTCCATGGGCAGCCGGGCGATGTGTGGCGGCTGTCGGTGAAGCCGTCGGACGCGCCGGGCATCGCCGCGCGTGCAGGTGGACGGGCGCTGTATGACTGGGGCGGCGGGCTGGTCTGGCTGCTGGTGGCGCCTGACACCGACCTGCGGGCGCGGCTGGGTGCCTTTTCCGGTCACGCGACGCTGGTCCGCGCAGGCAACGAGGCACAGGCGCGGCTGGGCACCTTCCGGCCCGAACCTGCCCCGGTGGCGGCGATCACAGCAGGGCTGCGGGCAAGGTTCGACCCGCGGGGCGTGCTCAATCCGGGATTGATGGGGTAGCGATGCAGACATCCTTTACCGACGCGCAATTGCGCGACCCTGCCATTGCGCGATCGAACGAGATCCTGCGCACCTGCGTGCATTGCGGGTTCTGCACCGCGACCTGCCCCACCTATCAGGTACTGGGCGACGAGTTGGACAGCCCGCGCGGCCGCATATACCTGATCAAGGACATGCTGGAAAATGGCCGGCCGGCGGACGAGCGGACGGTCAAGCACATCGACCGCTGCCTGTCGTGTCTGGCCTGCATGACCACCTGCCCCAGCGGCGTGCACTACATGCATCTGGTCGATCACGCGCGGGAATATATCGAACAGACCTACAGGCGCCCGTGGCGCGACCGGGCGCTGCGCGCGGTTCTGGCGGCGGTGCTGCCCTATCCCAAGCGGTTCCGGCTGGCGCTCCTGGGGGCAAAGATCGGCCGGCCGTTCAAGGCGCTGATGCCGGATGCGCGGCTGCGCGCCATGCTGGAAATGGCACCGAAGCAGATCCCCGCCGTCAGCCGCAACGACGACCCGCAGGTGTTCCCCGCCAACGGCGAGCGCCGGATGCGCGTGGCGCTGATGACCGGCTGCGCGCAGAAGGCGCTGAACACCGACATCAACGACGCGACGATCCGCGTGCTGACGCGCCTAGGCGCCGAGGTGGTGGTGGCGAAGGGTGCGGGCTGCTGCGGCGCGCTGACCCATCACATGGGCAAGACCGACGAAAGCCACCGGTTTGCGGCCGCGAACATCGCCGCCTGGATGGCCGAGAAGGCAGCGGACGGGCTGGATGCGGTGGTTATCAACACCAGCGGATGCGGGACGACGGTGAAGGATTACGGGCACATGTTCCGGACCTCGGCCCTTGCCCCCGATGCCGCGACGGTGGCGGGGCTGGCCAAGGACATCAGCGAGGTGCTGACCGACCTGGGACTGCCCGAGGGCGCGCCAAAGGGCCTGCGGGTGGCCTATCACGCCGCCTGTTCGCTGCAGCACGGCCAGCAGATCAAGGCCTTGCCCAAGGATTTGCTGAAACGCGCAGGCTTCGAGGTGGTGGAGCCCGTGGACAGCCACCTGTGCTGCGGGTCGGCGGGCACCTACAACCTGATGCAGCCCGAGATCTCGGGCCAGTTGAAGGCGCTCAAGGTGAAGTCGCTGGAGGCGAAGAAGCCGGACGTGATCGCCGCCGGCAACATCGGTTGCATGATGCAGATCGGGTCGGGCACGGGCGTGCCGGTGGTGCATACCGTGGAGCTCTTGGACTGGGCCACGGGCGGGCCGAAACCGCCCGCGCTGGGGTCTTGAACGGCCGATTTCGCTTTCCTACTTGAGGGGTGTCGGGTGCCAGACGGGCCCGGCAAACCGCCCGGCCCCGCGACGGGGCGGGCCTTATCAACATCGCTTCAAGAAGGATGATGACCCATGCGCAATCTCGACATGACCCCGCTTTACCGGGCCACCGTCGGCTTTGACCGCTTTGCCGATCTGATGGATCGCGTGCTGACGACCGATGTCGCCCAGCCCACCTATCCGCCCTACAACATCGAGAAGCTGGGCGAGAACGCCTATCGCATCTCGGTCGCCGTCGCGGGTTTCGCCGCTGACGACCTGACGGTCGAGCAGAAGGAGAACGCCCTGTTCATTGCCGCCCGCAAGGCCGAGGCCGAGGATGAGGGCAAGGTCTACCTGCACCGCGGCATCGCCACCCGCGCATTCGAGCGGCGCTTCCATCTGGCAGACCACGTGAAGGTCACCGGTGCGACCCATGCCGACGGCATGCTGCACGTCGATCTGGTGCGCGAGATGCCCGAGGCCCTGAAGCCCCGGCGGATCGAGATCGCCCGCGCGAGCGACGTGACCACCCAGACCCTCGACGCCTGATCGCCGACTATGATCAATGACGAAGGGCGCGCCGGCTGGCGCGCCCTTTTCGCCGCGCAAACCGGGCGGTTCAACCGTTCAGGGCGACGGCCCAGAACAGATAGACCGGCACGACGCAGACAAAGGTGATGCAGGTCAGCTGCGCGAGCTTTACCGCGCGTTCCAACCGCCCCGATTCGGCCGCCGCGCCGAACGCCATCACCGCGGCCATCACCTGGTGGCCCTGCCGGCGCCGAATCTGCTCGTCGGCTGCGCGCACGTCGACGGGTTTTCCGGCCTCGTCCGGAGCCGTTCCCTGCCCCGAGACCAGCGCCGCGCGTCTTTCCTGCAATCCTGACATTCGTGGTTCCCATCCTGTTGATCGTGCCCGCCAACTGGCGCAAAAGTACAGGGTTTCAAGCGCTTTCCCGAAGTTTTCACGGCAATCGGCAGGCGGTCGCCTCCACCGACAAGGCGCCACACGCATAGGTTGATACTTGTTGCAGGGCATTGCCTTGGCCTGTGTTGCGCGGGCCGCGGTGCCACCGCGCGATGAAGAATTTGCTTTACAGAAGCCGCCTTTCAGCACACCATATCTTGTAAGAACAGCGACACAGAAACGCTGCACCTTGCACGACACCCAGTTTCTTGTGGGCCACCCCCCACCTGAGGCTATCAACATAGAGGCCGGGCAATGTCACTTTCCGAACAGTACCTGATCACCGACGAGATCCATCCGATCGACATCGTCGAAACGCTCGCCGAACACCACGACTGGGATTTCGACCGCATCACCGAAGACCAGATCGCCATGGCGGTCGAAGGGCTGTGGCGCACCTATTCCCTTACCCTGGCCTGGTCGCCGGTGGACGAAACCCTGCGCCTGATCTGCACCTTCGAGATGGACCCGCCCGCGGACCGGCTGCCCGCGCTTTACGAGACGCTGAACGGCACGAACGACCAGTGCTGGACCGGCGCCTTTGCGTACTGGGGCGAGCAGAAACTGATGGTCTGGCGCTATGGGCTGGTGCTGAGCGGTGGGCAGATCGCCTCGGCCGAGCAGATCGATCACATGATCGGCCTGGCGGTGTCGGCCTGCGAACGCTACTACCCCGCCTTTCAGCTTGTGGCCTGGAGCGACCAGACCCCGGCCGAGGCGCTGAAAATAGCAATTTCGGAAGCATACGGGCGAGCCTGAGAACACGCGAGCAGAGCGAGGGGCAGAAACATACAGGCAACCCAGCGCGCGGGGGCGGATCCGAAAGGACCCGCCCCCGCATTGCGTCATGGGGCATTCCGGGGGTCCACCTTCGCCACCGGCTGGTCTAGTCTGCCCACGGAATCGGGGGGATGCGATGGATTTCTCGACACTTGAGGCGCGCGGTCTGGTGCTGGTGGGCTGCGGCAAGATGGGCTCCGCCATGCTGGCGGGCTGGCTGAAACGCGGATTGGACCCGGCCTCGGTCTGGGTGGTGGACCCCAAGCCCTCGGACTGGCTGGCCTCTCGGGGCGTGCATCTGAACGAGGGCATGCCAGAGGCGCCGGCGGTGGTGCTGATTGCGGTGAAGCCGCAGATGATGGCCGAGGCGCTGCCGGGCGTGGCGACGCTGGGCGGCGCGACGACCCTGTTCGTCTCGGTCGCCGCCGGTGTGACGCTGGACCGATATCAGGCGATTCTGGGGCCGGGCACGCCGATCGTGCGGGCGATGCCGAACACGCCTGCGGCCGTGGGACGCGGAATCACCACCATCGTCGGCAACGCGGCGGCGACGGCCGCGCATCTGGATCAGGCAGAGGCGCTGCTGTCGGCCGTGGGTCAGGTGGTGCGGATCAACGACGAGGGATTGATGGACGCGGTGACCGCCGTCTCCGGCTCGGGCCCCGCCTATGTGTTTCACCTGATCGAGGCGCTGGCCGCAGCCGGAGAAGCCGAGGGGCTGCCCGCCGATCTGGCGATGACCTTGGCGCGGGCGACCGTGGGCGGCGCGGGACTGCTGGCCGAAGAAGCCGCGGAGAGCCCGGCGCAGTTGCGTGAAAACGTCACCAGCCCCGGCGGGACGACGGCGGCAGCGCTGGCGGTGCTGATGGACCCGGCCACAGGCTTCCCGCCGCTCTTGCGCCGGGCGGTGAAGGCGGCGGCGGAGCGCGGACGGGAGCTGGGGACATGACCATCGGCTTCGACGATTTCCTGAAGGTCGATATCCGTGTCGGTCGGATCACCCGTGCCGAGCCCTTTCCCGAGGCGCGCAAACCGGCCTACAAGCTGTGGGTCGATTTCGGCGCCGAGGTCGGGGAGAAGAGATCTTCGGCCCAGATTACAAGGCATTACACGTTGGAAGAGTTGGTGGGCCGGCAGGTGCTGGCGGTGGTGAACTTCCCGCCGCGGCAGATCGGGCCGGTGATGTCCGAGGTGCTGGTGCTGGGCGTGCCGGATGAAGATGGCGAGGTGGTGCTGCTGCAGCCGAGCCATGATGTGCCCCTGGGCGGGAGGATGTATTGATGCTCAAACTATTGATTTCACGTCAACTTCCCGAGAAGGTGATGGAGGCGGGGCGGGCGCGCTTCGACGTGACCCTGCGCGAGACCTCGGACCCGATGAGCCATTCGGAATGCGTGGCGGCATTGCGGGATTTCGACATCGTTCTGCCGACGCTGGGCGACGCATTCCGCGCCGAGGCATTCGCCGAGGTGCCCGATCTGCGCTGCAGGCTGCTTGCCAATTTTGGTGTCGGTTACAACCACATAGACGCCGAAGCTGCAGTGCGCGCGGGGGTGGTTGTGACCAATACGCCGGGGGCGGTAACGGATGCGACGGCGGATATCGCGTTGACGCTGATCCTGATGACGGCGCGGCGGGCTGGCGAGGGCGAGCGGCTGGTGCGGGCGGACCGCTGGACGGGCTGGACGCCGACCCAGATGCTGGGGATGCACGTCACCGGAAAAACCCTTGGAATCATAGGCATGGGGCGCATAGGTCAGGCGATTGCCCGGCGCTGTCACCACGGGTTCGGGATGAAGGTGCTGTTCCTCAACCGGTCGAAAGTGGCCGATCCGGGGGTGCCGGCGCGGCAGGTGGGCACGATGGCCGAGCTGATGGGCGGGGCAGATATTGTGGTCGTGGCAGTTCCGGGCGGCGCGGGCACACATCATCTGGTGGGGGCCGAGGCTTTGGCGGCGATGCGGCCCCAGGCGATTCTAGTCAACATCTCGCGCGGGGACGTGATCGACGAAGCAGCCCTGATCGCCGCGCTTCAGGCCGGGCAGCTGGCCGGCGCGGGGCTGGACGTCTACGAGTTCGAGCCGAAAGTTCCCGATGAACTCAAGGCGATGGAGAACGTCACCCTGCTGCCGCACCTGGGCACGGCGGCGCTGGAGGTGCGCGAGGCCATGGGCTTCGTGGCGCTGGACAACGCCGTCGCCATTGCCGAGGGGCGCGAGCCGCCGAACCGGGTCTGAGCGCGGAACCCGCCTGCCACCACGGCGCCACCACCCTGCCACCGGAGCGGTGGCACCACCGCGCGCAGGGTGTCCGGTTCGCACAACACCCCTAGCCCTGCCCGACCCACAGATAGGCGGCATAGGCCAGCAGCAGGAGCACCCCGGCGGGGCGGCCGATGGCGGGGCGAAAGGCCACTAGACCGGCCAGCACCAGCGACGCGACCAGCATCACAGGCCAGTCGAAGCCGAGGAACCGTTCGGCCACCGGGACCGGGGCGATCAGCGCGGTGGCACCCAGGATGCCAAGCACGTTGAAGATGTTCGATCCCACAACGTTGCCGATGGCGATGGCCGATTGCCGCCGCAGCGCCGCCACGAGCGAGGTAGCGAGTTCCGGCAGCGAGGTACCGACCGCGACGATGGAGACGCCGATGAACGCCTCGGACAGTCCCGCCGCGCGGGCGAGCGAGATCGAGCCGTCGACCAGAAGCCGCGCGCCCACGACCAGCGCCACCAGACCGAACCCCACGCGCAGCAGCGCGCCGGTGACCGGCGGCGGCACAAAGCCCACCACGGCAGCGACCTTGCCGTCGGGGTCGCGGAAGGCCGCCCAGAGATAGAGCGCAAGCCCCGCCATGAGCGCCGCGCCCATCGGACGGGTGACCATCCCCCAGGCAAAGACCGGCAGCAGGACCACCGCCGCCGCCAGCATCGCCAGCAGGTCACGCCGGGGCGGCGGGCCATCTGGGCGGATCGGCCAGACCACGGCAGCGACGCCCACGATCAGCAGGATATTGGCGATGTTCGATCCGACAACATTGCCGATGGCGATCGCGGGTGCGCCGCGCAGCGCGGCATCGACCGAAACCAGAAGCTCAGGCATCGAGGTGCCGAATCCCACCACCGTCAGCCCGATCAGCATCGGCGACAGGCCCAGCCGCTGGGCGAGGCCGAGGCTGCCGCGCACCAGGGTTTCGCCGCCAAGGAACAGCCCGACGAGGCCGACGGCGATCAGCAGAAGATCATAGGTCATGATTGTCCCATCCACCGAGCGCGCAAGCGGCGCGCCCAGCGGCGCAGGCGGATGCCTGCGGCCGTCAACGCCGGCCGCAGGGCGGGGATGTCCACCGCCAGCAGCATCAGCGCCAGCGGCAGCATCCACAGGCCGAAGCCCGGCAGGAACCACAGGAAGCTGCCCAGCAGGAGCAGGAGCGCCGCGGGCCAGCGGAGCAGCCGGTAGCGCGGCTTGGCCAGCGCCTGCAGCGGGCCACCCAGCCAAGGCACGCTGCCCGCAAACCGGTCATACTGTCGGTTGAACCTGCGATGGTGGCGATCCATGTCCCTGCCCTGTTACGGCGCCTCGTGGATCTGGCCCCGCGGCGAAGGTTGCACAATGGCGGCACGAAAATAAACCGGTGGGCGGGTCAGTAGCTGTAGTCGGCGTAGATCCGCGTCAGATCGCCCTGCCAGTCGCCGTGGTAGCGGGCCAGCAACTCGTCGGCCGGGGTCTGACCGGTTTCCACCGATTCCTTCAGCGCGTTCAGAAAATGCGTCTCGTCCGGCAGCAGGCCCCCGGCACCGGCCTTGGCGCGGGCCTTCAGCCCGGCCTCGGCGATGGCGACGACCTCGCGCGCCAGATCGTGCATCTTCACGCCGTGGGTTTCGGCCTGCAGGCCATCGACGCTGGCCGCCACCCGCAGCGCGTTGCGCGTCTCGGCGTCCCAGTCCTTGGCGAGGTCCCAGGCGGCGTTCAGGGCGGCCTGGTCATACATCAGTCCGACCCACAACGCGGGCAGCGCGCAGAGCCTGCGCCAGGGGCCGCCGTCGGCGCCGCGCATCTCGATGAACTTCTTCACCCGCGCCTCGGGGAAAACCGTCGTCATGTGGTCGGCCCAGTCGGACAGCGTCGGAATCTCGCCCGGAAGCGCCGGCAACTCGCCCTTCAGGAAGTCGCGGAACGACTGCCCCAGCGCGTCGATATACTGCCCGTCGCGGTAGACGAAATACATCGGCACATCGAGGACGTAGTCGACGTAACGCTCAAACCCGAAGCCGTCCTCGAACACGAAGGGCAGCATGCCGGTGCGGCTGTCATCGAGGTTGCGCCAGATGCGCGAGCGCCAGGACTTGTGGCCATTGGGCTTGCCCTCGAAGAACGGCGAATTGGCGAACAGCGCCGTGGCGACGGGTTGCAGCGCCAGCGCCACGCGCAGCTTCTGCACCATGTCGGCCTCGGAACTGAAATCGAGGTTCACCTGCACGGTGCAGGTGCGATACATCATCTGCAGCCCGTGGGTGCCGACGCGCTGCATGTAGTCGGTCATCAGCCGGTAGCGCCCCTTGGGCATCATCGGCATGTCCTCGTGCCGCCAGATCGGCGCGGCGCCCAGGCCGATGAAGCCAGCGCCGATGCCTTCGGCCACGGTCTGCACCTCCTTCAGGTGCTGGTTCACCTCGTCGCAGGTCTGGTGGATCGTCTCCAGCATGGCGCCGGACAATTCCAGTTGCCCGCCGGGTTCCAGGCTGACGTTGGCACCGTCCTTTTCCAGCCCGATGATGTTGCCGGCCTCGAGGATGGGGGCCCAGCCGAAGCGGTCGCGCAGCCCCTCCAGCATGGCGCGGATCGACCGGGGGCCGTCATAGGGCAGCGGTTTCAGCGTGTCCTTGCAATAGCCGAATTTCTCGTGCTCGGTTCCGATGCGCCACTGATCCTTGGGCTTGCAGCCCGAGGCCATGTAGTCGGCCAGTTGCTCGATCCGTTCGATCGGCCCGCCGCCGGATTGGGGAATGGACATGGGGGGCTCCGATCCTGTGTTCGCCGCCGGCCTGACCTGTCGCGAAGAGGGCGCGAAGTCAAGGGACCGGTCTGTGCGGATTTGCAGGGGTCAGCCGATCCCGGCGATGGCGGCGCGGAGCGCCTCCAGCCCCTGCCCCTTCTCGGCCGAGGTCAGCATGATCTCGGGGAAGGCGGCCGGATGGCCGGCGAGTGCCGCGCGCACCTGCGCCAGCACCTTTTCATGTTCGGCTGCGCCGATCTTGTCGGCCTTGGTCAGCACCACCTGAAAGGTGACCGCGGACTTGTCCAGCAGCGTCAGGATCTCCTCGTCCACCGCCTTCACGCCGTGGCGCGCGTCGATCAGCACGAAGGCGCGGCGCAGGGTGGCGCGGCCGGACAGGTAGTCGCGCAACAGCGCCTGCCATTTCGCCACGACCGCGACCGGGGCCTTGGCGAAGCCATAGCCCGGCAGGTCGACCATGTAGTGGCTGTCGCCCAGGGTGAAGTAGTTGATTTCCTGCGTGCGGCCGGGGGTGTTCGAGGCGCGTGCCAGCCCCTTGCGGCCCGTCAGAGCGTTGATCAGGCTCGACTTGCCGACGTTCGACCGGCCGGCGAAGCAGACCTCGGGCCGGTCGGGCAGCGGCAGGCCGTCCATCGCGACCACGCCCTTGAGGAAATCCACCGGCCCAGCGAACAGCAGCCGCCCGGCCTCGCGCGCGGGCTCGTCCGGATCGGGGGACAGGGGGAAAGGCAGGCTCATCCGATCGTCACTGCATCGCCGGGGCGGATCGGACCGCCGGTGACCACGCGGGCGTAAACGCCGAAATCCTGATGCCCGTAGCCGTCTTCCAGCGCGCCCAGCGTGTCGGCATCGGCCTGCCCCGTCTCGGGGTTGCCGCAGGTGGCCTTGCAGCGGGTGATGCGATGCTCGACCCGCAGGACGGCGGGGCCCACTGCGATCTCGTGGCCGATCAGGTCGAACTCTTCCCACGGTGCCCAGCCGTCGACCCACAGATTGCCGCGCCAGCGATGGATCGACAGGTCCATCCCCAGCCGCTGCCCCAGTGCCCGGTTCGACGACAAGTTCAAGACCGAGAGGAACGGATCGGGCGTGTCGGCAAGCGGCCTGCCCGGGGCCTGCACCAGCCGGTCGGGGTCTGGCCGTGTGTCGGGCCAGAGCGGACGCAGCCAGTCGATGAGGGCCGCATCGCCCTCGCCCGGCGTGAAGGTCAGAGGGTTGCGGCGCGGGTGCGTCAGTTCCATCCGGCCCGCGACCTCGTCAAAGCGGCAGGCGACCGCCATCAGGTCGGCCGAACCCCACCCGCGCACGAAGTTCAGCTTCGGTTCCCACCCGTCGGGGTCGCCGTCGAACCGCGCGGCGGCATGCGCCACCGCCCAGTGCCGGTCCCAAGCCAGCGCCTGATCGGGGGCAAGCGCCGCCTCGGACAGTTCCTCCACGCCGACCGACTTGATCGGATGGCGGACGATGTGGGCGAGCGTCGCGCTCACTTCTCGGCCGGTTTCTTCGCGGTCACGGGTTTTCGCTTCACGCTGGACTTGATGTTGCCCAACAGATCCGGCCGGTGCCCGTGCCGCCACATGATGATGTACTGCTGCGTGAAGGTGATGACGTTGTTCGCGATCCAGTAGATCACCAGTCCGCTGGCGAAGCTGCCCAGCATGAACATGAAGATCCACGGCATCCAGTTGAAGATCGTGGCCTGGATCGGATCGGTCGGCATCGGGTTCAGCCGCATCTGCAGCCACATCGACACGCCAAGGAACAGCGGCAGGATGCCGATGAAGATCAGCGCCAGGATCGACCCCGGCTCGGGCGCGGCCCAGGGCAGCAGTCCCCACAAGTTGTAGAGCGACGACGGATCGGGCGCGGACAGATCCTGTATCCAGCCGAACCAGGGCGCGTGCCGCAGTTCGATCGTGACGAAGATCACCTTGTAGAGCGAGAAGAAGATCGGGATCTGCAGCAGGATCGGAAGACAGCCCGCCGCCGGGTTCACCTTCTTCTCGCGGTAAAGCGTCATCATCTCCTGCTGAAGTTTCTGCCGGTCGTCGCCCACCCGCTCCTTGATCTTCTCCATCTCGGGCTGGAGTTCCTTCATCCGCGCCATCGAGACGTAGGACTTGTAGGCGAGCGGGAACAGCAGCGCCTTCAGCATGAGCGTCAGGCCGATGATCGCCCAGCCCATGTTGCCGATCAGCCCGTTGATCCAATGCAGCACCGCAAAGATCGGCTTGGTCAGGAAGAAGAACCAGCCCCAGTCGATCGAATCGATGAACTTCTCGATGCCCACCTCACGCTCGTAGCCGCGGATCGTCTCCCACTCCTTGGCGCCCGCGAACAGCATCGTGGTGGAGGACGCGGTTTCCCCCGGCGCGACCGTCATCACCGGCTTGCGGGTCTCGGCCAGGAAGACGTCGGTGCCGGGCAGGTAGCGCGCAACGGCCGTGAAGCTGTCGCCCGGCGTCGGGATCAGCGTCGCCATCCAGTACTTGTCGGTGAAGCCCAGCCAGCCCTGGCTTGCCACCTCGATCACCTCGGCCCGCGCGCCGGGGCCTTCCTGCGGCGTCTCGACGTAGCCGCTGATGTCGCTGTAGCTGTCCTCGGTCAGCTGGCCGTCGGTCTTCATCACCAGCCCTTCGTGCAGGATGAAGAAGTTCTCGAGGTTGTCGGGCACGCCGTGCCGCGCCACCTGGCCGTAGGGGTAAAGCCGCACCGCCTCGTCGCCCGCGTTGGTGACCGACTGGGTGACGGTGAACAGGAAATCCTCGTCGATCTCGACCACGCGGGTGAAGGTCAGGCCGTTGCCGTTCTGCCATTCCAGCGTAACCGGTGCGTCGGGGGTAAGCGTGGTGCCGCCCACCTGCGTCCAGACCGTGTTGGGGCCCGGCACGTCCTCGAACCCAAGGGTGCCGCCGGGCGACCAGCCGTAAAGCGCGTAATAGGCGTTCCGCCCGCCGACCGGGCGCAGCAGTTGCACGATGGGCGAATCCGGGTCGATCGTCTCGCGGTAGTCCTTCAGCGCCAGATCGTCGATCCGGCCGCCCTGCAGCGACAGCGTGCCCGACAGGCGCGGCGTGTCGATGGTGATCCGCGCCGCCTCGGCCACCTCGGGCTCCATCGCCTCGGTCGCGGCGGCGACATCGACGCCGTCGCGCACCGGCGCGGGTGCCAGCGGGTCGGCCGCCGGATCGCTCTGCGCGATCTCCTGCTGCGCCGGGTCGATCGCCACCTCTTCCGGCGGGAAAAGCACGAACCATACCAGAATCACAAGGAAACTGAGGACGGTTGCGAGAATGAGGTTCTTGTTCTGATCGTCCATAAGGGACCACTGCCTGTTCGGTCGGTGCGGGGAATTCAGGCGGTGTTCAACAGAGGAAGGCGGCAAAGGTCAAGCGGTTTTCCCCTCGCCTGTCCTTGCGGCAGGCGCGGCACTGTGCCCGTCAGCCGATGCGCTTGCCCAGTCGCAGGGGTTCGATGCGGCGCGCGGCGTGGTCGCGCAGCCAGTCCTCGACCTCGTCGGCGGGCATCGGGCGGGCGATGCCGAAGCCCTGCACGTGGCGGCATCCCAACTGCGCCAGCATCGCATGCTCGCCCGGCGTCTCCACCCCTTCGGCCAGGGTTTCCAGCCCCAGCGTCTCGGCCATCGACAGGATCGCGGCGACAACCCGCTGCTGTTCCCGGTCGCTGTCCACGCAGGTCACGAAGCTGCGATCGATCTTGATGCGCTGCACGCCGAACCGCCGGATCGCGGTGATCGAGGCATGGCCGGTGCCGAAGTCGTCAAGATCGATACCGCAGCCCATCGCGCGCAGATCGGAGAGGTTGCGCATCATCACGTCCTCCTCGGCGCCGGCGACAACGGTTTCCATCACCTCGACCGTCAGGCGCGACGGCTCCAGTTCGAACCGGTCCAGTTCCCACTTCAGCCGCGCGGCCAGCCGGGGGTTGCGCAATTCGTCCATGCCGAAGTTGATCGCCACGGTCGGCACGGTCAGGCCCGCCGCCTCCCAGCCGCGCAGCGCGGTCAGCGCGTGGAAGACCACCGCCTCGCACAGCCGCTCGGACAGTCCAGCGGCAATCACCGTCGGCAGGAACTCGTGCGGCGGCACCAGCCCGCGGGTGGGGTGATGCCAGCGCGCCAGCGCCTCCATCCCCGACAAGGCGCCGGTGTCGGTGCTGATCTGCGGCTGGAAATGCGGGCGGACCTCGCCCTTTTCCAGCGCCTGTTCGACCTCGCCGCGCAGATCGGCGCGCGCAGCCGCATGGCGCCGCATGTCGGCGGTGAACGCGCGCAGCGCCGCCGGCGCATGGCGCCGCGCCTCGTCCATCGCGGACTGCGCCGCCGCCAGAAGCGAGGCGCCGGGGCTCATCTCCTCCTCGGGCAGGGGCGCGCGCGACGACAGGCAGAACCCGATCGAGGCGCTCAGCGGCACCGAAACGCCCAGTTGCGCCGCGGGCACCGCCAGCGCCGCCTGCATCCGTGCCGCCAGCTGCAGCATCGTTTCCAGATCGGTCCGCTGGCCCGGCGCCAGCGCCACGGCAAAGGCCGGCCCGTCCAGCCGCGCCACCAGATCGCCCGCCCGCAGCACCGCCACCAGCCGTTCGCCCGACAGCCGCAGAAGCCCCTCGTAAACCGCCTGGCCGTGCCGCACGCGCACATCCTCGGCCAGATCCAGCGTGACGACAAAGGCGGTGGTGGCCAGCCCGCGGTCCAGCGTCCCGTCCAGCGCGGCGATCAGTTCGTCGCGCATCGGCAGACCGGTCACGCCATCGCGCGGAAGCTGTGCCTCGTGCGTCGCTTCCGTCGACCGGATGCTGCCGACCAGCGCCATCAGCAGCGGAAGGCCCAGCGCCGCCAGCAGAAGATATTCCTCGCCCCCGATCCAGAAGGCCGCCAGCGTGATCGCGGGAACAAAGGCCAGCAATTCCGGACGCCGGGCAAGGGTTGCGGCGCGCAGCAGCGGCGCGGTCAAACCAGTGCTCGTGCTGTCGTACATCCCGCCCTCTCACAGACACCGGGGCGCACCAAGCCACACATCGCCCCGGCCCAAGGCTAGGAAACCCGGCCTCGCGAGAAGTTAATACTCGCGTGGAAGTTGCAGAGGATTTTAGGAAAGGTTTTCCGGGATTTCGCTGCTGGTGCGCATCAGACCCGCGAAATCGAACAGCGCCGGGTCAAGCAGATGCGACGGTCGCGCGTTCATCAGCGCGCGGAACATCACGTTGCGGCGGCCGGGGCTGCGGCGTTCCCAGTCGTCCAGGATTGCCTTGACCTGCTGGCGCTGCAGCCCGTCCTGCGACCCGCACAGATCGCAGGGGATGATCGGATAGGCCATGTCGCGGGCGAACTTCTCGCAATCCGCCTCGGCCACGAAGGCAAGTGGGCGCAGCACGTGCAGGTCGCCCTCCTCGTTCAAGAGCTTCGGCGGCATCGTGGCCAGCCGCCCGCCGTGGAACAGGTTCATGAAAAAGGTTTCAAGGATGTCGTCGCGGTGGTGCCCCAGCACGACCGCCGAACACCCCTCCTCTCGCGCGATGCGATACAGGTTCCCCCGCCGCAACCGGGAGCAGAGCGCGCAATAGGTCCGCCCCTGTGGCACCTTGTCCATGACGATGGAATAGGTGTCGCGGTATTCGATCCGGTGCGGCACGCCCATGCGGGCCAGAAACTCCGGCAGAACCGTCGCCGGAAATCCCGGCTGCCCCTGATCCAGGTTGCAGGCCAGCAGGTCCACCGGCAGCAGCCCCCGCCACTGCAATTCGTGCAGAACCGCCAGCAGCGTGTAGCTGTCCTTGCCCCCCGACAGGCAGACCAGCCAGCGCGCGCCGCGTTCCACCATGCCATAGGTCTCGATCGCCTCGCGCACCTCGCGCACCAGGCGCTTGCGCAGCTTGCGGAACTCGGTCGTCGCGGGGGCGCCGTGGAACAGCGGGTGGATGTCGTCTGCATCGTCCAGCATCGGGCGCTCCGGTCAGGGATGGGGCGGATATGCCATGCCTGCGGCGTCAGGAAAAGCCACAGGCTGCATCGCGCGGCCGGGCGCGCGAGCGTGAACAGGGGTTAAGTTCAGGTAAACAAAAATTGCGATTTCCAGCAGTTTCAATGCCTTGCGATTCTGCTC
This sequence comes from Paracoccaceae bacterium, assembly GCA_041687395.1. Taxonomy (GTDB): domain Bacteria; phylum Pseudomonadota; class Alphaproteobacteria; order Rhodobacterales; family Rhodobacteraceae; genus JAWLCA01. The sequence goes on along the minus strand of JAWLCA010000002.1, from coordinate 41,427 downwards.
ACGCGTGAGCAAGACCCCTCATCGCCCCGATTTCGCATCGAACTCTGGATCCGCCCCCGGCACCGGATCATAGCCCGACCGCCCGAACGGATGGCACCGCAGGATCCGCCGCAGCGCCAGCCAGCCCCCCTTCAGCCCCCCATGCCGCTCCAATGCCTCCAGCGCATAGGCCGAACAGGTGGGCTGATACCGGCAGTTATGCCCCACCCAGGGCGAGAACAGCAGCCGATACCCCCGCACCGGCAGCGCCAGCAGACGCGCCAGCACGCTCATCTTGCCCGATGAACCCGCGCCAGCGCCCGGGTCAGCTCGTCGATCATGGTCTGAAAATCCCGCGTCGCCGTGTCGCCCGCCCGGCCCACCAGCACATAGTCCCACCCTGCCCGCCCGTGGGCCGGCAGCACCAGCCGCGCAATCTCGCGCAGCCGCCGCTTGGCCCGGTTCCGCGCCACCGCATTGCCGACCTTCTTGGAACAGGTGAAGCCTACCCGGATGCCGCCGCCATCGCCCCGGTCGCGGGCCTGCAGCAGGAAACCCGGCATCGGCGCACGCGCGGCCTTGGCCGCACGCAGAAAATCGGCCCGCGCCGTCAGCGTCGCGGGCCGTGAACTTTCCAGCGCCGGTTCGGGCGCGGCGCTGTCGCCTGCTGCCCGGGCCGTCATCGCCTCGTCCGTCGAAATTATGCCGAAAGAACCTTGCGGCCCTTGGCGCGGCGCGCGTTCAGGATCTTGCGCCCGGCCTTGGTGGCCATGCGGGCGCGGAACCCGTGCCGGCGGGCGCGGACCAGGTTGCTGGGTTGAAAGGTGCGTTTCATCGCTCTGCTCCGTCTGGGTCGGCCCGGATCGCGGTGCGGCGACAGGCCCTGTCATCTCGAAGCCCGCCAGATACGCGAGGGTCGCAGGCAAGTCAATTCGCCTTGGACCCGAAACTTCGGCCCCGGAACGGCAAATGTTACAGCCGGTCGCCAAATCCTGCCCCAGACGTGGCCACCCCGTCGCCACAGATCAAGGCCGCGTGAGCCCCCTGTCGAAAGACGCCACAAACCCGCATCTTCGGCAGTCTGAGCAGAATCGGAGCGGGCAGTTGAGCGGCGACGAGACGACACCATCGCCGCGCGGCGGCCTGATCCGGAAGCTGCCCCTGATCGCGGTGGCGATCGTGGCGGTCGTAGGCGCCCTGACCCTGCGCGACCATGTCAGCTTCGAAACCCTGCGCCACAACCGCGAGGCGCTGATCGCTTTTCGCGATGCCAACTACCTGCTGACCGCGCTTGGCTTCATCGCGGCCTATATGGTGCTGGTGGCCTTTTCGCTGCCCGGCGCGACCATCGCCACACTGACCGGCGGATTCCTCTTCTCTGTCTTTCCGGGCGTGCTGTTCAACGTCACCGCAGCGACGCTGGGCGCCATCGCGCTGTTCACGGCCGTGCGCTGGGGTCTGGGTGAGCGGCTGGCGGACAGGATCGAGGCCAGCGACGGCCGGGTAAAGCGGCTGAAGGAGCGGATCGCCAGGAACGAGGTCCCCGTGCTGTTCCTGATCCGGCTGGTGCCGGCGGTGCCGTTCTTCGTGGCAAATGTCTTGCCGGCGCTGGTGGGTGTGCGGCCGCGGAATTTCGCTCTGACCACATTCTTCGGAATCATGCCCGGCGGGTTGGTCTACACTTGGGTTGGCGCGGGGCTGGGCGAGATTTTTGCGCGGGGCGAGACCCCGAACCTGGGCATCATCTTCGAGCCTTACATCCTTGGCCCGCTACTCGCCCTCTGCGCGCTGGCCGCCCTGCCCATCGTGGTCAGGACATTCCGACGGCAGGAGGTCTGAGATGGAGCGTTTGAAAGTCGATCTCTGCGTCATCGGCGCAGGCTCGGGCGGGCTGTCGGTGGCGGCGGGCGCGGTGCAGATGGGCGCCACGGTGGCGCTGATCGAGGGGCACAAGATGGGCGGCGACTGTCTGAACTACGGCTGCGTTCCGTCGAAGGCGCTGCTGGCCGCCGCCAAACGGGCGGCAGCAATGCGGGGCGGGCTGGGCGTGGCCGCGGCCGACCCGCAGGTCGATGTCGCCGCCGTGAAGGACCACCTGCGCGCCGTCATCGCGGCGATCGAACCGCACGACAGTCAGGAACGGTTCGAGGGAATGGGGGTACGGGTGATCCGCGACTGGGCCCGTTTCACCTCGCCGAGCGAAGTGCAGGCGGGCGAAACCCTCGTCACCGCGCGCCGCTTCGTGATCGCCACCGGGTCGTCGCCGCTGGTGCCGCCGATCCCGGGGCTCGACACCATGCCCTTCCTGACAAACGAGACGGTCTTTGATCTGCGCGAGCGCCCGGAACATCTGATCATCATCGGCGGCGGTCCGATCGGGATGGAGATGGCGCAGGCCCACCGCCGCCTTGGCAGCCAAGTCACGGTGATCGAGGGGGCGCGGGCGCTGGGGCGCGACGATCCGGAGCTTTCCGCCATCGTGCTGGATCGGCTGCGCGACGAGGGGATCGATATCGTCGAGAACGCCGAGGCGGACCAGATCGGCGGCGGCGCCGGCAAGGTCGAGGTCACGATCACCGATGGCCGCAAGGTTTCCGGCAGCCATCTGCTGGTCGCGGTGGGCCGCAGGGTCAACCTCGACAGGCTTGACCTGGACAAGGCCGGGGTGAAGCACGACCGCACAGGCGTCAAGGTCGATGCCGGGCTGCGGTCCTCGAACCGGCGGGTCTATGCGGTGGGCGATGCTGCGGGCGGCGCACAGTTCACCCATGTCGCAGGCTATCACGCCAGCATCGTGATCCGGAACGCGATGTTCAACCTGCCCGCAAAGGCAAGAACAGACCACATTCCGCGCGTCACCTATACCGACCCCGAACTGGCCCAGGTCGGCCTAACCGAGGCCGAAGCGCGCAAGCGTCACGGCCCCGCACTGTCAGTGGTGCGGGCCCCCTTTGCCGAGAACGACCGGGCGAGGGCCGAGGGCCGCACCGAAGGCATGATCAAAGTCATGGTCGTCCGCGGCCGCCCTGTCGGCGCGTCGATCGTCGGCGCGCAGGCGGGCGAGTTGATCGCCCCGTTTGCCCTGATGCTCGCCAACCGTATGAAGATGTCGGCGCTGGCCAACACCGTCCTGCCCTACCCCACCCTGGCAGAGATCGGCAAACGCGCGGCAGGAGCCTATTTTTCACCAAAACTGTTTGATAGTCCTATGGTCAAATGGGTGGTGCGGCTGGTGCAGCGATTTGTGCCGTAACCGCCCCACGGGGCGCATGAGGCATGTTTCTGAATACCCTTTCCGGCCGGTTCCTTGTTCTGACCGTCATCTTCGTGATGCTGGCCGAGATCCTAATCTTCGTGCCCTCGGTCGCGCGCTTCCGCGAGGATTATCTGCTGCTGCGCCTAGAGCGGGCGCAGATCGCGTCGCTCGCGCTCCTTGCGACCGACGAGATGATCTCGGAAGACCTTGAGCGGGAACTGCTGGCCAATGCCGGGGTGTTCAACGTCGTCCTGCGCCGCGACGAGGTGCGTCAACTGGTGCTGTCCTCGCCCATTCCGGGCCCGATCCACGCCACCTACGATTTGCGCGATCCCGGCCCGATCGAGTTGATCCGAGACGCGGTGACCGTGTTGCGGGACCCAGAGGATCGGGTGATCCGGGTGATCGGAAACCCGGTTCAGGCCGCAGGCATCCTGATCGAGGTCACGACCAATACCGCGCCCCTGCGCGCCGGCATGATCGACTTCGGCGCCCGCATCCTGATCCTGTCGGCAATCATCTCGATCCTGACCGCGTTCCTTCTGTTCGTGGCCGTTCGGCGGTTGCTGGTGACGCCGATCAAGCGCGTCGTCAGCCACATGACCGCCTATGCCGAAGCGCCCGAGGATGCCCGGCGCATCATCACGCCCACGGCCGGCGTGCGTGAATTGCGCGATGCCGAGGTGGCGCTGGAATCGATGCAGAAGCAGTTGACCGCCGCGCTGAAGCAGAAGGAGCGCCTCGCCCAGCTTGGCGGGGCCGTCGCCAAGATCAGCCACGATCTGCGCAACATCCTGACCACTGCGTCCCTGTTTGCCGACCGGATGGAGGACAGCAAGGATCCGGCCGTGAAACGGGCCGCGCCAAAGCTCGTCGGGTCGATCACCCGGGCGATCAACCTGTGCGAAAGCACGCTTGCCTTCGGCAAGGCCGAGGAACCGCCACCCAGGCTGGCCCGGCTGGCACTGCTGCCGCTGGTGCAGGATGTCGCCGAAAGTGAACGGCTTGCGGTGGACGAGGACATGGTCACCATTCTGACCGATGTGCCCCCCGGGCTGGTGCTGCGGGCAGACGGCGAACAGTTGCACCGCGTGCTGTCGAACCTCGTGCGCAACGCTCGACAGGCGATCGAGGCGACGGGCCGGCCGGGCACGATAGAGGTGAGCGCAGGCGAGGACGAGACGGAATGGTGGATTCGCGTCGGCGACACCGGCCCGGGCCTGCCGGCCAAGGCGCGCGAACACCTGTTCACCCCCTTCCAAGGCGGGGCCCGCAAGGGCGGCTTCGGCCTGGGGCTGACCATCGCGGCGGAGCTGATCCGCGGCCACGGCGGCCGGCTCGACCTGCAGCGCAGCGACGAGGAGGGCACCGAGTTCCGCATTCATCTGCCCAAGACCGCACAGTCCGAACACGCAGCTTGATCTGCCGATTTCGGTCGGATTGCCCCTTGCAATGCCCCCGCGCCGCCGTTAGACCGCCGGTCATGCGCCCGTAGCTCAGCTGGATAGAGCACCAGACTACGAATCTGGGGGTCAGGAGTTCGAATCTCTTCGGGCGCGCCATTTCACCAATCTTCAGCCCAATACCGCAACAGTGCCGACGAGCCGGTTTCAGATTGCCGGAGCCGGATCGGCGAACGGTTCATCCGGCTCGCACACATAAAACAGCACCATCCGCGCGGGTACGTCGCCCAGGTTTCGACCGGTCATGTTGACGCCCGTAGGCTCGATGAACACGTCGCCCGCCTTGATGTCGACCGGGTCGCGGCCATCGAGGTCAAGCGTGAACCTGCCTTCGAGCATGAACACGGTCACCGGGTGGCGGTGCGAATGGCGGGGCGTGACGTCACCCGGAAACAGATTGGCGAAGAGCACCCGGATTTCCTGCTCCTCTTGCTTTGGCATCGCACGCACCACTTCGCGATGAAGCGGTGTCAGCTTGGCCAGCCCGCTGTCCTGCGCGCTGCGTGTGACACCGACCGTGAGCCCGGCGATCATGGTGGTTACATCGCTTGTCTCGTGCATGGTCGCCTCCCTTGGTTTCGGAAACAGCCTAGCGCCCTGGCCAACTCCGCGGCAGCAGCGAGTCTGCAAAAGCACCCCGCAATCGTGCATAATGGCGGTCATGTTCGACTGGAACGATCTGCGCCATCTCATCGCCGTGTCGCGCTATGGGAGCACCCTTGCCGCAGCGCAGCGGCTTGGTGTCAATCAGTCCACGGTCCATCGCCGGCTGGTCGAGCTTGAACGCCGCCTCGGGCTGAGCCTCGTGAAGCGCCGTCCCTCCGGGTACCGGCTGTCGGAACTGGGCGAGGCGTTGATCGAAGATGTCATGGCCGTGGAGTCCGCGGTGGGCGATCTGGAACGCAGGATTCAGTCGCTGAAGCGCGATCTGACGGGAACCGTGCGCCTGACCTGCCCCGAGCCGATCGTGCCGCGACTTGTCGCCAGCGGGCTGATGGACCGGTTTCAGGCCCGCTACCCCGGTCTGTCGGTCGAATTCGTCACCAGCGACCGCTATCTGGACCTGTCGAAGGGGGAGGCCGACGTCGCCTTCCGGTCGGGCGAACCGGTGGACGACCGCCTGATCGGCCGTCGGATATGCGACTCGGTCTGGGCGATCTATGCCAGCCAAGGCTACATCCAGCGCCAAGGACGACCCCAGAACCTCATGGATCTGGCGAGCCATGCGATGATCGGATTCGACGGGATCATGGAGAACCACCGCGTCGCGAAGTGGTTGCCGACGGCGGTGCCCGAGGCCCGCATCGTCAGCCACAGTTCCAGCATGTTGGGGGTGGTCTCGTCCGTGAAATCCGGAATCGGCGTTGCGCCGCTTCCAACCACGCTGGGCGATGCCGAGGAGACGCTTGTGCAGGTCTTGCCTCCGGTCGAGGCGCTGACGCGGAGCTGGTACCTGCTCACGCCAGCCGACCTGCGAAAGACGCCACGGGTGGCCGCGTTCGTCGATTTTGTGCTCGATGACGTTCCGTCCCTGCGGACCGCGTTGATCGGATAGCACCAGTTAGCAGCACAGGCTTGACAAACCGGTCCTCACTGGGCGCCCTTGCATTCGCAAGATCGTCAGCACGCTGGCCGACCTTTTGCGAAGCCGAGGGGGCAATGACACAGCATATCATCAGCGAGCCAGGTGGCAGGTCAGGCCGCCTTTCGCCGCACCCAAGGCGCATTCTGGTTCTGGGCGCGACCGGTTCCATCGGGCGCGCGACCGTGGCTGCGCTGATCCAGCGTGGCCATCGGGTGGTCTGTTTCATCCGCCCGCCCTCTGATCCCGGCAGCTGCAGGGGCGTGCCAGCCGGGGCCGAGTTGCGCTTTGGTGATGTGACCGATCCAGCCTCACTCTCGCGCGACGGGTTCCAGGGGGAGCGGTTCGATGCGCTCCTGTCCTGCCTGGCCTCGCGCACTGGCACGCCTTCGGATGCCTGGGCGGTCGACCACCGCGCCCATGTCGCCGCGCTGACACTCGCCCAGCAAGCCGGGGTCACCCAAATGATCCTGCTGTCGGCGATCTGCGTCCAGAAGCCGCTACTTGCCTTTCAAAAAGCCAAGCTCGCGTTCGAGGCAGAGCTGATCTCCTCGGGCCTAAACTATTCGATCGTTCGGCCGACCGCTTTTTTCAAGTCGCTGTCGGGACAGGTGGAGCGCGTGCGACACGGGAAACCCTTTCTGCTGTTCGGCGACGGGATGCTGACAGCCTGCAAGCCGATCAGCGACACCGACCTCGGCCACTATCTGGCGGACTGCCTCGATGATCCGGCCTGCCGAAACCGCATCCTGCCGATCGGCGGACCGGGCGAGGCGATCACCCCGCGGCAGCAGGGCGAATGGCTGTTCGAACTGACCGGGCGCGAGCCTCGGTTCCGGCGCGTTCCTGTGGCGATGCTGGACGCGATCATCGCGGTTCTGGACGGGCTTGGCCGGTTCGCGCCGCGGCTGAAGGACAAGGCAGAGTTTGCTCGCATCGGCCGCTACTACGCCACCGAGTCGATGCTGGTGCTGAACCCCGACACTGGCGTCTATGATGCCGCTGCCACCCCCGCGACCGGAACCGACACGCTGCGCGACCATTATGCGCGGCTGCTACGGGGCGACGCCACGGCAGAGCGCGGCGATCACGCGGTTTTCTAGCCGGATCGGGGCATGCTGCGCCGATCATTCCAACTTCGCGGGAAAGCCTTCGGCCCGCAGGTCGGTGGTCAGCAGGTCTTCCAGAAGCTTCGCAATCATCGGCGACTGCGCCGCCCCGCCAAAGGCCGCGCGGGCGGCGACATAGGTCTGCTCGGTCGCGGCCGCCAGATCGAGCGGGACGCCGAACTCACGGCCGAAATCCAGCGCGAAACCCAGATCCTTCAGCGCCAGGTCGATTGAAAACGCGATATCGTACGAGCCATTGAGGATTAGCGCGCCTTCGGTCTCGTGCACGAAGGAATTTCCCGATGAGGCCCGGATCGCCTCCCACGACTGCGCGAGGTCGAGCCCACCGCGCCGCGCCAGCATCAGCGCCTCCGTACAGGCTTTCAAGTTAATGAACGCCAGCATGTTCGTGATAACCTTGATCACCGCGGCCGACCCTAGGGGCCCCATGTGAAACTGGCGGTTGCCGATGGCTTGCAGGGCGGGCAAGTGCAGATCGTAGAGATCACGTGGGCCGCCGGCCAGAACGGTGATCTGGCCCCGCGCCGCCAAGTGCACCCCGCCGGTGACCGGCGCCTCCAGCAACCGCACGTCATGGTCCGCGGCCAAAGCGCCCAGGCGGAGGATATCATCGCGGCCAAGCGTGGAATTCTCGATCCAGGTCGCCCCGGCGCGCAACGTCGGCAGCATCGCCCGCAAGACGCCTTCGGAAACTGCGGGCGATGGCAGGCAGGTGAACACGTGATCGACGCGCCCTGCCAGATCCTCGGCGCTGGCGGCCCATTCGGCCCCAAGGTCAAGATGCCGCGTCGCAAGACCGTGATCGACATCATGCACCACCAACGGAAACCCCGCGCGCAGCAGGCTGGCCGCGAGATGCCCGCCCAGATTGCCGAGCCCGATGTAGCCGTAGATCATTCCTGCCCTCATTCTTGCCGATCTGACAAACCAGGCGCGGTCCCCTCGATCAGAACGGGGCGGAAACCCCGATGTCGCGCGCCCTTGAACGCAATTCCGCGGCCGTCGCCTCGGGCAGATCGATCCCGCGCGCCATCGCCTCGGTCTCGTTCCGCGCCTCTATCTCGCCAGGATAGAATATCTCGTCGAACCCAGGCGCGCGCGGTGCCGATTTCAGATCCGCGATCATCCGCTCCATGTCCGCGTTGAAGGCCTCCAGCGGGCGGATCGCGGCGATGTCGATGGCGATGGCCAGATGGCCCACGCCGCTTTCGCCCTCGGGAACATAGGGCCCGACGATGGCGGTTCCGAAGCGGCTGCCGGTCAGGACGCCTGACAGCACATCCATCAGCACCGACACCGCATATCCCTTGTGCCCGCCCATCGGCAGGATGGTTCCGGCTATGCCCGCCGCCGGGTCGGTCGTTGCGCAACCCTCGGCGTCAATGGCCCAGCCTTCGGGGATCGCCTGCCCCCGCTGCCGGGCAAGGTAGAGCTTGCCGCGCGCGACCGCCGTGTTCGCGATGTCCAGCATCATCGGCGGGTGGCGGCCGGCGGGTGCCGCCCACGACCAGGGGTTGTTGCCGACCCGCTTTTCCGTCCCGCCCCAGGGCGCCATTGCCGGACTGGCATTGGTGGACAGGAAGCCCACGCACCCAGCCGCCGCGGCCATGCGGGTGAAATACATCGCCGTTCCGAAATGCCCGGAGTTGCGAACCGCGACCGCACCGATGCCGTGATCCTTGGCCGCGAGGATCGCGGCGGACATGGCCGCCTGCGCCACGACCTGCCCGACGCCCCCCTGCCCGTCCATCGTTGACAATGCCCCGGCGGACGACAGGGCCGGTCGCGCGCTGGGGTCCATCGCGCCGCTTTGCAGCCGGGCGGCGTACCAGAAGGTACGCATCACACCGTGTGACTGATGCCCCCAGAGATCGGCCTGTACCAGACTGTCGGCCACCAGCTCTGCCGACGTCTCTGGCACGCCCATGGACCGATAGCACGCCGCCACAAATCTGCGGAGATCGTTCGCGGCTACGGTTACCATGCAAAGGCCCCCATCGTATTCCAGTCACGCTTCGTATTCCGCTGACGCTTCTGCCCCGTCCGATGCAAAAAGGCCAGATTCTGCAGCCCTTTCATTCCCGTACCGTCACGAAGTCGGGATGCAGCGACGATCGGCGATACCCGGCAATCAGGTCATTGAACTTGCCGCCCTGCACAGCCACGTGATCGCGCAGTGCATCGGCCGCGGCCGTCGCATCGCCGCGCTCCAGCGCAGCAAGCACCGCGCGGTGCTCGGCCAACGATTGCGCCAAGCGGCCGCGCACCTGCAACTGCATGCGCCGAAACGGCTGCAGCCGCCGGTGCAGCCGCGTCGCCTCGGCGGCAAGAAAACCGTTGCCCGCAGCCTTGTAGACCAGCACGTGGAAGCGCTCGTTCTCGGCATAGTAGCGGTCACTGTCACCCGCCGCGACGGCCTTTTCGCAGACCGCGACGGTATCCCTGATCGCCTCGATCTCATCCGGCGTGATCCGCCGCGCGGCAAGGCGCCCGCACAAGGCTTCAAGCTCTGCCATAACCTCGAACATCTCCACCACCTCTTCGAACGGCGGGTTGCGAACAAAGGCCCCGCGGCGCGGGACGAGTTGCACGAGCCCGGACGCGGCAAGGGCCTGAAACGCCTCGCGCAACGGGGTGCGGGAACAGCCGAACCGCTCTGACAGGCTGACCTCGTCGAGCCGCGCGCCATCGCCCAGCGCACCGGTCAGGATCATCTGTTCAAGGTCACGGCGGACACTGTCGGCACGGCGGTGAAACATGCCGTCACGCTACGGGCGCAAACTGTATTCGACAACCCGATTCTTGTATACAGAACGATTGACTCAGCCGCGCAAATCGGCTCCGATGCCTGCGTCGCGCCGGGGGGGCGTGGCACAGAACCGGAACGGCGAACTGCCGGCGGTCTGCATCAACGGGAGGACAACATGAAATTCACACGCTTCACGGCGGCCGTCGCCGCATCGACCCTCGTGCTTGGCGTTGGCCTGGCCGAGGCTCAGCAGTTGCGTCTATCGCATCAGTTTTCGCCCTCCGACGTGCGCCACAAGGTTGCCGAAATGGTCGCCGAAGAAGTGGCAGCAGCCGATGTGGGCCTCGACATCCGCATTTTCCCCTCGGCCTCGCTGTTCTCGGCAACCGAGCAATACGTACCGCTCAGCCGCGGCCAACTGGACATGACGATCTATCCGCTGTCCTACGCCGGCGGACAGAGGCCGGAGTACAACCTGACGCTGATGCCCGGGCTGGTGAAAAACCACGATCATGCGGCGCGCCTGAACCATTCCCCGTTCATGGAAGCGATCGAGGAAATCATGGCAGAGGACGACGTGATGGTGCTGGTCCACGGCTATCTGGCCGGCGGCTTCGCGTCGAAAGAGGGCTGCATCACCCGGCCGGAGCACGTGTCTGGCAAGACCGTCCGCGCTGCTGGCCGCGCGTTCGAGCAGATGCTGGCCGCAGCCGGGGCCTCGATCTCGTCGATGGCCTCGTCCGAGATCTACAACGGCATGCAGACAGGCGTTCTGGACGCCGTGAACACCTCGTCCTCGTCCTTTGTGTCGTTCCGGCTCTATGAGCAGGTGGAATGTTTCACCCCGGCGGGCGACGTGGCACTGTGGTTCATGTACCAGCCGCTCCTGATGAACAAGTCGACCTTCGAAAGCCTGACCGAAGAACAGCAGCAGGCCCTGCGCGACGCTGCGACGAAAGCCGAGGCCTGGTATCTGGAACAGGCAAAGCTTGATGACGCCAACTCTGTCGAGGTGTTTCGCGAGAACGGGGTAGAGATCGCAGAGATGACCCAGGACGATTTCGACGCCTGGCGCGAACTGGCAGAGCAGTCGTCCTATGCAAGCTTCCTGGAGGATGTGCCCAACGGGCAGGATCTGCTCGATCTGGCCTTCGCGGTCGAGTGACACACCAAGCCCTCTGGCCGGCCTGACCCGCCGGCCAGTAGCCGAAGCACCGGCCATACCGGTTGATCGATAGGAAAGGGCGACCGATGCCCCTTCCCCCTTCCTGATCCCATCACGGAGCCTTTGGATGGCCACCTCCCCAACTCGCGGTGCGCAACGCAGTGGCGTCGATGCCTTCCTGCGCGGTGTCGGCTGGATTTCGACGGTTTGCGGCTGGTTCTCGGCCGCCATGATCCTCGCTTCGGTGTTCATCACCTGCCAGATGATCTTTGTCCGCTTCGTGCTCCGGGAATCGACAATCTGGCAGACCGAAACGGTGATCTACCTGATGATCGGAGCCACGATGCTGGGGTTGCCCTACGTCCAGAAGCTGCGGGGTCACGTGAACGTCGATCTGCTGCCGATATGGCTGCGCCCGGTTCCGCGCAAGGCGCTGGCGGTCGTCGTGCTGATCGCAGGGATCAGCGTCATCATCATGATGGGCTGGTACGCCTATGAGAACTGGCACACGGCATGGGCGCGTGGCTGGCGCTCTGCCACGGTCTGGGGACCGAAACTCTGGGTGCCCTACCTCCTGCTTCCGTTGGGTTTCGCACTCTTCGCGCTGCAATTGCTGGCCGACCTGATCGCGCTGCTGACTGGCCGTGACAGGGCCTTTGGCGTGGAGGACGCCTGATGGATCCCCTCGCTCTCGGCGGCCTTGTGGCCTTGGTGACCGTTGCAGTGCTGTTTTCGGGCGTCTCGGTCGCGACCGGGCTTCTGATCGTCTCGACCGGGTTCCTGCTGATCTTCGACGGCATGCGTTCGCTGGAGCTGATGCCCGAGATGTTCTTCGGCAAGCTCAATTCCTTTGCCCTGCTGTCGATCCCGATGTTCATCATCATGGGCGCGGCGATCTCGTCCACCCGCGCCGGATCGGACCTGTACGAGGCGCTGGAGCGCTGGCTGACCCGCGTGCCGGGCGGGCTGGTCATGTCGAACCTCGGGGCCTGCGCGATCTTTTCGGCCATGTCGGGGTCATCGCCCGCGACCTGTGCGGCGATCGGCAAGATGGGCATCCCCGAGATGCGCAAGCGCGGCTACCCGGACGAGGTCGCTGCGGGCTCCATCGCGGCAGGCGGCACGCTGGGCATCCTGATCCCGCCGTCCGTGACGATGATCGTCTACGGCATCGCCACCGAGACCTCCATCGGGCGATTGTTCCTTGCCGGCGTGATCCCTGGATTGATGCTGGTCGGACTTTTCATGGTCTGGTCGGTCTGGTCGACCTGGCGGTCTGGCGCCATTTACGCGCTGTCGGCGCGCAGCTACTCGCTGCGTGAGAAGCTGGAGATCCTGCCGCGGGTGATCCCCTTCCTGCTCGTGATCCTGGGCGTGCTTTACGCGATGTATGGCGGCATCGCGACACCGTCGGAAACCGCCGCTGTCGGCGCGCTTCTGTGTCTGGTGATGGCCGTCATCATCTACCGGATGTGGGCGCCCCGGTCACTATGGGTGGTGCTGCGCGATTCCACCCGCGAGAGCGTGATGATCCTGTTCATCATCGGCGCCGCGGGGGTGTTCAGCTACATGCTGTCGTCGCTGTTCATCACCCAGTCGATCGCGATGTGGATTTCGGATTTGGACGTCAACCGCTGGGTACTGATGGGGGCGATCAACGTCTTCCTGCTGATCGCGGGGTTCTTCCTGCCCCCCGTGGCGGTGATCCTGATGGCGGCACCGATCCTGCTGCCGATCATTCTGGCGGCTGATTTCGACCCCTACTGGTTCGCGGTGATCCTGACCATCAACATGGAGATCGGGCTGATCTCGCCGCCCGTCGGCCTCAATCTCTACGTCATCAATTCCATCGCGCCCGAGATCAAGCTGAAGACGATCCTCAAGGGTTCTCTTCCCTACGTCGGCTGCATGGTGCTGGCGATCGTGATCCTGTGCTTTTTCCCCGGCATCGCCACCTGGCTGCCAGAGACGGTGATGGGGCCGGTGATGTGACCCGGGCCATGCCCAGTGTAAGGGAATCGAGGCGATGACACGGACAGGGTTTCTGGGGGATCTGCTTGCGCAACTGGTGGAACGGCGCTTCGTGCCGTTCCGGGGTGGCGGCGACAAGCCGATGTCAGAGCTGTGCGCAGCGCTTTTGTCCGGGCGGGGCGAGGTGTCGACGATGCAGATCGCGCGCGAGATCATTGCACGCTATCGGGGCCTGGACTGGGCCGGGCGGCGCGCTTTCTTCGAACTGCTCGCGAGTTCTTACGATATCGACCCGGAGGCCGTGACCGAGGCCGCTGCGGCCTACGCGGCCCGACGCGACGCCGCCAGGCTCGATCAGGTGGTGCAGGCGGCCGAGCCCCGGCGGCAGGAACTGTTCCGCCGGCTGAACCACGCGCCGGGGGCCACGGCGGAACTGGTCCGGATGCGACGGGATCTGTTGGGGATGTTGGGGGACGCGCCCGATCTTGCGCGCGTCGATCTCGATTTTGCGCATCTCTTCGCCTCCTGGTTCAACCGGGGATTTCTGGTGCTCCGGCAGATCACGTGGGAAAGCCCTGCACGGCTTCTCGAGAAGATCATCGACTACGAGGCGGTGCACGAGATCAACACCTGGGACGATCTACGCGCGCGGATCGACCCGGCCGACCGGCGCTGCTTTGCCTTCTTCCACCCGGCAATGCCGGACGAACCGCTGATCTTCGTGCAGGTCGCGCTCGTCAAGGGCCTGCCGGGGTCGGTGCAGGAGCTTCTGGCCCATGATCGGGCCGAGATCGACCCCACGCAGGCGGACACTGCCACCTTCTATTCGATCTCGAACTGCCAGGCAGGGCTGAAGGGGATCTCCTTTGGCAACTCGCTCATCAAGCAGGTCGTCGCCCTGTTGAAGCAGGAATTACCGCATCTTCGAACCTTCGTGACGCTTTCGCCGATTCCCGGTCTTGCGCGCTGGCTGGACGAAGAGGCGCAGGCCGGCGACAAGGGCGCGGCGCGGTTGTTGGGCCTGGCCGCGGGCGATCAGGCCGCCCTTGACGAAGCGGCCCGTCAGGCCCTTCGTCGGAAGGCAGCGCATTTCCTGTTGCATGTGCGCCGTGCCGACGACCGGCCACGCGACCCGGTAGCGCGGTTTCACCTGGGCAATGGAGCACAGGTCCACGAAATCCACGCCGGCGCCGATCTGTCGCCGCGTGGCCTGAAGCAATCCTGCGGCGCAATGGTCAACTATCTGTACGACCCCGACACGGTCGAGCAGAACCACGAGGATTACGCCAGCCGCCACAGCATCGCCGCCAGCCGGTCGGTCCGCGCGCTGGCCAAGGCCGCTGCCAGCGACAGGCCCGCCGGGGTTGCCTTTCGCGGCCTACAGAGTGATAGCACAAACGCGCCGCGCAAGCCCGAGCCGGCCGCGACCCACGCCCCGAACGATGATGACAAGGAGACCGGCAGCGATGGCAAATCCGCTCCATGACGCACTCTTCGCCCCCCTTGCCGGACGCACCAGCCCCCTGATGCATCTGCCCGGTGGCATGCAGATCACCGGCGACGCGTTCCTGACCATGACCGCCCGCGCGGCACATGCGCTGACGGCCGCAGGGCTGGAACCGGGGGACCGCGTGGTGGTGCAGGCAGCCAAGACGCCAGAGATGCTTGCCGTCTATGGTGGCGCCGTGGCGGCCGGCATCGTCTTTCTGCCTCTCAACACCGCCTACACGGCCGAAGAGGTGGATTACTTCGTCTCGGACTGCGGCGCGAAACTGGTTCTGTGTGATGCCGCCAACCTGGACGCTCTGCGCCCAATCGCCGAACGCAACGGCGCGCAGATCGAGACGCTGGCGGGCAAGGCCGGTCCCGGCAGTTTCGACACGCTGGCCGCCAGACAGCCAGCCACCTTTGCGCCCGTGGATCGCGGCCCCGGCGATCTGGCCGCGCTCCTCTATACCTCGGGCACGACGGGCCGGTCCAAGGGGGCGATGCTGACCCAGACCAACCTTCTGTCGAACGCTGAGGTGCTGACCGAAACCTGGCGCTTCATGGCGGACGACGTGCTGCTGCACGCACTGCCGGTGTTTCACACCCACGGCCTGTTCGTGGCCACCAATGTCACCCTGCTCGCAGGCGGGTCGCTGATCTTCCTGCCGGGCTTTGACCTTGATGCGGTGATCGAGGCATTGCCGCGTGCCACGGCGATGATGGGGGTGCCGACCTTCTACACCCGGCTGCTCGATGATCCGCGCCTGACCCGCGATCTGGTGGGGCACATCCGCCTGTTCGTGTCGGGCTCTGCCCCGCTGCTGGCAGAAACCCACACTGCGTGGGAGGCGCGGACGGGACACAAGATCCTGGAGCGCTACGGGATGACCGAGACGAACATGATCACCTCCAATCCCTATGACGGCGACCGCCGCCCGGGTACCGTGGGCTTTCCACTGCCGGGGATCGAGTTGCGCATCACCGATCCCGACACCGGCGCGGAGCTCCACCGGGGCGAGACCGGCATGATCGAGGTGCGCGGCCCCAACGTATTCAAGGGCTATTGGCAGATGCCGGAAAAGACGGCCGCCGAACTGCGCGAAAACGGCTTCTTCATCACCGGCGATCTGGGGGTGATCGACGCCGACGGCTACGTCAGCATCGTCGGGCGACAGAAGGATCTGATCATCACCGGCGGCTACAACGTCTACCCCAAGGAGGTGGAGCTGCTGCTGGACGAGGTGCCGGGCGTGAAGGAAAGCGCGGTGATCGGCGTGCCCCACCCCGATTTTGGCGAGGCGGTGCTGGGCGTGCTGGTGCCGGAAGCGGGGGCAGAACTCGATCTGCCGTCCATCGCCGAGGGGCTGCAAACGCACATTGCACGTTTCAAGCAGCCGAAGGACCTGGTCGTGATCGACGAATTGCCGCGCAACACGATGGGAAAAGTGCAGAAGGCAGAGCTGCGCCGCCGCTTCGAGGGCCGCTTCAACGCCTGATCTCAGCCCCCTGCGCGCAACGCGGGAAGGCCGACACCCGTCGCCTCGAACCCGCCGTCCGAGGCAATGGTCTGGCCCGTCACATAGCTGGCCCGGTCGGAACACAGGAAGACGATGACCTCGGCGATCTCACGCTCTTGCCCATAGCGGTTGAGTGGGATCGCGTCGTGATAGGCGGCGCGGATCGCCGGCGTGTGGACCGCCAGTGCAAGCTTGGTATCCACCGGCCCCGGCGCCACGCAGTTCGCGCGCACGCCCCATTCGCCCAGTTCTGCCGCCTGCTGGCGCGTGAGGTGGATGACGGCGGCCTTTGACGTGCCGTAGGCAACCCGCAGGGTGCTGGCCCGCAGGCCCGAGATCGAGGCAATGTTGACGATCGCGCCGCCCACCTTCTTCAGATGCGGAATGATCGCCTGCGATGTCAGGAATACCCCGTCGAGGTTCGTCGCCATCACCTCGCGCCAGATGTCGAAGGTCGTCTCGGCCAGTGGCCGGAAATCGGCGACTCCCGCGTTGTTGACCAGGGCGTCGATCCGGCCGAATGCCCCCGTCACCTGATCGGCCATCGCCGCCACCTGATCGGGCTGCGAGACATCGCAGTTTACCGGCAGCGCGCCCTCCAGCCCCTCGGCCGCCGCCATCAGCGCCTCGGCATCGCGGTCGATCATGGCGACACGGCGTCCCTCGGCAAGGAAAAGCCGGGTTGTGGCCAGCCCGATACCGCGGGCGGCACCGGTGACAAGCGCGGTCTTGCTCTCCATGACGTCTCCTTTCCCGACCGCCGTTCAGCGCAGCCAGTCCACCAGAATTTGCGACATCGACGGCACCGCCGCGATCACCGCGAGACCGACGAGGCTTGCCAGCAGGAACGGCACGGACCCCCGCGCCACCTGCTCGATCGACAGCCGCGTGACGTTCGCGGCGACGTACAGGTTGATCCCCACCGGCGGCGTGATCAACCCGATGGCGAGGTTGACCATCATCAGCACCCCGAACCAGACCGGGTCCCAGCCCAGTTCGCGCACCACCGGCAGGAAGATCGGCAGCGAGATGAACATGACCGTGACGGCATCCATGAACATGCCGGCCAGCAGCAGGATCAGCACGATCACAGCCAGGATCACCCATTCGTTGCTGCTGAGGCCCAGAAGCGCACGGGAATAGCTGCCAACCAGATCGTCGACCGTCACGACCCACCCGAACAGGCTGGCATAGGCCACCACCAGCATCACCACGGCCGAAGACGCGGCCGCATCCCCCAGCGCATCGTAAAGCCGACGCAGCGTCAGCGTGCGGTAGGCCAGACCGCCCACGGCCAGCGCGTAGACCGTGGCGACCAGCGCGGCCTCGGTCGGAGTGAAGATACCGGAGTAGATTCCGCCCAGAATCACCACCGGGGTCATCAGGCCCCAGAAGCTGTCTCGGAAGGTCAGCCAAAGACGGCGGCCCTGCGGCTCGCCCACGTGCGGATCCGCGATCAGCGCCTCAAGGCTCGGGCTGCCGACCGGTGCCCCCCGGCGGCGGGCAAAGGGCAGCACCACCAGCATCGTCAGACCCATGAACACGCCCGGAATGATCGCCGCAATGAACAGTTGCGAGATCGAGGTTTCGGCGATCACCCCGTAGATCACCAACCCGATAGAGGGCGGAATCACGATCGACAGCGCGGCACCGGTGCAGACCAGTCCTGCGGCATAGGCGCGATCGTAGCCGTCCTGCTCCATTCCCTTGATCAGCATCGGCCCGATCGCGGCGACCGAGGCGGGGCCGGATCCGCTCACCGCGCCCCAGAACAGGCAAACGACGGTGCCCACCACACCCATGCCGCCGGGCAGCCCGCCCACCAATGCGCGGAAGAAGCGGATCATCCGCTCGGCAATCCCCAGCGAACCCATCAGCGTTCCGGCCAGAATGAAGAACGGGATCGCCAGAAGCGAGAATTTCGTGATGCCCGTCGCGATCAGATCGCCCGCGAGTTCGAGGCCGAAGCCGATCTGCCACATCGCATACATCGCCGACAGCCCGAGCGAGAAGGCGACCGGCACCCGCAGCGCGAGGAGCAGGAAGAACACGATGACCATCTCGGTGCCGGCGGAAATGCCGAGAAGGTCAGACATCGGGGATCTCTCGGGTCGCGCGACCGCGCAGAACCTCGATCGAATGTTGCAGATACCGCAGGATGATCAGGGCGAAGCCGAAAGGCACTGCCGCCTGATAATACCAGGCCGGAATACCCAGCGCATAGGATCGCATCCGGTTGCCATACAGGTTGGCAAGGGATTCCCACGAGAACCACGCCGACATCGCCAACAAGCCCAGCGACAACGCGACCGAGAGCAGCAGGACAGGAACCCAAAGCACGCGCGGCAACATGTCATGCACCAGCGTGACCGCCAGATGCTCGCCCCGCCGGGCTGCCAGCGCCGCGCCGAAAACGGTAAGCAGAAGGAAGCCGTTGGTGAGCAGTTCCTCGGTCGCCGCCAGCGAGAGGTTGGTGCCGTAGCGCACGACGACATTGGCAAAGCCCAGAAGGGTCATGCCAAGGAAAAGGATCGCGCAGATGATTTTTTCCGCGTCGCGCAGGATGAACGCCATGACGCCCCCGTCGAAAGGCAGCGGCGCGGCCCGCGGGGCCGCGCCAATCATTGGTCCGGATCAGTTTGTCGCGGCGATCGCTTCCTGAAAGGCGTTCACGATCTCGGGGCCCACACGCTCTGCCCACTGGTCAAAGGCGGGCTGGGTGGCCGCGCGGAAGGCTTCCAGTTCCTCGGCCGTCGGCTCATAGACCTCCATGCCCTTTTCGCGCAGAAAGTCGATGCCCTTGGCCGTGCCCTCGCGCGTGATCTGGCGCTGGTAGGCCATCGCCTCCTGCGCCGCCTCACGCACCTTGGCCTGCATGTCGGCATCGTAGCTATCCCACTTGGCCTTGGAGATGCCCAGGAATACCGGGTCATAGGAATAGTGCCAGGCCGTAAGATATTTCTGCACCTCGTAGACCTGCTGCGGGATGATCACCGCGCCGATCGGGTTTTCCTGCCCGTCCACGACGCCCTGCTGTAGCGCCGACATGGTTTCGCCCCACTGCATCTGCTGCGGGTTGGCGCCCAGCGCGTTCATCACGTCGATGTACATCGGACCTGCCACGCGCATGTTCAGCCCGCGCATGTCTTCGGGCGAGCGGATCGGACGGGTGTTGTTCGTCACCTCGCGGAACCCGTTCTCACCCCAGGCCAGGACGACGATGCCCTTTTCGAGCAGGATGTTGGACAGCAGTTCTGCCGGCGCGCCCTGGGTGGTCGCGTCGACCTGATCGTAGTTGGCATAGAGATAGGGCAGCGAGAACACCGCCATCTCGGGCACCAGCGGCGTCACGTTGATCGCAGAGGTCACCACGAGATCAAGTGCGCCGCGCCCGACCATCTCGGCCTGGCGCATCTGGTCGCCGCCAGAAAGCTGCGCGTTGGGGAATACCCGAACCTCAAGTTCTCCGCCGGTCTTTTCGGCCAGAAGTTCGCCGAACTTCTCGGCCCCCTGGTGCCAGGTGGTCGTGTCCCCGGTGTTGTGCGACAGGCGCAGGGTCTCTGCCGCCGCCGCGCCAAGCGTCAGGCTGCCGGCAACCACCGCGGCCAACGCGACGCCGTTGAATCTGGCGAATTTCATCTCGTCATCCTCCTCATCACTCCTGCCCTCTGTCCGGGGCATCCGGTCGGCGCCGAGATTTTGCACGGCACGCGTCCACATGATGGACCGCAAAACAGGGCATGTTACAAGAAGAACTTGTCAATCAGCGCCGGGAAAATCAGAGTGGTTCCGTGTTCGGCGCGGGTTTCCGCCGGATCGGCAAGGCAAAGGTTCATATCGTGGAACTTCGGAACGGCCATCCACCGCTCAGCGGCGCGCAAAGCGTGGACCGTGCCCTGGCGCTTCTGGGGCTTATCGGGCGCCACTCCGCCGCTGGAATCGCCCTGTCCGAACTGGTCGCCCGGTCGGGGCTGAACAAGGCCACGGTGCGCCGGTTGTTGCTGGCCCTGATACGGTCCGGGCTGGTGGAGCAGGACGGGGCGACGCGGTCCTATCACCTGGGGGCACAAGCCTTCGTGCTGGGCACGCAGGCGCAGGGCAGGAACGGGCTGGTGTCACTCGCCATGGACAGCCTGCAGCGCCTGGCGCGCGAGACGGGGGATGCCGCTTTCGTCTCGGTCCGGCGCGGGGCTTCCGCGGTCTGCCTGCACCGCGAGGATGGCCCCCACCCGATCCGCACCTATGCGCTGATGCCGGGCGCGGAGCACCCCCTGGGCGTCGGTGCCGGGTCGCTGGCGATGCTGGCTGCCCTTCCGGATGCCGATGTCGAGGCAGCGCTGAACGCCAATACCAAAATCCTGCACGAAAACTATCCGAAGCTGCCGCCCGCAGTCCTGCGCGATTGCGTCGCCCGCACGCGGGGCGAGGGTTACGCGCTGAACCCCGGCCTGATCTTTGAGGATTCGTGGGGCATCGGCATCGCGCTGCATGGGCCTGACGGCACCCTAGCCGGGGCAGTGTCTCTGGCCGCCGTTGAAAGCCGGATGAAACCGCCGCGCCGCGCGGAACTTGTCGCGCGGCTGAAGGCAGAGGCCGCAGAAATCGAGAAACGCCTGGCGCAAACCCACGAGAGCCGGACGGCCAAGGCGGAAAGGAGGGACAAATGACCATCGATCTGTCGCAGGGGGTGACGCCGATCTCCACCCGGGTGATGAACCTGTCGCAGTTCCTGACCGATAGCGCCCGCAGGCACGGGGATCAGATAGGCTTTGTCTGGGGCGACTCCACTTGGACCTGGGCCGAGATCGAGGCGCGGTCGACGGCCTTTGCCCATGCGCTGGTGCACGACTTCGGGGTGCAAAAGGGCGACCGGATCCTTGTCCAGTCTGCCAACTGCAACCAGATGTTCGAGGCGATGTTCGCCTGCTTACGCGTGGGTGCGGTCTGGGTGCCCGCAAACTTCCGGCAGTCGCCGGAAGAGGTCGCATGGCTTGCTGGCTCGTCGCAAGCGCGCGGGCTGATCTGTGGCGCCCGGTTTGCCGGGCATGCCGAAGCCTGCGCTGGTCAGATCGGCTTCACCGTCGCCATCGGCAAGACCGCCTTCGCCGAGGATTACGAAGCGATCGTCGCCAGGCACATGGGCCAGACGCCCGTGCCGGTTGCCGTGCAGCGCGACGATCCGGCGTGGTTCTTCTTCACCTCGGGCACGACAGGCCGGCCCAAAGCGGCGATGCTGACCCATGGGCAACTGGCTTTTGTCGTCACCAACCACCTGTGCGACCTGATGCCCGGGACGGGGCCGGGCGATGCCTCGATCGTCGTCGCGCCGCTGTCGCATGGGGCGGGTATCCATCAGTTGGCGCAGGTGGCCCACAGTGTGAAGACCATCCTGCCCGGGGGCGAGAAGTTCGACCCGGCCGAGGTCTGGGCGCTGATCGAGAAATGGCGCGTGACCAATGCATTCACCGTGCCGACCATCGTCAAGCTGCTGGTGGAGCATCCCGCGGTGGACCAGCACGACCACTCCAGCCTGCGCTACGTCATCTACGCCGGCGCGCCGATGTACCGCGCCGACCAGATCCGCGCGCTGGAAAAGCTGGGCCCCGTTCTTGTTCAGTATTTCGGGTTAGGGGAGGTCACCGGCAACATCACCGTCCTGCCGCCGGCCCATCACCACATCGATGACGACCGCATGCGGATCGGCACCTGCGGCTTCGCCCGCACCGGCATGCAGGTTCAGATCCAGAACGAAAAGGGCGACGAGGTGGCGCCGGGCGAGACCGGAGAGATCGCGGTGATCGGTCCGGCGGTCTTTGCCGGCTACTTCGATAACGCGGACGCAAACAGAAAGAGCTTTCGCAACGGCTGGTTTCTGACCGGCGACTTGGGCCACATGGACGACCAGGGCTTCGTCTACCTGACCGGGCGCGCATCGGACATGTACATCTCTGGCGGGTCGAACATCTACCCGCGCGAGATCGAGGAAAAGCTGCTGACCCACCCCGACATCTCTGAAGTGGCGGTGGTCGGCGCACCGGATCCGGTCTGGGGCGAGGTCGGCCTTGCCGTCTGCGTCCCGCGGGAAGGCACGACGCCGGATGCAGAGGCGTTGCTGGCATGGCTGGGCAGCCGGATCGCGCGGTACAAGGTGCCGCGGACGGTGGTGTTCTGGGAGGCGCTGCCCAAATCGGCCTATGGCAAGATCACCAAGAAGATGATCCGCGAGGAGCTTCAGGCGCGCGGCCAGTGGCCTGACAGCGCCGGATAGGGTGTCAGCCTGCGGCCTTGCGGATCGGATCGGTCAGCAGCCGCAGGCCGTTCAACACCACGAGCACGGTGCCCCCCTCGTGGCCGATCACGGCCAGCGGCAGCGGCAGTTCGAAGAACAGCGCGCCCGTCACCAGCACCACCATCGCCCCCATGGCAAAGATCAGGTTCTGCCGGATGATCCGCGCCGTCCGCCGGGCCAGCCGGTGCGCCTCGGCCAGTTGGGTCATGTCCTCGGAAAGAAGCGCCACGTCGGCGGCCTGCAGCGCCACCTCGCTGCCCGCAGCACCCATGGCGATGCCCACGTCCGCGCGGGCAAGCGCGGCGGCATCGTTCACCCCGTCACCCACAAAGGCCACCTTCCCGCGGGCGGCGATACTGCTGATCAGGTCGACCTTGTCCGCGGCCAGTAGGTCGGCGTGGATCTCGTCTGGCCGCAGCCCGAGTTCTGCCCCGATGCGCTCGGCCACAGGCCGCCGGTCACCAGTCATCATGGCGATCTCTGCCACCCCGGCCTCGCGAAGCGCTTTCAGCGCTGCGGCAGAACTTTCCCTCGGCTGATCCGCGACGCTCACAGCCCCCAGGACGCGATCTCCCCGCCCCAGAAACACGACCGTCTGGGACTCGGACACCAGATCCGCCAGTTTCGGCAGGTGCAGATCCGCGCCCATCCGTGCCGCCATGCGCGGATTGCCCGCCCAGATCGGCGACGCGCCATCTTCCCCGACGATCCCTTCGCTGGGAAACGCCTTGGCGTCGGCAACGGTGACAGGCGTGATCCCCCGCTCCGCCACTTCACGGCGGATCGCGTCGGCAATGGGGTGTTCGGAATGCGCCTCCAGCCCGGCAAGGCGGGCAAGAAATTCGTCCTCTGGCATCGTGATCGGCACCACGCGAACGACCTCGGCGCGGCCGGTGGTCAGGGTTCCGGTCTTGTCGAAGGCGAATGCCCGCACGGCCGCCAGCGTTTCCAGCGCGGCGCCGCCCTTGAACAGTACCCCGCCGCGAGCCGCCGCCGACAAGCCCGACAGGATCGCCGCCGGAACCGAAATGACGATCGCGCAAGGACTGGCCGCGACCAGCAGCGTGGCCGCGCGATACAGCGCATCCTGCGTCTCGCGCCCCAGCCACAGGAACACCCCGAAGGCCACGATCGAGCCGACCAGCACGGCCACCGTGTAGCGCTGACCAAACCATTCGCTGAAACGTTCCGACGGTGCGCGCGCGGCCTGCGCTTCGGTCACCAGCTTGATCATCCGCGCGACGGTGCTTTCCCCGGTGCCGCGCGTGACCCGCATTTCCAGCACGGCGTTGAGGTTCACCGTCGCCTCGAAGGCCTGCGCGCCGGGCTTCTTGTGCACCGGCATCGACTCTCCGGTGATCGTGGCCTCGTCCAGCGACCCCTCGCCCACGATGATCTCGCCATCCACCGGGACGCGCGCGCCGGGACGCAGGATCACCACGTCGCCCGGCTGCAACGACCCCGAGGACACCTCGACCACGTCCTCCCCCCGCCGCATCAGCGCGGTATCGGGGCGCAACTCCATCAGCGCCTCGACTGCCCGCCGCGCGCGCCCCATCGCGCGGTGTTCCAGCGTGGTGGACATGCTGAACAGCGTCAGCAGCACCGCCCCCTCCATCGGGGCACCGACGGCGGCCGCCGCGATGGCGGCGATCACCATCAGCAGGTCGATATCCAGGATCCGCTCCTGCCAAAGGCTGGTCAGGGCGCGGGCCGTTGCAGGCAACCCACCGGCCAGATAGACGGCGATGAAGCCCGCATTGGCGATATGGGACTGGCCCATCAGATAGGCCACCGCACCGACCACCATGCCGACGACGGTGATCGCCGTCAGCAGCAGATCGGTGAATTCGCTATCGTGCGTGGGCGTCTCGTTTGCAGAAGGGCTGTGGTCGTGGGGCACGTGAGGCACTTTCGGTTGCATCGTCCCAAAGGACTGGCTGCCGGTACAGGGCACCTTCTAGCTGCTTCCCGCATCGGGGGTCACCCCCCGTATTCGCATGTGCGGCAATCACGTCGCAAACGTCGCACTAACCAGCCGCTACGCCCTGATCTGCCGCTCGCAAAACGGCATCCGCCCAATGCGCGGTCACGATGCCGAAACAGTCGTTGACGGAGTCTGCGGCGATGATGCTGCCGATCGCCAGCCGGCCCATAAGCGACAGGCCGGGGACGACCCTGCCCTTGTGGTCCAGCACCCGGCCTGTCGCCGAAACCCTGGCCCCCAGCTTTTCGGCGACCGGGAACAGATGCCCCTGCTCGCGCAACTGCGCCACCAGCGGGGCCGAGCAGCGGTCCAGATCGGGCGCGGCCAGCACCGCATCGATCATCACCGACGCGGCCGCTTCACCGCTGTCGGCACTCAGCAACCAGCCCTCATCGACCAGCCGGATGTCGGGGTCGTCCACGGCCCGCAGGTCCAGCAACCCGTCCTCGATCAGCGCCAGCATCTCGGCCGCAGAGTGCGCAGGCGGGCCGTAGGAGTAGCGCTTCATCCCCTCGTCGAAACCGACCAGCGCCGAAGCCGTCTCTGGCGGCACCTGCGCCTGATCGAAGACCTCTCGCAGCACGTCCTGAAGTTTGCGCCAGACTTGCCCGGTCGCATAGCCCGCCGACGGGACCCGGAGGCCCTGCGCCATGTCAAGGAAGCCTGCAAGGATTTCGGCCGGCGGGCGGTCCATCGCGGCGTGCTCGCCCGAGGGCCCCTCTATCTCCACCCGAATCCACTCGGCCGCTGCTGTCGCACCACCGGCGAGGCCCAGACCCGTCAGCACCCGGCCGCAGGTGCGCGCCAACACTTGTGCGAGTACATCCAGCGCCGCATCCGGTGCTAGCGTGACGGCCTGCGCCAGCGCGGCCCTGACCTCCTCCACCTCATACCCGCGCAGGTCATAGACCGCGTCGAGCACCGCATCCGCCGGTTTCGGCGCGGGCGGGATCCCGTCAAGCGAAAACGGCAGAATTCGCGCCGGTTCGCGGCCCGACCGGCAGTAACGCAACTTGCCAGCCCCCGGTGCGTCCTCAAAGCGTCCGCCAAGGCCGACTGTGAGGACGCGCATCACATCGATCATGCTCAGTGCCAGGCCGCGGATCGCGACGGTGCGGCCCCGCCAGCCCGCGGCCGCCTCGCACAGGTCGGCGCTGGGATACGCGTGCATCAACGTCGCGCCGCACCGACCGACATGGTCGCGCCAGCGCCGCAACTGCGGATCCGGGCGAACCGGCTGATGCCCGAGGCAAAGCGCCACCTGGCCAAAAGGGCCGTGTTGCTCCGGCCCGGCCGTAAGCCTCCAGCCGCTTTCGCCGCGCGCCGCCGCAGTGACCGCGTAAGGAACGAGGTGCAGCGTCACGCCATCGGGCAGGGAGCGGCGAAGCGCGGACCACCGTTCGTCCAGATACCGTCCAAGGTCTGCGCGGGCGGGGAAGTCGTCGGCGCCGCAGTCCGGCAACGCACCGTTCGCCCACTCCGCGAAGCGCCCGATTCCCCCGACTGGCGACGGCGGCAGCTCGACCTCGCGCACGGGGATGTTCAGCCGGTTGAGGGCGGTCTGGGCCGGGTCATGATGGGGGCCGGCGCCGGGCGTTGCGAACGGCTCGAACACCGTCAGGGCAAGGCGGGCTCCTGAGACGCGCCGCGCCACCAAGGCCTCGTTGGCAGCAAGGCCACGCGGGCCACCGCCGACGATGGCCACTTGAAATGCGGCCGGCGACCGGCTCACCTTCCGTCTTCCCGCATCGCCCGATCCGCCATTGCTGCCCCCGATTTATCCATCGCTCCCAAAGCTGCTCTCTGCAAACCCGGCGACCGGACACGTCGCAAACAACCCGGCCCAATGCGCGACGGTTCCGCGCGAGGATCAGAATCCCCGAGGATCAGTCGAAACATCGGCCTCAGAGTGCTTCTCAGGCGCGATCCTTTCCAGCAACTCGCGCCTGCAGTCAGTCAGCGCCGCCAGCTCGCTGTCCTGCAAGCCCGCCGCCTCGGCCCGTCGCAGCGCCTCCGCCGACAGGGCGGCCACGGCATCGCGAAACACCTCGGGTGCGCGTTGTCCGATTGCGGACAACGCCTTCTGCAAGCGGATCTGAACCTCGATCATCCCCGCGCCGTCCCTTGCGATGGGCCTGAAGGCATCGACCACCAGATCCTCGGCCGCGATCGCGGGCACATGGACGCGGGGATATTGCACCTGCGGCCCCAGCGGGGCGTGCCAGACCGCCAGCACCCTGACCAGCCGCCCGATGGCCGAAATCGCCGTGCCGGGATCGTTCACCGCAGGCGACAGAGCGCGCGACGCGATCTCGGACAGGACGATCAGCCCGAAGCGCGGATCCTGATCATAGGTGCGGTCGCGCGCGCAGGCAAAAGCGTCGCGCAGCGCCGCGCACTGCTCATCGTCGGGCTCTGGCCCTGCGATCATCAACAGGGGCGCGGCATTATGCACGAAGGTGCCCGGCATCGCGGCCAGATACAGATCGGCATCCAACTTTTCGGCGCATTCCGACAGGGCGGCCATGTCGACATTCTGCACGTAGCCGACAGTTCCCGCCGACAGCGGCCTGGCATGGGCGGGCGGATCGCCCTCAAGCGGACACCCGCACAGGTATGGTGTGGCGATTCTGTTCTCCAGCGCCCGGGTCGCGGCCACCTCGACCCGGTCCAGCGTATCTGCCATGCGCCCGAATGACATCAGATGCGAAATCCAGCGCAACAGCGCCGCCACGACCAGAACCACCACACCCGCAGTGACCAGATACAGCACCAGCCGCCCGCGCCCGTCATACAACCCGGCCTGAAGCGCAATGATGCCGACGAGGCTGAAGACGAACGCGCCGAGGAAGGTGGCCAGAACATTCTGGGTGGTATTGTCCTGCTGCAGCAGTTTCGTTGCGCGCGGCGTCGCTTCGCTGGCCGCGGCGGCAAAGGCCGACACCGCGATGGAAAGCGAGAATGTGGTCACCGCCAGCATCGAGGAGGCAAGGATCCCCAGCACCTGATCGACCGCTTCCGCCCCGATCCGGCTGCTCAACGTCTCGGGCACGAAGGGGGCCACGATCTGCGCCGTGGCCGCCGTCAGCACGGCCAGCAGCGCAAAGCCCACGACGCGGACCCAAGCCTTCTTGAGCATCCCGTCCAGATACCATGCCCAATTGGCGATCATCCGTATCCGTCCTCGTCCGCGTTGGGGGGCAGCCCATCGGGCTTCAACGTCAGTGTCACCGTTGCAGGGCAGGAAGGCAATCGCGCGATCACGACACTGCCGCCGGTCAAAGCAAATCGGACATGACCCGGTGGAACAACCGCACACCGGGGGCGATCAGCGCGTCGGGGAAGTCATAGTCGGCAGCGTGCAGCGCCGGCACCGTGGTGCCGGCCCCGATCAACGCCATCGCGGCAGGGGCGTGATGCCCGAAAAGCCCGAAATCCTCGGACGCGCGCATCGGCAGTTCGGCGTCCGTCAGCGGCAGGCCTGCGCCCTCGGCCGCGCGCCGCAGGTGACCGGCGGCATCCGCATCGTTGGCGCAGGCATGGAAATGATCCTCGATCGCAAAGCCGACCGCCAGTCCATGCCGCGCGGCGAGGGCAGCGACCCAGGTCCGGATTTGGCGCTCCAGCCCTTCCAGCGCCGCATCGGTCAGCGTGCGTAGCGTCAGCCAGACCTCCGCCTCGCCCGGCGCGATTCCGAAGGCCGGCTCCCCGATGCGGACGTGGCAGAGCGTCGCCATTCGGAAATCCGGCCCATAGGTGCCGCCGGGCGCATGGTCGGCCAGGCCCGCGATCAACCCGGCCACACAAGCCGCCGGGGACACCCCGGTCTCGGGCGTCGCCGCGTGCGCCGTGCCCCCGTGGAGCGTGATCCGAAGCCCCTTGGAGGCACAATTCATCGGTCCCGGCGCCACCGCGATGTGGCCCAGCGGCAGGCCGGGCATATTGTGCAGCGCGAAGACCCAGTCGGGACGCAACGGCGCGAAGGCGGCGTCGGCCAGGACACGCGCCGCGCCCGAGCCGTCTTCCTCGGCCGGCTGGAACAGCAGGATGACCCGGCCCCTTGGCGGCCGCTGGCGCCCCAGCAGCAGGCCCAGCCCGGCCAGAATCGTCGTGTGCCCGTCGTGGCCGCACAGATGCGCATTACCCGGCACCTGCGACCGATGCGGCACCACGCCCATCTCCTCGATCGGCAGGGCATCGAGCTCCGCGCGGAACATCACCGATGGCCCCGGACGCCCACTGTCATAGACCGACGCCACGCCGTGGCCGCCCAGCCCCGTGACGATCTCATCGGGCGACGACTGCGCCAGAGATGCGGCGACGGCGCGCGCGGTCGCCGCCTCCTCGCCCGACACCTCGGGCTGCCGGTGCAGCGCGTGGCGGAACTCGGTCAGTTGCACGATCTCGGCGTTGGTCAGCATACGCCCCCTCCCGGGCTATCACTCCTCGCCCGCGCCCAGCCGCCAGCGCTTGGCCAGCCGCGCGGTGATACCGATGATCGTGCCCGCAAGCGGCAGGATGATGAAAATCCGCACCAGGTGAAAGGCCGTCACGACCGCGATCCCCTGCTGCAGGATCTTGGCCGTCAGTGCCATCTCGGTCACGCTGCCGGGAGCGGTGGACAGGATCATCACCTGCCAGGGCTCCCCGGTCACCCAGACCAACCCCAACCCCATCAGCACGCACAGCGCCACCATCAGCAGCGACGACAGCACCGCGGCCGGGATGAAGCTGCCCGCCCGCCGCACCAGCGCCCGGTCGAACACCGCGCCCAGCCAAACGCCAAGGAAGATCTGCGCGATCACCAGCACCGGATAGGGATAAGCGGTGATCGGCAGGCTGAACGCCGCGGCCAGCGCCGCCCCGCCGATGGAACCCACGAAGAACGGATTGGCCAGACCCACCGCGCGCGCCGCCATTGCGCCCGCGAAGCCGAAGCTTGCCAGCAACAGCGCCCCCGTTGGCGTCCACGGCATTGCGCGCAGCACCGCACCGGGATCGCCCACGCCGCCATCCAGCGCGACCAACACCGGCGGGATCAGGATCACCAGCAGCATGATCCGCAGCGTCTGGGCAAACACGACCGGCCCCGGCGCCACGCCGTGCTTGTGGGCCAGCGTCGCACTTTCCACCGGTCCCATCGGGATCGACGCCAGACTGGCGGTCACCACATCCACATGGGTCATCCGCATCAGCACCGCGGCGACAAGGAAACCGATGAAGATCGTCAGGATCGCCGCCCCCACCATCGGCACCAGCAGCGACCCCATCGCCGCTACCGCATCCGGCGTGAACGACAGCCCGACGGACGAGGCGACCAGCACCTGCCCGAACGGCCGGGTCCGTGCGGGAATCCGCAATGGCAGGTTCAGCATCCGCACCGTGGTGGCAAAGACCATCGCCCCGATCATCCAGGGCAGCGGCACCTTCACCCAGTTGGCGCCAAGCCCGAAGGCAAAGGCACCGGCATAGATCAGCAGCACGTGCAGCACGCGGCGCTGCATCGACCAGTCCTGAACCGGATCCGTCGTCATCTGCCCCCCTCTGCCCGCTGGACCGCGCACCGGCCGTCCCTGGCAACTTAACCCATGAACGATCCGGGGCGAAAGACGGCCCGTGAGGCAGGTCGCTTTTCCCGCCCGTGCTGCTCTGTCATAAGCCCGCCATGACGCCCTTTCCCGTCCCGCCCTGCCCGGTCTGCCACAGCGGCCTGACGCGCGCCTTCGCTGCCGTCGGCACCGCGCGCTACAGGCGGTGCGACGCCTGCCTCTGCACGTACCTGCACCCCGACGACCGGCCCGAGCGGCAGGCCGAACGCGCCCACTATCTGCATCACGAAAACGAGGTGCACGATCCGCGCTACCGCGCCTTCCTTGCGCGTTTGGCCATCCCGCTGATGGCCCGCCTGCCGCCCGGCGCCGTGGGGCTGGACTACGGTTGCGGCCCCGGTCCCGCGCTGGCCGCGATGCTGGCCGAGGCCGGGCACGCCACCGCCACCTACGACCCCGTCTTCGCCCCCGATCCCGCACCCCTGTCGCGGACCTACGACTTCGTCACCTGCACCGAAGTAGCCGAGCATTTCCACGACCCCGCGGCCGAGTTTGACCGGCTGACGGCCCTGCTGAACCCCGGCGGCTGGCTGGCGATCATGACGTGTTTTCAAACCGATGACGCCCGCTTTTCATACTGGCATTACCGCGCCGATCCGACCCATGTCGTCTTCTACCGGGCCGAAACGCTGGCCCACGTCGCCGCCGCCCGCGGGCTGAGCTGCGAGATCCCGGCGAAGGACGTGGCGCTGATGCGAAAGCCCGCCCGATGACCACCTGGCTGCACGAGGAACGGCTGGCGGCGGTGCTGCGCGCGATCAGAGACAGCGGGGCGGCGTCGGTGCTGGATCTGGGGTGTGGGGCGGGGGATTTGCTGGTGCGGTTGCTGGACCTGCCCGAAATCACCCGGCTGACAGGGGTGGAGGTGTCGGCCGAGGCGCTGGACCGGCTGCGGGCGCGGCTCGCGGGGCTGGGCGGCGACGCGCGGGTGACGGTGCTGCATGGATCGATCCTGCGGCCGGAGCCCGCGCTGTCCGGCCATGACTGCGCCGTGCTGGTCGAGGTGATCGAGCATCTGCCACCGGGCGAATTGACCGCGCTGGAGCGGGCGTTGTTCGTCACATTGCGACCCGCGACCGTGATCGTCACGACGCCGAATTCCGAATTCAATCCACTGCTTGGCGTGCCGTCCCACCGCTTTCGCCACCCCGGCCACCGCTTCGAATGGGACCGCGCGCGCTTTCGGCAGTGGGCCGAGGGGGTGGGCGGGCGCCAAGGCTACGCGGTGGCGCTGCAGCCCATCGGGGGCCACCACCCCGACCTGGGCGGGGCGAGCCAGATGGCGGTGTTCACGTGCCTCTGACGTGCATACGTCGGATGCATACGTGGCGACTGCGGCCCCCGAAAAAACAAAAAAGCCCCGGCGCGGTTGCCGGGGCTTCGGTGTCGTGCGTCAGATGAAGCCTTGCGGCGTCAGGCAACCTTTTTCCGGCGACGGACGGCGGCCAGCGCACCGAGACCGCCGAGCAGCAGCCAGCCAGCGGCGGGCAGCGGCACGGGCGAGGCGGGCGGCTGGTCCGGACGCTCGGCGCAGTTCGGATCGCCCAGTTGGCATTGACGGTAGTAGAGCGACACATGCGACAGGCCGTGGCTGGTCGCCCATGTCCCCGAGGTCGTGAAAGGGCTGAGCATGAAGGCGCCGAAGGCGTCGCCAGCCTTCAGAACGATCACGATCTGGTAGAGATCGGGGAAAGCCGAGATCGCCCAGACGCCCGATGTCCCTCCATTCGCCGGCGGGTTCACCAGCGACACCAGGGCGCCGTCGATGGGGCCCGCGCCGTCGTTCTTTTCGACCAAAGTCCAGGGCGGCGGCGAGGTGAACGGGGGCGGCAGATTGCCGATCGCGGTCACCGAGTCATTGCCACTCGAGCACGCATGGGACCCGGAAAGTTCCAGCGTGTAGACGCCGGTCTGCTGCTTGTCGGGGTTGTTCGGGTTGCCCCAGTTCGCCTGGCAGGTCAGGGCATCGGCACCGCCTGCCCCAGCGAAAAGGAACGCCACGGCCAGTGCGGCCCAGGCGGTGGTCCTGAAATTACTCGTCATCTTATCCATCCACGATTTACGGCAATAGCCTGGCAGCGATAGCAGAACCGCGGGCGGAGTGAAGGAGTTTGTTAAAAGATCGTTAACTGCAATCTCGGCGTGTGGCGCGACGGCCTGCGGGGCAGGTTTGCGACGGATCTGCACGCGGGTCGTGTGCGGAGCCCGTGTGCGGCCAAGGGCACTGGCGGCCGCGACGGCCCGCACCAAGTGCCGGGGCGGGGGAGACTCGGGCAGGGCCGGGGCGTGAGGCGCGGCCCCAGAAAGCCAAAAGCCCCGGCGCGGGCGCCGGGGCTTCGGGGTTGTGCGTCAGATGAAGCCTTGCGGCGTCAGGCAGCCTTTTTCCGGCGACGGACGGCGGCCAGTGCGCCGAGACCGCCGAGCAGCAGCCAACCAGCGGCGGGCAGCGGGATCGGGGAGGTCGGCGGCTCATCTCTCACACCGCAGCCCGGATCGCCAGCTTCGCAGGTCCGGTAGTAGAGCGATGCGTGGGACAAGTTCCGGTCAGTGGTCCAAGTGCCGGACGTAATGAAAGGTTCAAGAAGGAACGCGGCCCACGTTTGGCCCGCCTTCAGAACGATGGCAAGCTGAGTCAGTTCGGGGAACGCGCTGATCGACCAGTTCCCGCCCTGCGCCTGAGTCACGAAACCAGACAGAGTGATGGGATCACCAGCAGCATTATCGTCGCTCTTGTCCGAGAGGGTCCACGCTGGCGGTGCCTCGAAAACACCCGGGATAGCACCGAGGGCGGACTCGCTATCGTTATTGCTCAGTCCACAGGCCGAAGTGTTCGAAACGACCAAATTATACTCAGTGGTGTTGTTTCCAACACACGTGATCGCCTCTGCGGTGCTGGTAGAGCCAAATGTCACAACCCCTGTCACTGCCAGCGCCAGACCGCCCGCCGCGAGCAGTTTCTTCAAACTGTAGTCCATCGCACTTACCCCTTGTCAGAATGCGTACATATTCAACTAACACAAATTTTCACAGCTTTTGATGGAAATCTTGGGGTCTGCGCATTTTGCAACCCTGACGAGAGCATCCCCGCAGCCGCCCCTGATCCTGCACGCGCACAGGGTGAGTGCGCCCCGTGATCCGGGCCTCGGGCACCGCCGGATCGGCCGATTCCTTGCCCAGAAGTGATTCGCCACCCCGTCAACCCGGAAAATTACCATGTTCACCGCCCGGCGGGGATTCGCCGGTTCTCGCATTCTGCAGGGCACCGGGCGGGGCGGGGGCGGCCTCGACTCTGGCGGCGCGCGTGCCTACCTATGGGCAATGGAGAGACGCATGCCCCCTGCCCGCCTGATCCTGCTTCTGGCCACCGTCATCGCGATGGCGGGGCTGACGATCTGGGCGGTGGTGGGCCTTGGCGGGCCGGGGGCTTTGCCGGCGCTTGGCCTCGTCTCGCTTCTGGCGGTGGTGGTGCTGTGGCTGATGCGGCGATGACGCTTCCCGACGACACCGCGCTGGCGCGGGACGGGCTGCCGCTGCAGGCGCCCCGAGGTCGGATTCTGCTGATCGCCTGCGGGGCGCTGGCGCGCGAGATCCTGGATCTGAAGGCCGCGAACGGGTGGGATCACATGGACCTGACCTGCCTGCCCGCGAACCTGCACCTGTGGCCCGACCGGATCACGCCCGCGGTGGTGGCAGCGGTGGAAAAGCACCGGGCGGCGTACGAGACGATCTTTGTCGTCTATGCCGATTGCGGCACCGGCGGGCAGTTGCAGGCGGCCTGCGCGGCGCTGGGGGTGGAAATGGTGGAGGGCCCGCACTGCTATGCCTTCTTCGAGGGCAACGCGGCCTTTGCCAACCGGGCCGAGGAGGAGATGGGCGCGTTCTACCTGACCGATTTCCTGGTCCGGCAGTTCGATGCCTTTGTCTGGAAACCGATGGGCCTGGACCGGCACCCGGAGTTGCGCGAGGCGTATTTCGGCAATTACGACCGGCTGGTCTATCAGGCGCAGACGGATGATCCCGCGCTCGACGCCCGCGCCCGTGACTGCGCCGCGCGGCTGGGCCTGCGCTATGAGCGGCGGCTGACGGGCTATGGCGATCTGGCGACGACGCTGGAACGGGTGGCGCGATGAGGATCGCCTTCGACAACAGCTATGCGCGGTTGCCGGAGCGGTTCCACGCCAGGCTTTCGCCGGAACCCGTGGCGGCGCCGAAGCTGATCGCGGTGAACCATGCGCTCGCCCGTCAGATGGGGCTGGACCCGGCCGCGCTGGAAACCGCTGAGGGCGTGGCGATGCTGGCCGGGAACGCGGTGCCCAACGGGGCCGAGCCGCTGGCCCAGGCCTATGCCGGGCACCAGTTCGGCGGCTTCGTGCCGCAGCTGGGCGACGGCCGCGCGCTGCTGCTGGGAGAGGTGGTGGGCCCCGATGGCCGCCGCTGGGACATCCAGCTGAAGGGGTCGGGGCGCACGCCGTTTTCCCGCATGGGCGACGGCCGCGCCTGGATCGGGCCGGTGATCCGCGAATACGTGGTGTCCGAGGCGATGGCGGCGCTTGGCGTGCCGACCACCCGCGCCCTGGCGGCGGTGGAGACGGGTGAGATGGTGTTCCGCGAAGGCCGGATGCCCGGCGCGGTGCTGACACGCGTGGCCTCCAGCCATATCCGGGTGGGGACGTTCCAGTTTTTTGCCGTGCGGGGGGATACCGACGCGCTGCGCCTGCTGGTCGACCACGTGATCGCGCGGCATTACCCGCAGGCCGGGGGCGCAATGGGTCTTCTGCAGGCGGCGGTCGCGGCGCAGGCGCGGCTGGTGGCGCAGTGGATGGCGCTGGGATTCATCCACGGGGTGATGAACACCGACAACTGCCATGTGGGCGGCGAGACGATCGACTACGGCCCCTGCGCCTTCATGGATACCTATCACCCCGAGACGGTGTTTTCCTCCATCGACGCCCATGGACGCTACGCCTATGCCAACCAGCCGCAGATCGCGGTCTGGAACCTTGCGCAGCTTGCTACCTGCCTGCTTCCGCTGATGGGCGATGACCGCGACGCCGCGATCGAGGCCGCGACCGAGGTGGTCCACGGCTTCGCCCAGATCTATCAGGCCGAATGGCTCGCCCGCTTCCGCGCCAAGATCGGCCTCGCGACCGAGGCGCCGGGCGACCTGGACCTGATCGAGGCGCTGCTGAGCCGCATGGCGCTCTTGCGCACCGATTTCACCCGCACCTTCCGAGGGATGGCCGATGGCACCGCGCGCGCGGAATTCTCCGAGCCCGAAGCGTTCGACCAATGGCACGGGCAATGGCTGGCCCGGCTGGCACAAGAGGGGCGCGATGAGGCGAAAGCCCGCGCAGCCATGGTCCGCACCAACCCGGCGATCATCCCGAGAAATCATCAGGTTGAAGCGGCAATCTCATCTGCCGTCTCAGGTGACTACGCCCCGTTTCACGCGCTGAACACTGCGCTGCATACCCCCTTTGACGCCGCACCCGACGATCCGCTGCGCGCGCCCCCCGCGCCGGGCGAGGAGGTGCGGCAGACCTTCTGCGGCACCTGACGGCTGCAATTCCCGCCCGCGGCCCTATATCTGGCACATGAACGAATACGACATCGGACGGCTGTTCTACCTGATCCTGCTGCTGGCGGTGGTCGGCGGCTATTTCCTGTTGAACAATCGTCGGCGGCTGGGGCAGATGGCGCAGCAGTTCCTGATCTGGGTGCTGATCATCGTCGGCCTCTCGGCCGGCTGGGTGCTCTGGCAGGACGTGGCGGGCAACACCCCGCGCCAGTCGGTGATCGTGACCGGCGAAACCATCGAGGTGCCGCGCGAACGCGACGGTCACTATTACCTGACGGTCGCGATGGACGGCACACCGATCCGCTTCGTCGTCGATACAGGGGCGACCGACGTGGTACTCTCCCAGGCCGACGCCCGCGCCATCGGCCTCGACCCCGACGCCCTGCGCTACTCCGGCATCGCGCGTACCGCGAACGGCGAGGTGCGGACCGCCCGCGTGCGCATCGACGAGGTGCAGTTGGGCGAATTCACCGACCGCGACCTGATGGCATGGGTCAACGAGGGGCCGATGGACATTTCGCTGCTCGGCATGACCTACCTTCAACGCTTCGCCCGGATCGAGATCGCCCGCGACCGCCTGATCCTGACGCGCTGACGCCGCGCCCCGCACACGTTTCGATGAGCGGGGCCACCGGGAATTGCCGGACCGCCCGGCAGCCGCTATCTGCCTGAGCATGGCATCACCGCGTCCCCTGATCAGTCTCTCGCGCCCGAACGACGCCGGCCGATGATCGACGCGCTGATCCTGCCTGCACAGCGCCGCCTGCTGGCCCGGCCCGCCGACCGGTTGGCCGCCCGCGGGATTACCGCCGATCAGGTCACGGTGACGGGTTTTGTGGTGGGGGTGCTGGCGGTGCCCGCGCTCTGGGCGGAAGCCTACGCGCTGGCGCTGGTGCTGATCCTGCTCAACCGGCTGGCAGACGGGATGGACGGCGCGCTGGCACGGGCCACCCGGCCCACCGATCGCGGCGCCTTCCTCGACATCACGCTGGATTTCGCCTTCTACGCGCTCGTGCCGCTGGGCTTCGCGCTGGCCGACTCGATAGCGAATGCGCTGCCTGCCGCGGTGCTGATCGCGGCCTTTGTCGGCACCGGTTCGTCCTTCCTGGCCTTCGCCATCATCGCGGCGCAGCGGGGGCAGCAGTCGGCGGCCTTCCCCGCCAAGGGCATCTACTACCTTGGCGGGTTGACCGAAGGGTTCGAGACCATCGCGCTCTTCGTGCTGATGTGCCTGTTGCCCGACTGGTTCGCGGTGCTGGCCTATGCCTTCGCCGCCGCCTGCCTTCTGACCACGCTGACCCGCTGGTATCAGGGCTGGGTGGTGTTTCGGCCCGGGGGGCGCGGGTAGCTCGTCAGCCCACCGCCCGCTCGGCCAGCCCGTGGATCCGCGCCACCATCGCCCGCAATCCGTTCGACCGCTGCGACGACAGATGCTCGTCCAGGCCCAGCCGGCGCAGTTCCGCCCCGGCATCGACGCGCGTCACCTCGTCCAGCGTCAGCCCGTCGTATAGCGCGTGCAGCACCGCGATCAGCCCGCGCACGATCATCGCGTCGCTGTCGCCCTGGAAATGGAACCGGTCGCCCTCGATCCGCGGCACGATCCAGACCTGGCTTGCGCAGCCCTCGACCTTGGTCGCGGGCACCTTCAGCGCGTCATCCAGCGGCTCCATCGCCTTTCCCAGGTCGATGACATGGCGATAGCGATCCTCCCAGTCATCCAGAAACTCGAAGGTCTCGGCAATGTCTTCAAAGGCGGGGCTGGCCATGCGGAACTCCTCTGTCGTCCTGTGACCTAAGGCGCGGGCAGACAAAGGTCCAGTCCATGCGGCGAACGGCTTTTCAACGCCGCGGCAATGGGCTACCCAAGGGCAAAGCGAACGAGGGGCCAACCATGTCGAAGCCGCTGCTTGCCGCGCTTGCGGTCACGCTGACGCTCAGTGCCTGCGGCACGGTGCGGGACTCGCGGTTCAATCCGTTCAACTGGTTCGGGTCTTCGGCCGAGGAACCGACCACGCTGGCGGTGGGCGGCCCCGCAGAGATCGACAACCGCGCCGTGGCCCAGCAGATCACCGACCTCAGCGTCGAACGCACGCCCGATGGCGCGGTCGTGCGCGCCGCCGCCCTGCCGCCCAATCAGGGCTGGTGGGACGCCGAGCTGGTGGCCGAAAACGATGGCCGCGCGGTCGACGGGGTGATGACCTATACCTTCCGCATCGCCGCGCCGCGCACGCCCACGCCCGCCGGAACGCCACAGTCCCGCGAACTCACGGCCGCAGCCTTCATCCCCAATACGCGCCTTGACGACGTGCGTCAGGTCGTCGTCCGCGGCGCCGCAAACCAGCGCACCGCCCGACGCTAGACCGGCCGGATCTCCTTGCCCGGGGTCAAAATCCGGTAAAGAAAAATAGCAGAAGACAGCCTTTTCAATGGCTTGTGATTCTGTCCACGCGTGGACAACCGTGGACAAGGGGGCCGCTACCCCCGGATCAGCACCTGCAGATCGGCCACATTCGTCCCTGTCGCCCCTGTGACCAGCAGATCGCCCGAGGCCGCCAGCGCCGCATGGCTGTCGTTCCGGGCAAGTAGCTCCGCAGGCTCCACCCCCGCCGCTCGCATCCGGTCCAGGCTGCCCGGATCGACGATCCCCCCCGCCGCCTCGGTCGGCCCATCCCGCCCGTCGGTGCCCCCCGACAGAAAGACCCAGGGCCCAGCCACACCCCGCGCCTCGGCTTCCAGCGCGACCCGCAGCGCCAGTTCCTGATTGCGCCCGCCGAGCCCCTCGCCCCGCAACACCACCGTCGTCTCACCTCCGAACAACCAGGTGCCGGGCCCGCCGGCCGTGTTCCAGATCCGCGCCGCCGCGTCCGCCACGTCGCCCACCAGCGGCGCCTCCACCACCCGCGCCCCTGGTGCCGCACCGGCCATGGCCGCGACCGAGATCGCGTTGGACCCGATCAACCGGTTCTCCGCCTCCGGCAGGGGCGCGGGCTCCACCGCGCGTTCCAGATGCCGCCGCACCGCGCCGGGCAACCTGTCCCACAACCCGAGCGCGTCCAGCGCCGCCCGCGCCTGATGCGCCGTTCCGATCGGCGCCACCGTGGGACCGGATGCGATGACCCGCAGATCGTCACCCACCACATCCGACAGGATCAACGCCGTCACCTGCGCCGGCGCCGCCGCCCTGAGCAGCCCCCCGCCCTTCAGCCGCGAGAGCTGCTGCCGGATCAGATTCATCTCGGTGATGTCGGCTCCACTCGCCAGCAGCAGCCGGTTCACAGCCGCCTTGTCCGCCAGCGTCAGGCCATCAGCCGGCGCGGGCAGCAGCGCCGAGCCGCCGCCGGAGATCAGCATCAGCACCCGGTCGCCGAGGCACGCTTCAGCCAGCCGCGCCTCGACCGCGCGCGCCGCCGCCTCTCCCGCCGCATCGGGCACCGGATGGCCCGCGGCCAGCACCTCGGCCCCTGCCAAGGGCGCCGCATTCTCGTAATTCGTGACCACCAGCGCGGGGATCGGACCCAGCACCTGCAGCGCCGCCGCCGTCATGCCGCGCGCAGCCTTCCCCACCGCGATCACCTGCCGCCAGCCGCCGCGATCTCGGGCCAGCGCGCGCGCCACCGCCGCACCCGGATCGGCCGCCTCGACGCCAGCAGCGAATATCCGCTGCGCCCGGTCCCGCATGTGGTCGATTTCGGCCATTCTCCGCCCCGCCCGCTGCTTTCTCGCGCACCCTAGGCAGCCGCGGCCGGCAAGGGAAGCCATTGCGGCCCTTGCCTTTCTCATTCGGTCGAAGCAAGGATTCCGCATGCAGCGTCAGGCCAACACGGCGACCGCGAACGCGCTGGCGTGGTGCCGCAGCCACGGCTGGCTTCTGGGCATCCTGGTCGTCTGCGTTTTCGTGGAACTGCTGCTGCAAGGCGCCGACCGCGGGTACTGGGGAACTCGGCGCTGGCGCACGCTGGCCTATCTGAACGGCGGCTTCTGGATCGGGTTGCTGCACGACTGGCGACCGAACTACACCGCGCAGCCGGTAACGATGTTCGCGACCTACAGCTTCCTGCATGCGGGATTGTCCCACATGGCGGTGAACATGGTCACGCTGCTCTCTCTGGGGATCGGGGTGATCGTACGCGCGGGTCAGACCGGATTCGTCTGGGTCTACCTCGCCTCGCTTCTGGGCGGGGCCGCGGGCTTTGCGCTGATCGGGACCACGTCGCAGCCGATGGTCGGCGCGTCGGGGGCGCTGTTCGGGCTTGTCGGTGCCTGGCTCGCCTGGGACTGGCTTGACCGCATCGCCGAGGGGGACTTCCTGTGGCCTGTCGCCGCCGGGGTGGCCGGGCTCATCCTGCTCAACCTGATCATGTACTGGGCGATGGATGGGGTTCTTGCGTGGGAGACGCACCTGGGCGGCTTCGTTGCTGGCTGGATCGCCGCGCTGCTTCTTCGCGACCGCGCTGCAAGGGGATGAATCTCCCTTGCGGGGGCCAGCGGGGAAATGCTATCTCCGCCCTCGCGCGGGTATGATGTAATGGTAGCCTGTCAGCTTCCCAAGCTGAACGCGCGGGTTCGATTCCCGCTACCCGCTCCATCGAACGAAATTCTCACGATAACGTCCGGCTAGCGCGTTCTCACGATGCGCCGTGGATCAACTGGTCCATCATGACCGACGGCTGCTCGCACCCGGCCTCGCCCACGACGCGGGCGGGCACACCGGCCACGGTCTTCATCGGCGGTATGTCCTGCAACACCACCGATCCGGCAGCGATCCGGCTGCAA
Organism: Paracoccaceae bacterium; assembly: GCA_041687395.1. GTDB lineage: Bacteria > Pseudomonadota > Alphaproteobacteria > Rhodobacterales > Rhodobacteraceae > JAWLCA01. The sequence goes on along the minus strand of JAWLCA010000002.1, from coordinate 891 downwards.
TGGCCGACGGTGATGTTGCCCAGCACCTTGGCCCCCGCCCCGATCAGCACGCCATCTCCGATCTTCGGATGGCGGTCGCCATCTTCCTTGCCGGTTCCGCCCAGCGTCACCGAATGCAGCATCGACACGTTGTCGCCCACCACCGCGGTCTCGCCGATCACGATGGAATGGGCATGGTCGATCATGATGCCACGGCCGATGCGCGCAGCCGGGTGAATATCGACGCCATAGACCTCGGACACCCGCATCTGGATGAAATAGGACAGGTCATGCCGGCCCGTGGTCCAAAGCCAGTGGCCGATACGATAGGCCTGAACAGCCTGAAAGCCCTTGAAGAACAGAATCGGCTGCAGGAAACGGTGGCAGGCCGGATCACGTTCGAACACGGCCACCAGATCGGCGCGCGCGGCCTGCCCGATGGCGGGTTCCGCGCCATAAGCCTCATCCGCGATCTCTCGCAGGATCTGCTCGCTCATCTCGCCCGAGGCAAGCTTCAACGAGAATCGGAACGCAAGCGCGCGCTCCAACGTCGGATGATGCAGGATGCCGGAATGGATCAGACCGCCCAGCAGCGGCTCGTCACGGACGGCCGCGGCAGCCTCACCGCAAATGCGGTCCCAGACCGGATCCACCTGCGCCAGTCTTGCGCGTCGCTGCGGCATGGTTTCCTCCCTCGACACCAATCATAGTGTATCCACATAGAACCGGAAGGCCAAGTTGAACAGGTTTCGAGGGGGTAGAATATGACCGACGCGGAAGTGGCCGCGTACAGGGTGCGGCTGCGACAGATACTGAGATCATCCGGAACAATGATATCAGGCTGCGATTTGCAGTGCAGGACGGCTCCCGGTGCTTCGCGTGAACGCTCGGAGCAGTGTGATCAGCCAGCTG
>JAWLCA010000001.1:0-271574 GCA_041687395.1 Paracoccaceae bacterium | reverse complement strand
TTGCGCTGATCATACCCGAAATCCTCGCTGCCCAAACCGCTCCAGATCGGCGGCATCAGGTCCTCACAACAGGCTGAACACATTGTTCAGGCCGAACTACATAGTCGACCCCTATCTGGCTTTCTATTTGCGGTGTTCAAACAAAATACGGGAGCTGGGTCAAGCAGGTTAGTATCCCTCGGCAAGACTGGAAAAGAGATACTGGCTTCTGCGTCCTTACTGATTTGCGCCCTGAACGCGCGGGCCTCTTGCCCGACTCTCTGCGCTTGTGCGACCCTTAGTCATTGCACCACGAAAGGCCTCCGCCATGTCCCGGCTCGCCGCTTCCCTGGCCCTGCTCCTCGCGCTCTCGGCCTGCGGCCCCGGCACCACGACCTATGCCTACCGCGCCGACACCGCCCCGGCACAGGCCGACCGCGACATCTTCCAGTGCCAGGTGGAGGCCACGCGGAATATCCCCGTCAACACGCAGGTGCGCCAGCGCCCCGGCTACTGGATCCCTGCGCGCCGGTATTGCGACCGCGACGGCAAGAACTGCTACATCGAGCCCAGCGAATGGGTGCCCGGAGAGGTCTATTCCTTTGATGCCAACGCCGATCTGCGGCAGGAGTATTTCCAGCGCTGCCTGGCCGGGCGCGGCTATTCGCTGGCCACGGTGGACCGGTGCCCCAGCGGAACCACGGCCCAAGGGCCACTGGCACAGGCGCTGCTGGCCCGTCTGCGCCCGGTGCGCGCAGGCGCATGCGCCATCACGATCACCGATTACAGCAGCAACCTGATCTACGCCGAAGAGCGGGGCTGATCAGCCCTCGGCCAGCCGGGTGATCAGGTCTGCGTTGCGGCAATAGTCGGGCGGTGCCTCGGCCCCGGCCTCGTGGTCCTTCAGCCAGTCGGCGCAGGCGTCCTCGTGCCCGCAAGCGGTGCAACGGAGCACGGCGCCGCGATACTGCTCGCCGGTCAGCCGATTGTCGGCCAAGGCGGCGGCCAGATCGGCCCCGACCGTATCGCTCATCCGGGTCACCAGCTGGATGTGCTTGTCGATCCTCTCCATGTGCTCCATTTGCGGTCCTCCCCACATGAAAGCTGACCCAGGGGAACCTGTCACGCCATGATCCAGATCAAGGCGCAGCGCGCATCATAGCGAATTTGCTATATAGCGAATATGCTATAGTGAGCCTATTCTGCGTAGTCATCTTATCTGGCAGCGTAATCCCGCCAGGGTGCGCATCGACGTATGCACGTGAGATGCACGCAAAACATATGTAAAGCATACGTTGGATTCTGCGGCGGATCAGCCCCGTGCCGGCCCGGTCCAGAATCGCCACATCAGCGCCACGCCGGCGCAGACCAGCCCCAGAACCAGCCCGGCCCATATCCCCGCACCGCCCAATTTCATATGGATTCCCAGCAGATAGCTCGCCGGTATCCCGATGATCCAGTAACTGACCGACGCGATGAGCATCGGCAGTTTCGTGTCCTGCACGCCGCGCAGCAGGCCCAGCGCCATCACCTGCGCTGCATCGGCAAACTGGAACAGCGCCGCCACCGCCAGAAACCCCACACCAATCGCAATGATATCCAGGCGTTGCGGATCATCCGGAGACAGGAAGGCCCCAATCAGAACCTCCGGCAGGAGCAGGAAGACGGCGATGGTCACCACCCCGAACCCGGTCGAAAGGCTGATCGCCGCCACGGCGCCTTTTCTCAATCCGATCATGTCGTTGCGCCCCGAAGCTCGCCCAGCCCGCACCGTCGCGGCATTGGACAGCCCCAGATGCACCATGAAGGCCATCGCCGAGATCTCGATGGCGATCCCATGCGCCGCCAGCTCCTGCGTTCCGATCCACCCCATCATCACCACCGACGCCGCGAACAACCCGCTCTCCGCCAAGCCGGTCAGCCCGATCGGCCAGCCCAACCGAAATACCTGCCCGAACGCCATCCAGTCCGGCCGCCAAAGCCTTGTAAACAGGTAATGTTCCCGCAGAGAGGGCAGAAGCCCGGCATAGACGGCCAGCACCATAAGGGTGACCGTCTGCACCACAACAGATGCCACGGCCGCGCCTTGCACACCCAATTCGGGCATGCCCCAGTTGCCGAAGATCAAGGCCCAGTTGACCACCACGTTCAGACCCACGGCGGCCACCGTGGTCCACAGCACCACCTGCGTCCGCTCCAGAGCCGCCAGATAGCTTTTCAGCACCATAACCAGCAGCGCCGGCACCATCCCCAGCCCGGCAATGCGCAGGTAATCTTCCCCCAGTTGCGCGATCTCGGGCACTTGCCCCAGCGCCAGAAGGATCGGCCCCGACCACCAGAAGGCCGGGAAAACAGCGACACCGAACAGCACCGACAGCCACAGTCCCATGCGCGTCGCGCGCCGCACCTCTACCGTCTCACCGGCAGCAACGGCGCTGGCCACCATCGGCATCACCGCCAGCGCGAAGCCGGAGCCGAGGATGAATACAGTGAAGAACGCGCTCGCCCCAAGCGCCACCGCCGCCAGCGCCTCCACCGAATACCAGCCCAGCATCACCGTATCGACAAGGTGCAACGCGAATTGCGCCATGTGGCTGCCGACCAGCGGCAGGCCAAGTACCAGCGTCGCACGAACGTGCTGGCGATATGTCAGGGTCTCCGACATGACGGGCCGGCTTAGCCCAGCCGGTCAGACCCGGCAAGCACCGTCAGAGCGTGCGTATCGCCAACTGGAATGCGATGAAGGCGATCACCGCGCCGGCCGCCAGTTCCAGCACCGGAAGCGCCGCGCGCAGCCCTACCAGCCGACCCGCCGTGCCCAGGGCCCCTTCGCGCACCAGAACCGATGCTGTCGCAACCGCCACCGTCACCGCCGCCGTACCCAGGCCCATGACGTAGACCCCCGCGATCCCGGCTGCCTCCAGCCCCATGCGCCAGGTCAGGACCAGAAGGAACAGCGCCCCGGTGCAGGGGCGCGCCGCGATCCCGGCGACGATGGCCGCCGCCTCGCGCCAGTTCGTCATGGCCGCAACCTCATCGATGGAGGGGGCATGGCGATGGCCGCAATGGTCACAGATATCGTCGCGATTGTGATGGCGACCACCAGCGGTCACAACGGCACACGGCGCGCGTTGGCGCATCAGCCCACGAAGGCCCCGCCAGACCAGCCATAGCCCGATCAGTCCGATCAGGACATGTCCGACGAAGGCCAACTGCACTTCGGCCAGGGCGACGACATGTTCGCGCGACAAGTTCAGCAAGAAGACACCGCCATAGACCAGCGCGATAGCAGTGGTTGCCTGCGCCAGACTGGACACCAGCGCGATGGCGGAAAGCCGCAGGATTGGCACCCGGCGCGCCATGCCGTACCCGCCGATCACCACCTTGCCGTGGCCCGGCCCGGCGGCGTGGGCAAAGCCATAGGTAAAGGCGACCGCCATCAGCGCCAGAAGCGCACCCGGCTCAGCCGCGCGCAGCGCCCGCAGCGCGCCGGCCATCGCGTTCTGAACCTCGCGCTGGCGCGCGGCAGCCCAACGGGCGAGGTCATCAAGCCCACCCGTGAACCACAGCGCCGACATCCCAAGGGCCACCGCAACCCCCACCAGCGTCAGGACGCGGGCGGGCATGTCAGCCGCACCTCCTCGGCAAAGGCGGCGCCCACAGCGGGGAATTCGTCCTCGGGGTATTGTTCGGCCGTGGCCAGCAATTCGGCCAGCGCAGACTCGAGGATCTCGCTGGCCGCGGTGCGGTCGGGCTCGAAAATGCGGGCCTCGCAATCCGAACGCCCTTCAAGGACCGGATCGAGCGCGATGTGATAGGCGGTGTAGTAGCTCGGATCGTAGACCTGAAAGATCAGCGGCGCGCCGTCCTGCGGCGCAACGGGGGCGTCGAGGCTGCGCAGGTGGGTGGTGATGATCCGCCCCTCGCGCAGCTCCGCCGTCCAGTCCGATGGCGCCGACAGGCCGACCGGCACCTCGCCCGCCAGCGCGTAGACATCGCCGTCGTACCCTTCGATCCAGTTCATGTCGAAGCCGGTGAGCTTTGCCCGCTCCTCGTCGGTCAACATGCCCGTGAATTCCTGATCCAGCCCCAGATCATCGAGCACGAACATCGAGTAGAGTTCGTCATAGACCCAGACCACGCGAACGGCGCTCGCCTGCCCCGCGTCGTCGAAGATTACCTGCAACCCGGTATCGACGAAGACGTGCGGATGGGCGGCCACCTGACCGCCCGCCAATATCCCCGCCGCCACAGTGCACAGACCACGCTTCATGCGCATCTGCTTATCGCCCGACGTTCCCAAAGGCCAGTCACAGGCGCGCGCGCCACACCACCCGCGGCAGCGACCCGCCGACGCCGATGGCGGTTGCCCCACCCCCCGCTTTCCTGCTTTAATCCAGGTCAACAAACAAACGAGCACGAGCATCCCTTGGCAAACGATCTGCTTACCGGCGCCAGCGCCGTCTACGATGCCTCATCCATCGAGGTACTTGAGGGGCTGGAGCCTGTCCGCAAGCGCCCCGGCATGTACATCGGCGGCACCGACGAACGCGCGCTGCACCATCTGGTGGCAGAAGTGCTGGACAACTCCATGGACGAGGCCGTCGCGGGCCACGCCACGCGGATCGAGGTGGAATTACACGCCGATTATTCCGTAACCATCCGCGACAACGGCCGTGGCATTCCGGTCGATCCGCACCCGAAGTTTCCCGGCAAATCCGCGCTGGAGGTGATCCTTTGTACCCTGCATGCGGGCGGAAAATTCTCGGGCAAGTCCTACCAGACCTCGGGCGGGTTGCACGGGGTGGGCGCATCTGTGGTGAACGCGCTGTCGGATCACATGCGGGTCGAAGTGGCGCGCAACCGCGAGTTGTACGTGCAGGAATTCAGCCGCGGCGTGCCGCAGGGCCCGTTGCAAAAGGTCGGCCCTGCGCCCAACCGACGGGGCACCACGGTCATCTTCCACGCCGACGAAGAGATTTTTGGCCACCATCGGTTCAAGCCCGCGCGGATGATGCGGATGGTACGATCCAAGGCCTATCTTTTCTCAGGGGTGGAGATCCGATGGAAATCTGCCATCCCCGACGGCGACACGCCGATGGAGGCGACATTCCACTTTCCCGGCGGCCTTGCCGATTACCTTGGCGAGCAACTCACCGGTCATGCCACCTATTCAGAACGGCCCTTTGCCGGACGCGTGGAATTCCGCGACAAGTTCGGCGTGCCCGGATCGGTGGAATGGGCGATCAACTGGACGCCCGCGCGCGACGGGTTCATCCAGTCCTACTGCAACACCGTACCAACGCCCGAGGGCGGCACGCATGAGGCGGGCTTCTGGGCGGCGATCCTGAAAGGGATCCGCGCCTATGGAGAGTTGGCGAAGAACCGCAAGGCGGACCAGATCAGCCGCGAGGATCTGATGGCGGGGGGCTGCGCGCTGGTGTCCTGCTTCATTTCCGAGCCCGAATTCGTCGGCCAGACCAAGGACCGCCTGGCCACGACCGAGGCCGCGCGCATGGTCGAAGGCTCGGTCCGCGACCATTTTGACAACTGGCTGGCCAGCGATCCGAAATCGGCGGGCGCGATCCTCGATTACCTTGTCCTGCGGGCCGAGGAACGGCAGCGCCGTCGGCAGGAAAAGGAAACCGCGCGCAAGACTGCGACCAAGAAACTGCGCCTGCCCGGCAAGCTGGTCGATTGCAGCGCCAGCAACCGCGACGGGACGGAACTGTTCATCGTGGAGGGCGACAGCGCGGGCGGGTCGGCCAAGATGGCGCGCGAGCGGAAGACCCAGGCGCTGCTACCCCTTCGCGGCAAGATCCTGAACGTGCTGGGCGCGGCCAGCGCCAAGATGGGCCAAAACGCCGAAATCAACGACCTGTGCCAGGCGCTCGGCACCGGCATGGGCACCAAGTTCCGCATCGATGATCTGCGCTACGACAAGATCATCATCATGACCGACGCTGACGTGGACGGGGCGCATATCGCGGCGCTTCTGATGACGTTCTTTTTCACCCAGATGCGCCCGCTGATCGACAAGGGGCACCTTTACCTTGCTTGCCCGCCGCTGTTCCGCCTGACCCAGGGCGCGCACCGGATCTACGCCCTGGACGAGGCTGAAAAGGAGACATGGCTGCAAAAGGGCCTGGGTGGGCGCGGCAAGATCGACGTCAGCCGCTTCAAGGGCCTGGGCGAGATGGACGCGAAGGACCTGAAGGAAACCACGATGGACCCGGCCACGCGCAAGCTGATCCGCGTCAGCGTGGACGAGGACGCGCCCGGCGAAACGGGCGATCTGGTGGAACGATTGATGGGCAAGAAACCGGAACTGCGCTTCCAGTTCATTCAGGAAAACGCCCGTTTTGTCGAGGAACTGGACGTCTGATCAGGTTCAACCCCGATCGGACAGGTGCCGCGCGGCCTCGCGTCGGGCAAAGGGTTTCATCCGCGCGCCGTGGTCCGCCAGGAAAGCGCGGGTGCGGTCGGCGTCATGCTTCGACAGGTCGCGCAGCCACCATGCCACCGCCTTCTGGATGAACCAGTCGCGGTCATCGACGTAGCTGGCGGCCCAACCCAGGACGGTTTCCCGTATCTCCAGATCGCGGGGTTTGGGGTGGTTCATCTTGGCCCAGGGCAACGCCATCACCAGCGCCGCGCGCCGGGTCCAGATGTTCTGATGTGTCGTCCACTCCGCAACATCAGCAAGACGCGCAGGATCGGCCACCAGCCGCTTCTGCCCCGCGATGCTGGCGTGATCCGCCACCGCCCAGGCATCGAACCGCTCCGCCCACTCTCGGATCAGCAGCCAGACCGGCCCGTCGTCGCGGATCCGAGCCTGCGTAAGCAACGCCGCGGCCGCGATCATCGCTTCATGGATGTCGCTGTCCCACAACGCGCGGGCCAGTGCGGCGCGGCCCGTCACATCCAGTTCGGCCCGCCACGCCTTCGTCAGCTCGGTGATCTGCGGCACCGCCACGCCCAGATAGGTGCGCGGAACCTTGTGATAGGCAGCCATCTGCGCGGCCTTCACCGAATCTCCCCGCGCCTGCAGGGCAGCGATCGCCTGGTCCGGCGTCACTCCACCGTCACCGATTTCGCCAGGTTGCGCGGCTGGTCCACATCCGTGCCCTTGGCCACCGCCGTATGATAGGCCAGCATCTGTGCCGGCAGCGCATAAAGGATCGGCGCAAACAGAGGGTCGACCTGCGGCAGCGTCAGGCTGCGCCAGACCCCTTCTCCCGCCTCGGCCACACCGGCCGAATCCGAGACCAGCAGGACCTGCCCACCCCGCGCCATCACCTCCTGCATGTTCGATACGGTCTTGTCGAACAAGGCGTCGCGCGGTGCCATGACCACCACGGGCACGGCGCGGTCGATCAGCGCGATCGGACCGTGCTTCAACTCGCCCGACGCGTAGCCCTCGGCGTGAATATAGCTGATCTCCTTCAGCTTCAGCGCGCCCTCCAGCGCCAGCGGATACATCGGGCCACGCCCCAGAAACAGGACGTCCTGCGCCTCGGCCAAGGTGGTGGCCAGGGCCGCAATGTCCGACGACAGCCCCAGCGCATGGTTCATCAATCCCGGCAAATTACGCAACGCGGTCAGGCGCACCGCGAGCGTCGCATCATCCATCCGCCCACGATCCGACGCGGCCTTCAGCGCCATCAGCAAGAGCACCGTCAACTGGCAGGTGAACGCCTTGGTGGAGGCAACACCGATCTCCACCCCGGCCAGGATCGGTAGCGCCACATCGCTTTCCCGCGCGATGGAGGAGGTCGGCACATTGACCACCGATACCACCTTGCCGACCTGCCCCTGCACATGGCGCAGGGCGGCCAGCGTATCGGCCGTCTCTCCGGACTGGCTGACGAACACCGCCCAGCCCTTTTCCGAAAGCGGCGGCTCGCGATAGCGGAACTCGCTGGCGATATCGACCTCGACCGGCAGCCCGGCAAGCTGCTCGAACCAGTATTTCGCCACCATGCAGGCATAGTTTGCCGTGCCGCAGGCCACCATTGTCAGCCGCTCGCAATCGCGGAAATCCAGCGCCTCAGGCAGTGCGATGGTCGTGCTGTCCCCGGGCAGGTAGTGGGCGATCGCATCGCCTATCACGGACGGCTGCTCGGCGATCTCCTTGGCCATGAAATGCTTGTGCCCGCCCTTTTCCACGCGGGCCGAATCGAGCTGGATCGTGGTCATGTCGCGGTTCGCCCGCCGCCCGGCCGCATCGAAGATCTCTGCACCTGCGCGGGTGACGACCGCCCAGTCGCCTTCATCCAGATAGGTGATCCGGTCGGTCATCGGCGCAAGTGCGATGGCGTCGGAGCCCACGAACATCTCGCCATCGCCGTGGCCGATGGCCAGCGGGCTGCCCTTGCGGGCGGCGATCATCAGGTCGTCCTCGCCGTCGAACAAGAACAGCAAAGCAAAAGCCCCGTGCAGCCGGGCCAGCGTTGCCGCCGCGGCTTCGCGCGGGGGCATGCCCTCGTCAAGGTAGCACGCAGCCAGCAGCGCCACGACCTCGGTATCGGTTTCGGTGGCGCAGGGGATGCCTGCGGCGGACAGTTCGGCCCGCAGGTCACGGAAATTCTCGATGATGCCGTTGTGCACCACGGCCACGCGTCCGGCCTGATGGGGATGGGCATTGGTCACCGTGGGCGCGCCATGGGTTGCCCAGCGCGTGTGGCCGATCCCGGCCTTTCCAGCCAATGGTTCATGCACCAGAAGATCCGAAAGGTTCGCCAGCTTTCCAACCGCGCGCCGCCGGTCCAGCCGGCCCTCATGCACGGTGGCGATGCCCGCGCTGTCATAGCCGCGATATTCCAGGCGTTTCAGCGCCTCGACCAGCAGCGGCGCTGCCTCATGATTCCCCAGAACCCCGATAATCCCGCACATGGCTACCCTTTCGCGCGCTGCTGGTCTCGCAGCGCTCTCATCTTTTCAAACAGTTTCACCGCCAGCCCGGGCTTGTTCTGCTGCCGCGCGCGGGCCACCGCCAAGGCGCCGTCGGGCACGTCTGCCGTGATCACCGACCCCGAGGCTGTCATCGCATCCGCCCCTACCCGTACCGGGGCGACCAGCATCGTGTCCGACCCGATGAAGGCTCGCGCGCCGATCTCGGTCCGGTGCTTCGACACGCCGTCGTAATTGCAGGTGACCGTGCCCGCGCCGATGTTCGCGCCCTCGCCCACATGGGCGTCGCCGATGTAGCTGAGGTGGTTGACCTTCGCGCCCTCGTCCAGAACGGCGTTCTTCACCTCGACGAAGTTGCCCACGCGCACGCCGCCGCCCAGTTCCGCACCGGGACGCAGGCGGGCAAAGGGGCCGACGACGGCACCCTCCGACACATGGCACCCCTCCAGATGGCAGAATGCCTTGATCTCGGCGCCAGACTCCACTGTCACGCCGGGGCCGAAGACCACGTTCGGCCCCACCACCGCATCGCGCCCGATCACCGTGTCATGGGCAAAGATCACCGTCTCTGGCGCTGTCAGCGTCACACCGTTCTCCATCGCCTCGGCCCGGGCGCGGGCCTGAAACCGCGCCTCGGCGGCGGCGAATTCCGCACGGGTATTGATGCCAAGCGTCTCGGCCTCGTCGCAGGTCACCACACCCGCAGATAGGCCGCGCGCCCGCGCCAGCGCGACGATGTCGGTCAGGTAGTATTCGCCCGCGGCATTGTCGTTGCCCACGGCGCCGACCAGATCCATCAGCAGGCCTACGTCGGCACAAACCACTCCGCTGTTGCACAGCCGGATCGCGCGCTCGGCCTCGGTCGCATCCTTCCATTCGACAATCCGGTCCAGCGCATCGCCCGCCATCACGAGCCGGCCATAGCGCCCCGGATCGGCGGCCTCGAACCCCAGCACCACGACCGCATTGGCCGCACGCGCCTCGCGCATCGCCTGCAGCGTCTCGGGCCGGATGAAGGGCGTGTCGCCGTAAAGCACGATCGCATCGCCCTCTGTCCCGGCCAGCGCATCCGCCGCCTGCGCCACCGCATGGGCCGTGCCCAGCCGCTCGGCCTGCTCGACGATCTTCACCCGGTCGTCCACTGCCTTCGCGGCCGCGGCTACACCCGCACCATCCGGGCCGGTAACGACCACGATCCGCTCCGGCTCCAGCGCCAGTCCCGCCCCCAGCGCATGCGCCACCAGCGGCGCGCCGCCGATCTGGTGCAGCACCTTGGGCCGGTCTGAATTCATCCGGGTGCCCTGCCCTGCGGCCAGCACGATCAGCGAAAGCGTCATGGTCTGCTCTTTTCTTCTGCCCATGCCCGTTCTACCTGTTGCCCCCGGCCGGGCAAGGGCAGCCTGCATCACGAAACCTTACGCAGCATTACATCGCCCCCGCCGCAGTCGAAAGGATCCCGATGCGCACCGCTGTCTTCGACCTCGATGGCACGCTTGCCGATACCAGCGCCGACCTGATAGCCGCCGCCAACGCCTGCTTCCGGGCGATGGGCGCGGGCGATTTGCTGGACCCGGTCGCCGATGCGGCCACGGCATTCCACGGCGGCCGGGCGATGCTGCGACTCGGCCTGTCGCGCCACGCCCTTGCCGCGGCCGAGGGCGAGGTGGACCGCTGGTATCCCCGCCTGCTGGAGGAGTACGAGACCGGCATCGACCGCCACACCCGGCTTTTTCCGGGCGCCGAGGCGGCCCTCGCCGCGCTGGCCGCCGATGGCTGGCGGCTGGCGATCTGCACCAACAAGCCCGAGGCGCTGGCCGAAACCCTGATGACCCGGCTGGGGTTCCGCGCCCCCTTCGCGTCGTTGATCGGCGCCGATACCCTGCCCGTGCGCAAGCCCGATCCGCTGCCCTACACGGAAGCCGTGCGCCGCGCCGGCGGCGACCCTGCGCGGTCGTTCCTGCTGGGCGATACCCGCACCGACCACGACACCGCCCGCGCGGCCGGCGTGCCGGTGGCCCTGGTCACCTTCGGTCCCAACCGGGCCGAGGTCGAGGCGCTGACGCCCGACGCCTTCCTCAGCCACTATGATGATCTGCCCGCGCTGGCCGACCGGCTGGTCGCGCGCTGATCAGCCCGCGCTCAAGTGCCCGTCGGTCAGCCGCAGCACCCGGTCCATCCGCTGGGCCAGTGCCACGTTATGCGTGGCGATCAGCGCCGACAGACCCGTCTCGCGTACCAGCGCCATCAGTGCCTCGAACACCTGGTCGGATGTCGCGGGATCCAGGTTGCCAGTCGGCTCATCCGCCAGCAGGATCTTCGGTGCGTTCGCCAGCGCGCGGCAAAAGGCCACCCGCTGCTGCTCGCCACCTGACAGTTCCGCCGGGCGGTGATCGGCGCGATGGCCGACCCCCACGCGGCCCAGCAGGTCGCGCGCCCGGTCCGCCGCAGCCGCGCGCCCCGCGCCGTTGACCAGTTGCGGCAACACCACGTTTTCCAGCGCGCTGAACTCTGGCAGCAGGTGGTGGAACTGATAGACGAAGCCCACCTCCTGCCGCCGGATCCGGGTGCGCGCGTCATCCCGCAGCCCAGTCGCGTCCTGCCCGCCGATGCCGACGCGGCCCGCATCGGGCGTGTCCAGCAGCCCGGCGATGTGCAGTAACGTGGATTTGCCCGCGCCGGACGGCGCCACCAGCGCCACCACCTCACCCCGCGCCAGCGCCAGATCGACGCCGCGCAGCACGACCACCTCGCCCGGCTTGCCCCGGTTATAGGCCTTGGTCACACCGTCCAGCCGCAGCACCGCATCACTCATAGCGCAGCGCCTCGACAGGGTTCATCCGTGCAGCTCGGCGCGCCGGAAAGATCGTGACAACAAACGACAGGAACAGCGACAACCCCACCGCCTTGGCCACATCCTCGGCCCGCAGTTGCGCGGGCAGCGCATAGATCCCCCGGATCGAGGGATCCCAGACCCCTCCGCCCATCGCGTAGTTCACGAAGGAAAAGATCGGGTCGATGTAGATCGCGAACAGGCAGCCCAGCACCACGCCCAGCCCGGTGCCGATGAGGCCGACCGAGGCGCCGCAGATGAAGAAGACCCGCAGCACCGATCCCTCGGTCAGCCCCATCGTGCGCAGGATGCCGATGTCGCGGCCCTTGTTCTTCACCAGCATGATCAGGCCCGACACGATGTTCATCGCCGCGATCAGCACCAGGATCGACAGGATCACGAACATCACGTTGTCCTCGACCTCCAGCGCGCGCAGGAAGCTGCCGGCGCTGTCGCGCCAGGTCCAGACCATCGTGCGCTCGCCGCCTGCGGCCATGATCGCCGGCAGCAGCGCGTCGATCCGCTCCGGCTCGGCGACCATCACCTCGATCTCGTCGGCGCGGCCCTCGCGGTTGAAATAGCTCTGCGCCTCGGCGAACGGCATGTAGATCCGCGTGCGGTCGATGTCATAGCGCCCGGCGGTGAAGATGTACGTGACCTCATAGGCGTTCACCCGCGGGCTGGTGCCGAAGGCCGTGCGCACCCCTTCAGGAGAGATCAGGCGAATCCGGTCGCCAAGCTCCACCCCCAGTTCGCGCGCGATGCCCGACCCGATGGCGATGCCCTCGTCGAACCGGCCGATGTCGCCGCTGGCGGCCTCGGGGTCGGCCACGCGCGGAATCGTCGCCAGATCGGCCGCCGCGATGCCGAAGATCTCGGCGCCGCTGTTGCGCCCGTCATGCGCCACCATCACCTGCCCCCTGATCAGGGGTGCCGCGCGGGTCACCCCCGGCACGGCGGCTAAACGCTCAGCCATCCCTTCGAAATCGGTGATCGACCGGTCCACCTGATCCGTCGCCTCGATGTAGCTGGTGGTGTAAACGGTGACATGCGCGTTGGCACCCAGGATGGTGTCCACGAACTCTGCCCGGAAGCCGGACCGCACGGCCAGCGTCGCGATCAGCGCGAACACCGCCAGCGCGATCCCGATCAGGCTGATCCAGGTCATCACGCTGACCCCGCCCTCGGCGCGCCGCGCGCGCAGGTAGCGCCAGGCGATCATCCACTCGAAGGCGGCGAAGGGTCTGCTGCTCATCTGCCAGGGCCTCGTGTCAGGTCCCGGCCTACTTGACAGTTTCTCCGTCAGGGTCAAGCAAGGCAACGGTGTCATCTGAAAGCTCAGGCGAGCCTCAGCGCCCGTCCGCGCTTCGCAAGCAAGAAGAGATCATTCCTCGAGATCGGCGATCAAATTCTCCATCTCGGCAATTTCCGACTGCTGCGCCTCAATGATCCGGCGGGCGAGGTCGGCAACGCGCGGATCGTCGATGGCTGCGCGCTCTGACGTCAGGATGGCGATGGAGTGATGGGGGATCATTGCCTTCATCCACGCGACATCGTCCACCGTCGCCTGCGAGCGGACAAGCCAGAGAGAAGCGGCGAAAACCACGGCCGCACCCAGGTAGATTGCCAGGTTGGCCGCCCGATTGCGGTACATCCCGAGCATGAAGGACAGCATCACCACCGCCATCATTGCGCCCATGAGCAGAGCCATCCAGGCCCGGGTCTGACTGAACCAGATATGGTTCGCCTGCCAGCTGTTCAGGTACGTGAGACCGTACATCAGCAGGGTCGAAGTCGCGATCATCGCAAAAAAACGCAAATAAGACATCATGCCCTCCCATCCAGAGAGGGAACGCTCAAGCTGCGCAGCAGTTCCTTGCCTCAAGCGCCTTGCCTTAGATGGAAACTGCTTCATAGAGCGACGCGACCTTCGACGCTGCCGCATCCGGGCTCATCTCCTCGGCCTCCCCGGTGCGACGGCTGGTCAGTTCAACCTTGCCATTCGCAAGACCGCGCGGGCCGACGGTGATCCGCCAAGGCAGACCGATGAGGTCCATGGTGGCAAACTTCGCGCCCGCACGCTCGTCCCGGTCGTCGTAAAGCGCTTCAAGCCCCTTATCGGCCAGTGCCCTGTAAAGCGCTTCGCAGGCCGCATCGGTTGCGGTATCGCCCTGCTTCAGGTTCACGATACCGACCGGATAGGGTGTCACGCCTTCCGGCCAGATGATCCCCTTTTCGTCGTGGCTCGCTTCGATGATTGCACCCAGCAGACGGCTGACCCCGATGCCGTGGGACCCCATGTGAACCGGCACCCGCTCGCCCTTGTCGTTGACGACATGGGCGCCCATCGGCTCGGAATACTTGGTGCCGAAATAGAAGATCTGCCCCACCTCGATCCCTCGAGAGGTCTTGCGGCGCGCTTCGGGAACGGCGGCGAACAACCCCTCGTCGTGGGTTTCGTCGGTGCGGGCATAGGGGGTGGTCCATTCCTTGACGATCGCGGCGCATTCATCGCGGTCGTCATAGTCCACCACCCGTTCGCCGAACTTCAGATCGGTGATCGCGCTGTCATAGAACACCTCGGACTCGCCGGTCGAAGCGAGGACCAGGAATTCGTGCGTGTTGTCACCGCCGATCGGGCCCGAGGCCGCGCGCATCGGGATCGCCTGCAGCCCCATCCGCTCGTAGGTGCGCAGATAGCTGACCATGTGGCGGTTGTAGGCGTGAATCGCGGCATCCTTGTCGACGTCGAAGTTGTAGCCGTCCTTCATCAGGAACTCGCGCCCCCGCATCACGCCAAAGCGCGGGCGGATCTCGTCGCGGAACTTCCACTGGATGTGATACAGCGTCAGCGGCAATTCCTTGTAGCTCGACACATGGGCGCGGAAGATGTCGGTGATCATCTCCTCGTTCGTCGGGCCGTAAAGCAGGTCGCGCTTGTGCCGGTCGGTGATGCGCAGCATTTCCTGCCCGTAGTCGTCGTAGCGACCGCTTTCGCGCCACAGGTCGGCCGGTTGCAGCGTGGGCATGAGCAGTGGAATGTGTCCCGCGCGTTCCTGTTCCTCGTGCACGATCTGCTCGATCCGGCGCAACACGCGATAGCCCAGCGGCAGCCAGGAATAGATGCCGGCCGCCTGCTGGCGGATCATCCCGGCCCGCAGCATCAGGCGGTGGCTCACGATCTGGGCCTCGGCGGGGTTTTCCTTGAGCACGGGCAGGAAATAGCGGGACAGGCGCATGGCGGACCTTCTCGTCGAACAATTCGCGTTCCAACTATGCGATCCCCTCCTGCGGAACAAGAGAGCGCGGGCTTGCGTGGACGCGCCCCTTGCGCCAAGACAGGGCGTCAACCGCCGGGGGATCGATGGGCCTGCCCGTCAAACATCAGTTGAGTTACTGGGGCATCGCGACAGCGGTGTTTCTTGTCGTGCTGTGGTTGCTCGGAAACGTCATGTTGCCGTTCATCGTGGGCGGCGCCATAGCCTATTTCCTCGATCCGATTGCAGACCGGCTGCAGCGCCTGGGGTTGAGCCGCGTTCTCGCGACGACCATCGTTGCGCTGGGCGTCGTTCTTGTCTTCGTCGTTGCGCTGCTGTTGATCCTGCCGACGGTGGTCGAACAGGGCGTTTCACTGTTCAATGCAGCGCCGGAAATCCTCAACCGGCTTCAAGGCTTCCTGTCCGAGCGGATTCCGGGAGCACTGGACAGCGAAAGCCAGCTGCGCAAATCGCTCTCGGGGCTTGGCGAGATGATCCAGTCGCGCGGGGTCGAACTGATCGAGACACTTCTCTCTTCGGCGATGGGGGTCGTGAATGCTGTCGTCTTCATCGTCGTGGCCCCGGTCGTCGCCTTCTATCTGCTGCTGGACTGGGACAACCTGATCGCCCGCATCGACGGCTTGCTGCCGCGGGACCATGCACCGACGATTCGCCGTATCGCGCAGGAAGTTGATGCGGCGCTCGCCGGCTTCGTGCGCGGCCAACTGACGGTCTGCGGCATTCTGGCAATATTCTACTCCGTAGCACTCATGCTCGCTGGATTGCAGTACGGACTGGTGGTTGGGGTCACTGCCGGGCTGATATCGTTCATACCGTATGTGGGCGCCATCATCGGCGGTGCACTGGCCATCGGCCTAGCGCTGTTCCAGTTCTGGGGCGAGCCGGTGATGATCGGCCTGGTTGCGGGAATCTTCGTCGCCGGCCAGGCGCTGGAGGGCAACCTGCTGGTACCGAAACTGGTGGGCAATTCGGTGGGGCTGCACCCGGTCTGGCTGCTCTTCGCCCTTTCGGCATTCGGGACGCTGTTCGGTTTTGTCGGCATGCTCGTCGCGGTGCCGCTCGCGGCCGCGCTTGGAGTGCTGGCGCGCTTCGGGGTCGCACAATACGCCGACAGCAGGCTCTATCGCGGCCTGGAAAGCCCCGGTGCCGACCGCGACGGGGATTAGGGAAATGCCACGGCAACTGGCGTTGGACCTGCCCGCACGGGCCGCGCTGGGGCGCGAGGATTTCTTTGTCGCCCCCCCGAACGCGCTGGCGCTCGCCACCGTCGAGGGCTGGCGCGACTGGCCCGGCGGGCGGCTGGTTCTGGTGGGGCCCGCGGGATCGGGCAAGACCCACCTCGCCCATGTCTGGGCGGCCGAGACCCGCGCAGCGATCCAGCCCGCAGCGGAGCTGACGCCGGAGAAGGTGGAGGCGCTGTCGGCGGGGCCGGTCGTGATCGAAGATGCTGACCGCATTTCCCCGGCGGCGGAACCGGCGCTGTTTCATCTTCACAATCTGGTGCTTGCCCAGGGCGGCCGTCTGCTGTTGACCGCGCGCACGGCCCCGGCGCACTGGCCCCTCACGCTCCCAGATCTGGCAAGCCGGATGCAGGCCGCCCCGATTGCTCGGCTGGAGTCCCCGGACGATGCCCTCCTGTCGGCCGTTCTGGTGAAACACTTCGCCGATCGCCAGATCACGGTGTCTCCCAAGCTGATCGATTACCTGCTGGGGCGCATGGATCGCTCGCTCGCAGCAGCGGCGACGCTTGTGGACCAGTTGGATCGCCGTGCGCTGGCCGAGGGCTGCGCGGTGACGTGGCACCTGGCCCGCAGGGTGCTGGACAGGGGCGACGACCACGCGCGATAGTGGTCACCGAAGCGTCACAATAAATTCGCATAAGCGGTCCATGACACAGGCAGATTTCCTCAAGTCCCCTTTCGTCGCACCCATCGCGTTGACCGAGGAGGTGCGCACCGGGCCCGGCCGCTTCTTCAACCGCGAGCTTTCGTGGCTCGCCTTCAACCTCCGTGTGCTGGAAGAAGCGACGAACCCGCGCGTCCCGCTGCTGGAACGGCTGCGGTTCCTGTCGATATCGGCCACCAACCTGGATGAATTCTACACGGTCCGCGTCGCCGGACTGCGCGAACTGGCGCGCGCAGGAAATACCAATCCGGGCGACGATGGGCTGACGCCCGCCGAGCAGTTGGTGCTGATCAATGACAAGGCCCGGCGGTTGATGGCGATGCAGCAAACGGTGTGGAACAAGCTGAAGAAGCTGATGGAGGCAGAGCGCATCACGCTGCTCACGCGCGCGAAGCTGACGAAGCGCGATCTGCGGCACCTGGAGGAGCACTTCCTGAACAAGGTGTTCCCGGTCCTGTCGCCGCTCGCGATCGACCCGGCGCATCCATTTCCCTTCATCCCGAACACCGGCTTCTGCCTTGCGCTGGAGCTGGAACGGCGTGGCGACCGACGGCAGCTGAAGGCGCTTCTGCCGATCCCGCAACAGGTGGACCGTTTCGTCGCGCTACCGGGCCGCCCGGGCGAGGCGCGCTTTCTGCCGCTGGAAGAGCATCTGCTGCTGCATCTCGACAAGCTGTTCCCCGGCTATCAGGAACAGGGTCACTGCACCTTCCGCGTCCTGCGCGACAGCGATCTGGAGGTCGAGGACGAGGCCGAGGATCTTGTGCGCGAGTTCGAGGTGGCGCTGAAGCGCCGCCGCCGCGGCGAGGTGATCCGGCTGAAGATCTCGGCCGGCGCGCCTCAGGCGCTGCGGTCGCTGATCATGCACGAGCTGGACGTCACACCGGACGAGGTGATCGAGATCCGCGGTCTGTTGGGCATGGCGGATCTTAAGGAACTGGTGCTCGACAGTCGGCGCGATCTGCAATGGCCCGTCTTCACCCCGCGCGTGCCAGAGCGGGTGCAGGACCATGACGGCGACATGTTCGCGGCGATCCGCCAGAAGGACATGCTGCTGCATCACCCCTACGAGACCTTCGACATGGTGGTGCGTTTCCTGCAGCAAGCTGCTCGCGACCCGAATGTGCTGGCGATCAAGCAGACTCTTTACCGCACCAGTCGGGACAGCCCGATTGTCGAGGCGCTGTGCGAGGCGGCCGAGGCCGGCAAGTCCGTCACCGCGCTCGTCGAACTGAAAGCGCGCTTTGACGAAGCCGCGAACATCCGCCAGTCGCGCCGGCTGGAGCGTGCGGGCGCCCATGTCGTTTACGGCTTCATCAACTACAAAACCCACGCCAAGATCTCGACCGTCGTGCGGCGCGAGGGCGAGAATCTCGTGACCTACACCCACTACGGCACCGGCAACTATCACCCCATCACCGCCCGCATCTACACCGACCTGTCGCTCTTCACCTGCGACCCCGCCCTGGGCCGCGATGCAACCAAGGTCTTCAACTACCTTTCCGGCTACGCGCTGCCCGAGGGTCTTGAGAATCTGGCGATCTCGCCCATCAACCTGAAATCGCGCTTGCTTGAACTGATCGGGCGCGAAGCCGAACTTGCCCGCGCGGGCAAGCCGGCCGAGATCTGGGCGAAGATGAACAGCCTGATCGAACCCGAGGTGATCGACGCGCTCTATGCCGCGAGTCAGGCCGGCGTGCGGATTCACTTGGTGATCCGCGGCATTTGCGGCATCCGCCCCGGCGTGAAGGGTTTGAGCGAGACGATCCGCGTCAAATCCATCGTCGGTCGGTTCCTGGAGCATTCTCGCATCGTCTGCTTCGGCAGCGGCAACGGCCTGCCGTCCAAGAAGGCGCGCGTCTTCATCTCTTCCGCCGACTGGATGGACCGCAACCTGAACCGCCGGGTCGAGACTCTGGTCGAGATCAAGAACGACACCGTAAAGGCACAGATTGTCAGCCAGATCATGGCGGCGAATCTGGCGGACGAGGCGCAAAGCTGGATCCTGCAACCCGATGGCAGCTTCGTGCGCCATCTGCCCGACGGTGACGCGGACCTGTTCAACTGCCACCGGTTCTTCATGGAGAACCCCTCGCTGTCCGGTCGCGGAACGGCGGGGGACAAGGATGTGCCGCGGCTGGCCCACGCCACCGACTGATCCGGCGCCATGTCATCGGGGCGGTTGACGGGGACGGATGGCTTGGGTCACAAGGGCGCAGGATTGCCGCCAAGGCACCACGCGGAGATGCCGGCATGGACGGCCTGACCGACGCTCAATCCCAGCCTGACGCCGACGGCGACGACTGGGGCCTGTTCGGACGACCTCTGTTCGAGGATCCGTCGGCCCGCGCCCTGTCGCGCGTCGGCGTGATCGACGTAGGCTCGAACTCCGTGCGACTGGTGGTGTTCGACGGGGCGGCGCGCAGCCCAGCCTATTTCTTCAACGAGAAGATCATGTGCGGCCTGGGCGCGGGTCTGGCTACCACGGGACAGCTGAACCCCAACGGTCGCCGAAGGGCCTTGGCCGCGCTGGCACGATTCGCGCTGCTGGCCAAGGGGATGGATGTCGCATCGCTGTCTGTCGTGGCGACGGCTGCTGTGCGGGAGGCCTCGGATGGAGCGGAATTCCGGGCCGAAGTTTTGGAAAAGACCGGCCTGAGGCTCAGGGTCATCGACGGACGCGAGGAAGCCCGGCTTTCTGCGCAGGGCGTTCTGCTGGGCTGGCCTGAGGCACAGGGCCTGGTGTGCGACATCGGCGGCTCGTCGATGGAACTGGCGGTGATCGGCGATGGCAAGGTCCACGCGCGTGTGACCTCGCCCCTCGGCCCGTTCCGCCTGCAGCAGGTCGGCGGAGGTAAGAAGGGCCTGCGAAAGCAAATCGCCGGGGTGCTGGCCGACCTGCGGGCGGAAATCGGCGACCACCACGACCGGATTTATCTCGTCGGCGGCTCATGGCGCGCCATCGCCCGGCTGGACATGGAGCGCCGCGGCTATCCCCTGACCGTGCTGCACGAATACCGCATGACCCCGAAATCGGTGCAGGACACCGTGACCTGGATCGCCGAGAACGACATCACTGCCCTGCGGGCGCGCACCGGCACCTCGGCCGAGCGGATGGAGCTTGTCCCGCTGGCGTCAGAGGTGCTGCGGCAACTCGTCCGCACCTTCAAGCCATCCGAGATCGACGTATCTTCCTACGGCATCCGCGAAGGATTGCTCTATGAACAGATGCCTGAGCGGTTGCGCGCGCGCGACCCCCTGATCGAGGCCTGCCGCTTTGCGGAGGCCAGCGCCGCGCGGATCCCCGGCTTCGGCAAGAAGCTCTATGCCTTCCTGCAACCTATCTTCCGCAACGCCCCGCCCGAGCGGGAGCGGCTGATCAAGGCCGCCTGCCTGCTGCACGACACGACCTGGCGGGCCCATCCTGATTACCGGGCCGAGGTCTGCTTCGACAACGCGACGCGCGCGAACCTTGGCGGCCTTGACCACAAGGGGCGCGTCTTCCTCGGGCTCGCCCTGCTGCACCGCTACAAGAACTCACGCTCCGGCACACGGTTCGATGCGCTGTTCAAGCTTCTTGACGAAAAACAGCTGCGCGACGCAGAAGTGCTCGGCAAGGCGATGCGCTTCGGGGCGATGTTCGCGGTGGCCAGCCCCAACGAGGCTGGAACGCTGCGCTACTATCCGAAGAAGAAGATCCTCGAACTCATCCTCGCCGCCGAGACGGCGGCACTGTTCGGAGAGGTGGCCGAGGCGCGTTTCGCCTCTCTTGCAAATGCCCTGAAGGTCGCAACAGTGGTGCGCGTCGGCAACTCCTAGGGCATCGCCATGAGCCTTCTCAGACTTGATCACCTGGCGGTCGCCGCCATGACTCTGGACGACGGCGCCGCCGCGGTCGAGGTGGCGCTTGGCGTTCCCCTCGCGCCAGGCGGCCATCATCCCGCGATGGGCACGCACAATCGTCTGCTAAGCCTTGGATCGGACGAATATCTGGAGGTCATCGCCATCGATCCCGCCACCCCGCCACCGGGGCGCGCCCGTTGGTTTGGCCTCGACGACTTTTCCGGCCCGCCCCGTCTGGTGTCCTGGGTTGCGCGGTGCAACGACCTTGAGGCGGCCACGGCGGCCCTGCCCGGATCGGGGGCACCGATCGCGCTGGCGCGCGGCGATCTGCGTTGGCAGATGGCTGTTCCAAAGGACGGCCGCCTTCCGCTGGACGGCGTCGCACCTGCCCTCATCCAGTGGGAGGGCGTCGCCCATCCGGCGGCGCGACTGCCCGATCAGGGCTGCCGCCTGATTGCGCTGCGGATTCGCCACCCCGATCCACAGAGGATCGAGGTAATGCTGGAAAACCTGATGTTCGACAGCAGGATCACGGTCGAGAGATCGACCCGACCCGGGTTGCACGCCACGATCCAGACACCGCAAGGCCCGCGGGTGCTGGAATGATCCGTGCCGCTACCGCCGCAGATGCCAACGAGATCGCCGAAATCTGGAATCACTATATCCGCGAAACGCTGACGACCTTCACCACCGCCCAGAAAACCGTGGATGGTGTCGCCGCGATGATCGCCGAGAAGGAAGCTCTGGGCCACGGCACCTTCGTCGCCGTAACAGATGATGGGGTTGCGGGCTTCGCCACCTACGGCCAGTTCCGCACCGGCCCCGGCTATGCCCGGACGATGGAGCATTCGGTGATGCTGCGCCCAGGTATCGCAGGCCGGGGCTTTGGCCGCGCGCTCATGACTGCGGTTGAGGACCATGCCCGCGCGGGCGGCGCGCACAGTATCTTCGCCGGAGTCAGCGCCGCCAACGAGACAGGGCGCGCATTTCACGCCCGCCTCGGCTATGCCGAGATCGGGCGTCTGCCGGAAGTCGGGTTCAAGTGGGGCCGCTGGATCGATCTGCTGCTGATGCAGAAAATGCTGTCCTGACAGCCCCCTCCGCTTTCGCTAGGCTGACGCCATGTCGCTCTGGACCCGCATCACCGAAGCCATCGCCGCGCTTGCCAAGGGCGAAAGCCTTGCTGCCGTGTTCGAGCGTCTGCGCACACCGCCGGAACGGACCATCGCCTTCACGATCGCGGTGATCGCGCTCGGCGCCAAGATGGCCAAGGCCGATGGCCGCGTCACCCGCAACGAGGTCGCAGCGTTTCGTGAAGTCTTTGCCATCCTGCCCGAGGAGGAGGTACACGCCGCCCACGTCTTCAATCTGGCCCGCCAGGACGTGGCCGGATTCGACCTTTACGCTCGCCGCATTGCCACGATGTTCCGGGGCGACGACGATCAGGTGCTGATCGATCTGATGGAAGGGCTCTTTCACATCGCAGTTGCCGATGGGGACTATCACCCGAACGAACAGGCGTTCCTTGCCGAGGTCTCGCGGATATTCGGCCTGTCGGATCGGTGTTTCCGAAGCATCGAGGCGCGCCATGTGCCCAATGCCACGCCCGACCCCTACGAGGTGCTGCAAGTCACCCATGACACCCCCTTGCCCGACATCCGCGCCGCCTGGCGCCAGGCCGTGATGGACAGCCACCCCGACCGCATGATGGCCCGTGGTGTGCCGGAAGAGGGGGTGAAGCTTGCCGAACGACGGCTTCAGGCGATCAACCGCGCTTGGGAAGAAATCAGCGGGCAGCGTGCGGCCTGATGCGGATCGCCACCTACAACGTCGAATGGTTCAACGCGCTCTTCGATGTTGACGACCGACTGATCGAGGACGACCGCCCATCCGGGCGGCGCGACATCACCTGTGCCGAACAAGCCTATTCCCTCGCCGAGGTTCTGACGACGCTGGATGCCGATGCCGTCATGCTGCAGGAGTCCCCCGACACGACCCGCACGCGCAGCACCGTTCGCGCGCTGGAAGGATTCGCCGCCCGATTTGGCCTGCGCACCCGCCGCGCCATCACCGGCTTCACCAGCGAAAGCCAGCAGGAAATCGCGCTTCTCTACGATCCCGCCGCGCTCAGCGCGCTGCACGATCCGGTGGGCGAAACGACCGGCAAGCGCGGCTCTTCCGAAGCGCCGCGCTTCGACGGGGTGTTTCGCATCGATATCGACGGTTTGGGCCGCGAGGAACTGGTGCGCTTTTCGAAACCGCCGCTGGAACTGATGATCGAGACCGCCTCTGGCCGGCTGCTGCGGATGATCGGCGTGCACATGAAGTCAAAGGCGCCCCACGGCGCCCGTGACCCCGACGACGCCCGGCGCCTGAAGCAGTTGCACCGGCGCAAGCAGTACGCCCAGTCCCTGTGGCTGCGCCAACGGATCGACGCGCATCTGGCCGCGGGCGAATCGCTCATCGTTCTGGGCGATTTCAACGACGGTCCCGGCATCGAGCAGGACGTGCCCGAAGCGCACCTGCCCTCGGCAGTGGCAACCGTGCTAGGGCGCGACCGGCCGTTTCACGAGCAATTGCATGACCGCCACGCGGCCGCAGCCCTGCTCGGCCCCGGAACTGCCTCTCCCACCTCGGCCCGGTTCCTGATGGCCGAGGACGGTCACTATTTCTCCGCACTCCTCGATTACATCATGATTTCCGAAGACTTGCTGGATGGCGGACCACGCTGGTGCATCTGGCACCCGTTCGACGAACCGGTCTGCTACCGCAATCCCGACCTGCGGGAAGCGCTGCTTCTGGCTTCGGACCACTTTCCGGTGACGCTCGACATCGTTCTGTGATCTTTCAACACGCCCGCCACGAACCTATATTGATGACATGTCGCACTTGAGATCGATCCCTCTCGCCCTTCTGCTCGCCGTCGCACCGGTGGCGAGCATCGCGCAGGACGTGCCCGATACCGAAGAACCCGGTGACTTGGGCGAAGGGTTGAGCTTGATCGATCGGGGCGCGCGGATGCTCTTGCGCGGACTGATGGAAGAACTAGAACCTGCGCTGCGAGACCTTGGCAGCACGATCGACGACCTGTCAGCCTATCATGCGCCCGAGGTTCTGCCGAACGGTGACATCATCATCCGCCGCAAGGTGCCCCTGACCCCGCCGCCTAGCGAGGATGAGGTCGACATCTAAGGCGTGAATTGCCTTTCGGATCGGCCCGCGCGATACTCTCTTCAATCACGGCAGACCCCGAACGGGGCGGGAAGGCGCAGATGCGGGCAGCGATTTCTCTTGGCGTCGGACTTGGTGCAGCAGCGGTGCTGGCCGCCTGCGTGCCGGACGATCCGCCGGTCACGGGAGCAGTGCTTTATGCCGAGTACTGCGCCGCCTGTCATGGTGAGGACGGGCGCGGCGACGGACCGGGCGCGGCGACGCTCCGGCCCCAGCCAGCCGACCTCACGCTGTTGGCTGCACGGAATGACGGCAGATTCCCGATGCTCGCCGTCATGGGCAAGGTCTACGGGTACTCGCGGGGTGAGGGTGGCGGTGGAGGGCCGATGCCGGAATTCGGCCCGCTGCTGGAAGGCGAGACGGTGCTTTACGATGCCGGCGACGGCATCCCGACCCCGACGCCCGTGCAGTTGATCGAGCTTGCCGAACACGTGCGGAGCCTGCAGCGGCTCGTGAACTGAGGGTCCGCGTTCCGGCGCGTCAGCGCGTGAACACGGTGATTTCGGGAAGGCTGGTCAGCGGCACCTCAAGCAGCCGAAAGGCGGCGAGGGACAACTGGCTGCCCGACCCGGTTGCCGTCCCTGAGGGGATCAGATCCACATTAGCCGACGCATCCCCAAGCACCACACGGCCCGGCGCCTCGGATGTAACCAGTGGGGTTTTCAGCCAGAATCCGGGCTCGGCAGGGTTGCCGAGCGAGGCGATGGTGGTCCCGAGTTCGCGGCTGGTCGCGACGGGTGCGGCAGCGGCCGCGCGCTGTTCGGCGGTAGTGGTATCGAACTGGTCGACCGTGCGCGCACCGGCTGGCGGGCGCAGGGCGGCAGGCCGCGGCTCGGGCCTGGGTGTGTCGGCCAGGGCTTCGGTCGCGGTGGCGGTCGCGCTACCACGACCGAACGGCAGCGAGTCGGAACTGCAGCCGGTGAGGACCAGCGCCGCGACGACAACAAGAGGGGCCAAAAAACGCATGAATCGACGATACAGCGCCGCGCACGGGGGTCAACGCGGCAATCGGCTTGATCCCTGACGATTGCGTGCTTAGCTTGCGCCGCATGTACGCACCCCTGATTGATCCTTTCGCCCGGCCCATCGACTACCTTCGCGTGTCGGTGACGGACCGGTGCGATTTCCGCTGTGTCTATTGCATGGCCGAGAACATGACGTTTCTGCCGAAGGCGGAGTTGTTGAGTTTGGAGGAGCTGGATCGGATGTGTTCGGCGTTTGTCGAACTGGGGGTCCGGAAGCTGCGGATCACCGGGGGGGAGCCGCTTGTGCGGCGCGGAATCATGCAGTTTTTCAAGGGTATGAAGCGCCATCTTGACAGCGGCGCACTGCGGGAGCTGACGCTTACGACGAACGGGTCGCAGTTGCGCAAGCATGCACAAGAGCTTGTGTCCTGCGGGGTACGGCGGATCAACGTGTCCCTGGACACGCTGGACGAGGCGAAATTCGCCCAGATCACCCGCTGGGGCCGGCTGCCGCAGGTGCTGGACGGCATCGCTGCCGCGCAGGAGGCGGGGCTGCGGGTGAAGATCAACGCGGTGGCGCTGAAGGGCTTCAACGAGGATGAACTGTTCCCGCTGGTGGACTGGTGCGCCGCGCGCGACATGGACCTGACCTTCATCGAGGTCATGCCGATGGGCGATCTGGGCAACGAGGATCGGCTGGATCAATACTGGGATCTCAAGGACTTGCGTGCCCGCCTTGCGGAACGGTTCGCGCTTCTGGATCTGGCGGAACGCACTGGCGGGCCGGCGCGCTATGTGCGGATCGAGGAGACAGGCCAGAAGATCGGCTTCATCACGCCGCTGACGCATAATTTCTGCGAAAGCTGCAACCGGGTGCGGCTGACCTGCACGGGCGAGTTGTACATGTGCCTGGGCCAGGAGGACATGGCCGACCTGCGTGCACCGCTGCGGGCCAGCCCGGAAAATGACCTGTTGAAAAAGGCCATTCGCGACGCGATCGCGCGCAAACCCAAGGGCCACGACTTCGACTATTCGCGCCAGACGGTCGCGGGTCAGGTCAGCCGGCACATGAGCCACACCGGCGGCTGAGCCGCCCCGACGCCCCCCTACATCTTGTGTCTGACCAAGCCCCCGCAATGGGGCTTTTTCCGGTGTGCACACAACGTATGATTCACGTGCATCTGGCATGCATATCACGTGCATAAATTGAAGCGCCTTCCCCGGAAAAAGCAAAGCAATCCAACGGCATTAGAGCCAACCAATCCGTCCATAGCATATTTGCTATGCTAGCGTATCCGCTATATAGCGAATATGCTACTTCCCGCTCAGCCCACCAGCTTCAACCCGATCAACCCGGCGACGATCAGCGCCACTGAGGCCATCCGCGCCACCGTCACCGGATCGCCGAACAGCCAGATGCCGAGCACGACAGTGCCCACCGCGCCGATCCCGGTCCAGACCGCGTAGGCGGTGCCCACCGGAAGTTCGCGCATCGCGAGGCCGAGCAGCCCGAGGCTGATCGCCATCGCGCCCACCGTCCAGAGACTGGGCCAGAGCCGGGTGAAGCCGAGGGTATATTTCAGACCGATGGCCCAGGCGACCTCGAACAGGCCGGCGACGAGAAGAAGTATCCAAGCCATGACTGCCCCACTATCCAGCAGAGGGCCGTCCCCCGGATGCGCCGCAGGCTGCGGGCACGGGCCGTCCCGCGCCAAGCAGACATACCGCCGGCCACGGGCCTTTCCAAGCCCCGCCCACCGGTCTAGAACGCCGCCGAAGCCAAGGAGTGCGCCGATGATCCCCCGCTATTCCCGCCCAGAGATGGTCGCCATCTGGTCGCCCGAGACCCGGTTCCGCATCTGGTTCGAGATCGAGGCCCATGCCTGTGACAAGATGGCCGAACTGGGCGTGATCCCGAAAGCCAACGCCGAGGCGGTGTGGAAAGCGAAGGACGCGACGTTCGACGTCGCCCGGATCGAGGAGATCGAGGCGGTCACGAAGCACGACGTCATCGCCTTTCTGACCCACCTGGGCGAGATCGTGGGACCGGATGAGGCGCGCTTCGTCCATCAGGGGATGACCAGTTCCGACGTGCTGGACACCTGCTTCAACATCCAGCTGACCCGCGCGGCCGACCTGCTGATCGCGCAGATGGACAAGCTGCTGTCCGCGCTGAAGACCCGCGCAATGGAGCACAAGCTGACGGTGCGCATCGGGCGCAGCCACGGCATCCATGCCGAACCGACCACGATGGGCCTGACCTTCGCCCGCTTCTACGCCGAGATGGACCGCAACCGCGCCCGGCTGGGGGCCGCGCGCGAGGAGGTGGCGACGGGTGCGATCTCTGGCGCGGTCGGCACCTTTGCCAACATCGACCCGCGCGTGGAAGAACATGTCTGCGAGAAGCTGGGCCTGAAGCCGGAACCGATTTCGACCCAGGTGATCCCGCGCGACCGGCACGCGATGTTCTTTGCCACGCTGGGTGTCGTGGCCAGTTCGATCGAAAACGTCGCGATCGAGGTGCGCCACATGCAGCGGACCGAGGTGCTGGAGGCGGAGGAGTTCTTCAGCGCCGGGCAGAAGGGCAGTTCCGCCATGCCGCACAAGCGGAACCCGGTGCTGACCGAGAACCTGACCGGGCTGGCACGGCTGGTGCGGTCGATGGCGATTCCGGCGATGGAGAACGTGGCGCTGTGGCACGAGCGGGACATCAGCCACTCCTCGGTCGAGCGGAACATCGGGCCGGATGCGACCGTGACGCTGGATTTCGCGCTGGCCCGGCTGAACAGCGTGATCGAGAAGCTGGTGATCTACCCCGAGAATATGGAGCGGAACCTGAACAAGTTCCGCGGCCTGGTGCATTCGCAGCGGGTGATGCTGGCGCTGACGCAAAAGGGAATCAGCCGCGAGGACAGCTATCGGCTGGTGCAGCGCAACGCGATGAAGGTGTGGGAACAGGGCGCGGACTTCATGGCCGAGCTGAAGGCCGACGCGGAGGTGCGCGCGGTGCTGAGCGAGGCCGAGATCGAGGAGAAGTTTGACCTTGGCTATCACACCAAGCATGTGGACACGATCTTTGCCCGCGTCTTCGGCGCCGACTGACGACTGCCTGAATCTTGAGCAACCGGAATGGCGTCGGGGGCGAAATGCCCCCGAATCCGCCCGGCACACTTGTCCGTGATCGTGTCCGGCCGAGATTTGTGATACTTTTGCAGACGCGAGAGCCGTTACATCAAGTCCAGCAGGGAGACGCGCATGACGTTCAAGACCATCCTCGCCGCCCTTGCACTGTCGTTGACGCCGGGACTGGCGCTGGCGATGTGCTCCGATCGCCATGAAACCGCGATGTCCTGTGCCGATGGCACGGTCTGGGACAGCGAGACGCGGACCTGCACGGCCCCCGTCACGGGCTGAGGCCCGCGGTCTTAAAAGGTGCAGCAATCCTTGGGGGTGCGGCTTTCGCACCCCCTTTTTCGTTAACGCCCAGCCGCTTGTCCCGCAACCGCGCGTTAACCCGCGCCTGCCAGTGTCGCCCGGTGAAGTTCGGCGGTGGAGGTTGGGGTGAGCACGGCACTGGCGGCGGTGAAGGGAACGGGGATTTCGGCCGGGGCAACGGCCGGGGGCCCGGTGGCGGGAACGGCGGCGCGCCGGGGCGAGGTGGTGGAGCCGAAGCCCGCCCGGATGCGACCCGCGCTGAACAGCCGGCAGAAGGCCGCGGTGATCGTGCGGCTGCTTTTGTCCGAGGGCACGCCGATTCCGCTGGCCGCCCTGCCCGAGCATCTGCAGGCCGCGCTGACCGAGCAGATGGGCCACATGCGGCTGGTCGACCGCACCACCCTGCGCGATGTGGTGCAGGAATTCCTGACCGAGCTGGAGGGCGTGGGCCTGTCGTTTCCCGGTGGGATCGACGGGGCGCTGTCGCTGCTCGATGGTCACATCAGCGCCACCGCCGCGAACCGGCTGCGCCGGCTGGCCGGCGCCAGCGGCAAGGCCGACCCTTGGGACCGGATCGTGACGCTGGATCTGGACCGGCTGATGCCGGTGCTGGAGGAGGAAAGCGTCGAGGTGGGCGCGGTGATGCTGTCGAAGCTGCCGGTGGACAAGGCCGCCGAACTGCTGGGCCGGCTGCCCGGCGACAAGGCCCGCCGGGTGGCCTATGCGGTCTCGCTGACCGGCAACGTGGACCCCGAAACCGTGCGCCGGATCGGCCTGTCGCTGGGCAGTCAGCTGGACTCGGTGCCGCCGCGGGCGTTTGAGTCGAACCCGGTGGACCGGGTCGGCGCGATCCTGAACGCCACCGCCGCCCTGACCCGCGACGACGTGCTGGCGGGCCTGCTGGAGGCCGACGAGGAATTCGCCGAACGCGTACGCCGCACGATTTTCACCTTCGTCCATATCCCCGACCGGGTGGCGCCGGCCGATCTACCCAAGGTGGTGCGGAGGCTGGAGCAGCGGCAGCTGGTCGCCGCCATCGGCCCCGGCGACGTAGCCGAGACGCGGGCGGCGGAGTTCATCCTGGGAAACCTGTCTCAGCGCATGGCCGACAGCCTGCGCGAGGAGCTGGCCGAGGCCGGCGCGATCCGCGCCGCCGAGGTGGAGGCAGCCCGCGCCGCCGTTGTGCAGGCGATCCGCGAGCTTCAGGCCGAGGGCGAACTGGCCTTCGTTGAACCCGAAGACGACTGAACCTGAACGCCGGCCCAGCCTTGTGAACCCGGGGGGGGCCGCGTAATCAGGGGCCAATTGCGGCAGCGACGGGTCCGGGATGGCACAGCGCAAGGACGACGACGGCACCAGCCTGCGCGACCGGGCGATCAGCCTGGGCGCATGCGCGCTGATCGGCTTCGCCCGCGCCCTGCCCTATCGCTGGCGGGTGCCGATGGTCGGCTGGGTTGTCTCTCGCGTCGTGGCGCCGCTGGCCGGCTGGCGCAAGCGCGTTCGCGACAACCTGGCGCTGACCTTCCCAGACATGCCCGAGGCCGAAGTTGAGCGGCTGGTCCGCGCGGTGCCCGACAATGTCGGCCGGACGCTGATCGAGATGTACTCCGGTGCGGAATTCGTGGCTCATGCCACCCGGTTCCCGCCCGAAGGGCCGGGCCTGGCGGCGCTCGACCGCGCCCATGCAGAGGGGCGGCCCGTCGTGATGGTGACCGGCCATATCGGCAACTACGATGCCGGGCGCGCGGCGCTGCTGGCCCGCGGGCTTCGTGTCGGCGGACTCTACAACCCGATGCACAACCGCTACTTCAACGACCACTATGTCGCCGCGATCTCGGAAATCGGCACGCCACTCTTCCCGCGCGGCCGCGAGGGGCTGACGGGTATGGTCCGCTTCCTGCGCGGGGGCGGAATTCTGGGCATGGTGATCGACCAGCACATGGGCCACGGCGAGGATCTGATGTTCATGGGCCAGCCCGCGCGCACCGCCTTGTCGGCCGCAGAACTCGCGCTGAAATACGACGCGCTGCTGGTGCCCAGCTACGCGATCCGGCAGCCGGACGGATTGGATTTCAAGGTGGTGATCGAGACGCCGATCCCCCACAGCACGCCAGAGACAATGACTCAGGCCCTGAACGACAGCCTGGATGCGATGGTGCGCGCGCACATGGATCAGTGGCTGTGGATCCACAAGCGCTGGAAGACCATCAATCAGCGCAGGCGTTCGGCGGCCAGAACCGGGCCGTGACCGTCTGACTGCACGATGACCACCACCGGCTCTGCCCCCGGCGCCTCGGTCGTCAGCGTCAGCGCCGCCTGCCCGTCCCATTGCGCCAGCGTGTCCCAAAGCGTCACGATGTTGTGGTAGGTGACGGACCGCCCGGCATTCTCGCCCCGCTCGATCGTCACCTGCGCCCGTGGCAGGTAGCGCACCAGTTGCACGACCGCGGCGCGGTCCAGCGGCGGCTCGGCACTCAGGCGGATCGTGAGGTGCCCCTCGGTGCGGTCCAGCCCGATGCGCACGTTGCGCGGCCGGTCGCGATGGGCGCGCACCAGATCGGCCATCAGCATCGGCCGCACGCCCTGCACCCGCTCCATCCCGTCGACGATCAGCTGCGGGGTGTAGATCGAGCGGTCGCCGTTGGCGCGGGCATAGTTCTTCTGCCGCAGGGTGAACGCCGGCTGCCCGAAGCTGTCGGCCCAGCCCAGATAGTCCCAGTAATCCACATGCAGCGCCAGCGCGATCACGTCGTCCCGGTCGGCCAGGCGCGCCATGTAGTCGTCGGCGGGCGGGCAGGACGAACAGCCCTGCGAGGTGAACAGTTCCACCACCACCGGAGAGGATTGCGCCACCGCCACCGCCGGGACCAGCCCCGCAAGGCCGATTGCCGCCCCGGCGACAAGATGACGGATCCACTGCATGTGCGGCCTCGGTGCTGGTTACGACCCTCCTTGACTAGCCATGGCGGGGGGCGCAGGCCAATCAAGGTTTTGCGAGGGTTCGCTGCTGCGCCGCAGCACAGGATTTTTTGTGCACCACGGTATACAAAATCGCCGCACCCCCCTTGATCGACTCTGCGCGATAAGGCATCAGGCACGCAGCCAGACCCTGTTTCGCAGATAGAACGGAGGCCGCGATGCCCATCACCGTCGGACAAGATACCGCCAAGACCCGCCGCACGCTCAGCGCCGGCGGCGCCTCGGTCGCCTATTACTCGATCCCCGCCGCCGAGGCCGCGGGCCTGGGCGATTTCAGCCGCCTGCCCGCCAGCCTGAAGGTGGTGCTGGAGAACATGCTGCGGTTCGAAGATGGCGGCCGCACCGTGTCGGTCGACGACATAAAGGCCTTTGCCGAATGGGCCGCGCAGGGCGGCAAGAACCCGCGCGAGATCGCCTATCGCCCGGCCCGCGTGCTGCTGCAGGATTTCACCGGCGTTCCGGCCGTGGTGGACCTGGCCGCGATGCGCGACGCGCTGGTCAACCTTGGCGGCGACGCGCAGAAGATCAACCCGCTGAACCCGGTCGACCTGGTCATCGACCACTCGGTCATGATCGACGAATTCGGCAACCCGCGCGCGTTCCAGCTGAACGTGGACCGCGAGTACGAGCGGAACATGGAGCGCTATCAGTTCCTGAAATGGGGCCAGGGCGCGTTCGACAACTTCCGCGTGGTGCCGCCCGGCACCGGCATCTGCCATCAGGTGAACCTGGAATACCTGTCGCAGACGGTCTGGACCGACACCGACCAGAACGGCGAGAAGGTCGCCTACCCGGATACGCTGGTCGGAACCGACAGCCACACCACCATGGTCAACGGCCTGGCCGTCCTGGGCTGGGGCGTCGGCGGGATCGAGGCCGAGGCCGCGATGCTGGGCCAGCCGATCAGCATGCTGATTCCGGAAGTCGTGGGCTTCAAGCTGACCGGCCAGATGGTCGAGGGCACGACCGCCACCGACCTGGTGCTGAAGGTCGTGCAGATGCTCCGCGCCAAGGGCGTGGTGAACAAGTTCGTGGAATTCTACGGCGCGGGCCTGGATCACCTGCCGCTGGCCGACCGCGCGACCATCGCCAACATGGCCCCCGAATACGGCGCCACCTGCGGCTTCTTCCCGATCGACAACGAGACGCTGCGCTACCTGGAGCAGACCGGGCGCGACAAGGATCGCATCGCGCTGGTCGAGGCCTATGCCAAGGAGAACGGCATGTGGCGCGGGGCGGATTACGACCCGGTCTATACCGACACACTGGAACTGGACATGGGCACCGTCGTTCCCGCCGTGTCTGGCCCCAAGCGGCCGCAGGACCACACGCCGCTGACCGCCGCCGCGCAGTCCTTCTACAACGTCGTCTGCGACTACCGCGGCGTGGACACGACGCAGGAAGCGCAGGAGATGGCGGCCGAAGGCCCGGCAACGGCCGTGATGTCCGACGCCCGCAAGACCGCCAAGGTCGAGGGCGAGGAGTACACGATCCGCGACGGCTCGGTCGTGATCGCCGCGATCACGTCCTGCACCAACACCTCCAACCCCTACGTGATGATCGGGGCCGGTCTGGTGGCGCGCAAGGCCCGCGCGCTGGGTCTGACCCGCAAGCCCTGGGTGAAGACCTCGCTGGCACCGGGCTCGCAGGTCGTGTCCGAATACCTTGAGGCCGCGAACCTGCAGGAGGATCTGGATGCGCTCGGCTTCAATCTTGTGGGCTATGGCTGCACCACCTGCATCGGCAACTCCGGCCCGCTGCAGCCCGAGATCTCCAAGGCGATCCACGACAACGACCTGGTTGCGGCCGCCGTGCTGTCGGGCAACCGCAACTTCGAGGGGCGGGTGCACCCGGATGTGCGGGCGAACTATCTGGCCAGCCCGCCGCTGGTGGTGGCCTATGCCATCGCGGGCGACATGAACATCGACCTGACCACCGAACCGCTGGGCCAGGACAAGGATGGCAACGACGTCTACCTGAAGGACATCTGGCCCACCAACAAGGAAATCGCCGATCTGGTCCACCAGACCGTCACGCGAGAGGCGTTCCTCAAGAAATACGCCGATGTGTTCAAGGGCGACGAGAAGTGGCAGGGCGTGGAGACCAGCGACAAGCTGACCTATGACTGGCCGGCGGTGTCGACCTACGTGCAGAACCCGCCCTACTTCCAGGGGATGGGGGCCGAGGCCGGCACGATCAGCGACATTCAGGGTGCGCGCGTGCTGGCGATCCTGGGCGACATGATCACGACCGACCACATCAGCCCCGCCGGGTCGTTCAAGGAGAACACCCCCGCCGGCCGCTACCTGGTCGAGCGTCAGGTGCCGGTGCGCGAGTTCAACTCCTACGGCTCGCGCCGCGGCAACCACGAGGTGATGATGCGCGGCACCTTTGCCAACATCCGCATCCGCAACGAGATGCTGGACGGGGTCGAGGGCGGCTACACCAAGGGGCCGGACGGCAATCAGGCGGCGATCTTCGACGCCGCCATGGCCTGGCAGGAACAGGGGCGCCCGCTGGTGATCTTCGGCGGTCAGGAATACGGCGCAGGCTCCAGCCGCGACTGGGCTGCCAAGGGCACGGCGCTTCTGGGCGTCAAGGCGGTGATCGTGGAAAGCTTCGAGCGGATCCACCGCTCGAACCTGGTCGGCATGGGCGTCATCCCGTTCGAGTTCACCGGCGGCGACACCCGCAAGTCGCTGAACCTGACGGGTGACGAGGAGATCTCGATCTCCGGCCTGTCCGGCGACCTGAAACCGCAGGCCGAGGTGCCCTGCACCATCCGCTACGCCGACGGAACCGAGAAGACGATCACGCTGAAATGCCGGATCGATACCGAGGTGGAGCTGGACTACGTCAAGAACGGCGGCGTGCTGCACTACGTGCTCAGGAACCTCGCCAAGGCCGCCTGATCTTATGAAACATCAGGGGGGGGGCGCAGGTCTGACCGGACCTGCGCCCCCCACTCATTTGCAGACGGGCTCGCCTCAGCGACCGCCCAGCATGCCGACCTCGTTGGCAATCTGCATCCGCTTGGCTGAACGGTCGGTGTCGATCATCTTCGGGATCAGGAAGGCATCGACCAGCCACCAGATCCCATACACGAGCAGAAACACCCAGCCGATCAGGATTATCGTTGTGAAGGCGCCAAGCCAGAACAGCACAAGCATGGCAATGCCGCTTCCCACGCGCCCCAGGTAGAAGCGGTGCGCCCCGAAGCTGCCAAGAAAGAACCACAGGATATAGGCGATCAGGGGCGAGCGTACCTCGTTTGCAAGCCGCTGCTCGACCAGTTGCTGCTCCTGCGTTGTCAATTGCATGATAAAAATCCTTTCTGCCAACAGGCCATCCTCGATAGCTGACCCCGACGTCCCGCCGCATGTCAACCCGCCGCGAACCGACGAGGTCAGCCGAGGTGGTGTTGGACGACGTCAAGAGCGGCAGCCTGCTGTCAGGGCGCCGGGGGGGCGCCTTGGGCGACGGCTGCACGACCGGTAGACGGGCGATGCAGTCGAGCAGGCCCCGTCTGCATTCTCACTGTTCCGTGATCGAAGTTAATGCTATGTTAACCTTCTCACGGGGGAGGGTTTATCGATGCGCAAGTATCTTTTCGCGGGGCTGATGCTGCCGGGGGCGATCCTGACCGCCGCCCCGGCCGAGGCCGATGTCATCCTGACCGACTCGACGGTGTTCTCGGCCAACTCGACCGGGCACTACTGGTTGTCTTGGCTCTGGAACACCCAAGGGCAGCCCGAGGATGGGCCGGACCGCTGGAACCTCTACTATTCCTCGTCGACCGACCCGCTCAACCCGCTGTTCATCAACTCGGGCAACGACGCGTCGACCGAGATCGCCATCGCCATGACGCCCGGCGTCCATGACTTCGTGATCTTCGGCGAACGGGCGGGCGACCCCACAGCCTATGCGAACGACCTGCACTTCGTCGCCAATCTCTACTTCGACGGAAATCAGACCGCACCGGACATTTCGGGCCTGTATGGCCCCACTTGCCTGACGGTCTGCGCGACCTCCAGCGCCAACGGCCTCGACCTGTTCGGCAACCCGCCGCAGCAGCTTGCCGGCACGCTCGATTACAAAAGTGGCGACACGACGGTCAGCCTCACCCATTTCTCCTGGGCGGTTGATGAGGCTGTCGATCAGGTCTGGCCCCATTACGCGGGCGACTATTTCGGCGCCTACAGTGGCACCCCCGACTTTGTCGGCCGGATCCAGTTGACCGTGACACAGCCGGCACCGATCCCCCTGCCCGCCGCCTGGGTCCTGCTGGGCACGGGGCTGTTTCTGCTTGGCGGGCTGGGCCGGCGGCGCCGAGTCTGAGGGTTGCGAGCGCCCCGTCGGACATGCCGGGACGGTCGGCCACCAAGACCGCGGAAAGTTGCGGGGCAAAAGTTGACAGCCGTCAACTCGAAGTTTCTTTACCTCCATGAACCGTGCGTTCGCCGCAGAGCGCCAGAGCGCAACACCTGCTCAGGCCGAGGGCCGGGCCGCGGTTCCGGCCAGCAGGCCGCCGTCGATGGTCAGTTCCGCGCCGGTGATGTAGGTCGCCTCGTCGCTCGCCAGCAGCACGGCCAGCGCCGCCACCTCGGACGGTTGGCCGAAGCGTTTCAGCGGGGTGTCGGCGACGAAGGCGGCAAGGTTCGCCTCGCGGTCCGGCCCGTCGCCCGCCACCGCCTCCCACATCGGCGTCAGGATCGCGCCGGGGTGGATCGAGTTGCAGCGGATCGCCCAGCCCCGTTCGGCGCAGTAGAGCGCGACGGACTTGGTGTGATTGCGGATGCCGGCCTTTGAGGCGGCATAGGCGGCAGCGCCGGGGATGCCGACCTGCCCCGACCGCGACGACAGGTTGATGATCGCCCCCTGCCCCCGCGCCTTCATCGCGCCGATGGCGTAACGGCAGCCCAGAAAGCAGCCGTCGAGGTTCACGGCCATCACCCGGCGCCAGTCGTCCAG
Organism: Paracoccaceae bacterium; assembly: GCA_041687395.1. GTDB lineage: Bacteria > Pseudomonadota > Alphaproteobacteria > Rhodobacterales > Rhodobacteraceae > JAWLCA01. Next base: position 235,245 of record JAWLCA010000001.1, on the reverse strand, counting down.
CGACGCGGTTTCGGGGTCGTGGGGGCGTGGCCCATCCTCGAACCCGGTGATGCCGGCGTTGTTCACCAGCACGTCGATCTGCGGGTAGCTGGCGGCGAAGGCCGCCCAGTCGCGCTCGCTGGACACGTCGAGCCGATGAAAGGGCATCGCGAGCCGGTCGGCCGTGGCGCGGCCGCCCGCCTCGTCGATGTCGGTCAGCATGACGCTCGCGCCTTCGGAGACGAAGGCGGTGGCAATGGCGGCGCCGATGCCGCGCGCAGCGCCGGTGACGACGCAGAGTTTTCCGGAAAGTCTGGGCATGGGAGTATCCCGTAGGTCATGGAAGCTGCCCCATCGGGGCGGGCGGTCGCCTCAGCGGCGGGCTGCCTTGTCCATGTCGAGATACTCCCCTGTTCCGGGCGCGCGTTTACGCCCCGCCGCCGACCACCGTCAAGCCCAGAACGCGCCAGACCTGCATGCCGCCGCGGTAGTAGTAGATCCGGTCGGCGGGATAGCCCGCTTCGATCATGTTGCGGATTGCCGTGGGCGACTGGCCGCACCAGATGCCGTTGCAGAACAGCGCAACGCGCTTGGCCTCGGCGCAGTCCCAGCCGTCGAAGTCAGGCTCGCACCCCAGCTTGCCCAGTTCGTCGACGACAAAAGTGTAGGGGATGTTGATCGCGCCGGGGATCGTGCCGCCCTCGAACCAGTCATAGGTGCGGCTGTCCACCACGATCGCGTCAGGATCCTGCAGCAGTTCGATCAGTTCAAGCTCGCCGATGGTGGTGACGCCTTCGGCCGGGGTCATCGGCTGGATGCAGAAATCCGGGCAGGGCCGCGACGTCATCGCCCATTCGCCCGTCACCTCGTTCTCGGTGTCCTGGATCCGTTCGATGGTCAGGGTGCCGTTCGGCGTCTCGATCGTGGCGCGGGGCATGTCGCCGGTGATGCCAACCACGACATCCTCGGCCAGGGCGGTGCCTGCGGCCAGTGTCAGGGCGGTTGTCAGAATCAGTGCCTTCATCGTGTCCTCCTCTCGATGCGGTCATATCTCGGGAACACGATAACCGCAGATGAGGCGAAGGTCACGCACCCATGATGGCCCGGTCAACTGCCCGGTTGCGCGCCCTCGCGCAGCGCGGGCAGGATGGTGTTGTCCATCACGGCGCGCGTGATCTCTCCGGCGTAGCGCAGAACCACGCGGCCCTCGGCGTCGATCACGAAGGTTTCCGGCAGGCCGTAGACACCCCATTCGATCGACTGGCGGTTACGGTCATCAAAGACGATGGCGGCGAAGGGATTGCCGAGCTCGTCCAGAAATCCCAGCGCGGCCTCTTCGGTCAGGTCGCGGTTGACGCCGTAGACCGGCACGCTCTCGGCCAGCTCCTTCAGCATCGGGTGCTCCTTGCGGCAGGGCGGACACCAGCTGGCCCAGAAGTTCACCACCTTTGCCCCCGGCCCGTTGAGCGTGGCGTTGTCGAAGGTCGGCAGGTCGGCCAGCGCGCGGGCCTCGATCACCGGGGCGGCGCGACCGACGAAGGTGGAGGGCAGCGCGTCGGGATCGTCGCGATACATGCCGAAGTAGAACAGCGCGGCAAGGGCTGCAAAGATCAGCGGCGGCAGGAACATCAGGGGCTTAAACATCGGTCCGCCCCCGGCGCGCCTCGACCTCGCGCAGCTGGCGGCGCACGCGCGCCCCGCGAGCCAGGCTGATCGCCACCAGCGCCGCGATCAGCGCCAGCGAGACGACATAGGCCGCGCTCACCTCGACCGCGTAGCGTCCAAGATCGGGCATCATGCCTCGATCCTTTCCCGCGCCATCAGCGCCTTCAGGCGGCGGGCGCGAATCTCGGTCCGGGTGCGCAGCAGCACCAGCGCCACGAAGAACAGCACGAACCCGGCCATGGCGACGTAAAGCGGCGCCTTGTACGCCCAGTCCATCCGCGTGCCCGGCGCCAGAGACAGCGACGCGCCCTGGTGCAGCCCCTGGTTCCAGAAGTTCACCGCGTAGCGCGACAGAAGCGCGAAGACCGATCCGACAAGGCAGAGCACGCTGGTCAGGTCGGCGGCGGTGTCGGAGTCCTCGATCGCCTCCCACAGGGCGATGTAGCCCAGGTAGAACAGGAACAGGATCAGGAACGAGGTCAGCCGCGGGTCCCAGGCCCACCAGGTGCCCCACATCGGCTGGCCCCAGACCGCGCCGGTGAACAGCCCGATCAGCGTCATCACCGCGCCCACGGGGGCCGCGGCCTTTGCCGCCAGCGCGCTGACGTGGTGGCGGCGGATCAGCCAGATCAGCGAGGTGATGAGCATCATCACCCAGATGTTGATCGCCATCATCGCGGCAGGCACGTGCAGGAAGATGATCTTCACCGTCGATCCCTGGCGGAAATCGTCGGGCGTGAAGAAGAAGCCCCAGATCAGGCCCACCAGCATCGCAGCCCCCGCCAGCGCCGTCGCCCAGGGCAGGACGGCGGAGGAGGTCTGCATGAACTTCTTCGGGTTCGCGTATTCCCAGATCGACATGGTGCTTTCCTATGCGCTCACCGCGGCAGCCTCAAGCCACTTGGATGTGAAGCCACTAGCGCAGATTGACGCGGATCGCGGCGGCCGAGGCGAAGGGCAGGATCGCCACCGCGCCGGCGGTGATGCCCCCCAGCATCAGAAGCGGCGTGGCGACCGCCAACCCCTCGGCCCCGCGCTTCACCACCTCGGCCCCGAAGATCAGCGTGGGCACGTACATCGGCAGCACCAGAAGCGACAGAAGCAGCCCGCCGCGCTTCAGCCCCACGGTCAGCGCCGCGCCGAAGGTGCCGATCACCGACAGTGCGGGCGACCCGATCAGCAGCGACAGCACGAGCCAGGGATAGGCCGGGCCGGGCAGGTTCAGAAGCACCCCCAGCAGCGGCGCGGCCAGCACCAGCGGCAGGCCCGTCGTTGCCCAATGCGCCGCCGCCTTCATCGTCACGACGCCTTCCAGCGGGATCGGCGCGGTCGCCAGCAGATCAAGCGATCCATCCTCGTAATCCAGCGCCAGGATCCGGTCGAGCGACAGCAGGCAGGCCAGCAGCGCGCCCACCCACAGGATGCCGGGGGCGATGCGGGCCAGCGTGTTCCCCTCGGGCCCAACGCCCAGCGGCACCAGCACGACGACGATCAGAAAGAAGGCCAGCCCCAGCCCGAAGCCGCCGCCCGCGCGCACTGCCAGCCGCAGATCGCGCATGAGAAGCGCGATCATGCGAAAGCCTCGTCGAAGCCGCCCGCAACGGGGGTCGAGGGCCGGGCGCGATAGGCGCTCACGTCCAGTACCGCCGCCTCGGGCAGGCCAAGATCCACATGCGTCGCGATCACCGCCAGCCCGCCGCCCGCCAGATGCGCGCGCACGGCCGTCCCGAACAGCCCGACGGACGCCGCATCCAGTGACACGGTGGGTTCGTCCAGCACCCAGACCGGGCGCCCGGTCACGATCAGCCGCGCCAGCCCCAACCGGCGCTTCTGCCCCGCCGACAGATGCTGCGCCGCCCGGTCGCGCAGCGCAATCAAGTCCATGCCAGCCAGCGCCGCCTCGATCCCGCCGGCGCCGTAGACGCGGGCCCAGAAGCCCAGGTTCTCGGCGACCGTCAGCACCGATTTCAGCCCGTCGGCATGGGCGGCATAGGCCACCGCATCGGCCGGCACCGAGACCCGCCCGGCCAGCGGCGGCTGCAGCCCCGCCAAGGTGCGCAAGAGCGTGGTCTTGCCCACGCCATTGGGGCCGCGCAGGATCAGCGCCCCGCCCGCGGCCACGCGAAAGGACAGCCCTTCCAGCACCGCCAGACCGCCACGGGCGATCGCCAGATCCTCGACCGATAGTTCCATCCCAGCCGCATAGCGCATGTCCGTGGCGGCGGAAAGCACCCAGGCCGTGGAGGTGCGGGAGCGCGCCCTAGCCCACTGGCAACAACGCCGCCGCGATGCGGCGGCCGTCAGCCAGAAGCACGTTGTAGGATCGCGCAGCCGTGGGGCTGGCCATCACCTCGGCGCCGATCCCCGCTTCTTCCAGCGCCGCGATCAGGTCGCGCGGGGGATGGGCGATCTCGGCGCCGGTGCCCAGGAAGATCACATCGACCTCGCCCGCCAGCGCGAGCAGCGGCGCGCGATCGTCCCAGCCGCCCCAGGGCACGGCGGTGTCGGCGCGGGCCAGCACCGGCCCCTCGATGACCCGGCCGCCGATGCGCCAGAACCCGGGCCCGTAGCCTTCGAACGCCAGCGCCTGGCCGAAGCGGACCTCGTTCAGCCGCATCCCCTCAACCCTCGGTCTTGCCGAACTGCACGCCGGCCTCGGTCTTGTCGGTCTTGCCCCAGTCGCGGGTCACGCCCAGGTACAGCACCAGGTTCTTCGCCACGAAGACCGACGAATAGGTGCCGATCACCACCCCCAGTGTCATCGCGAATACGAAGCCGCGGATCACGTCGCCGCCAAAGACCAGCAGGATGATCAGCGCGATCAGCGTGGTGACAGAGGTCATCACCGTCCGGCTCAGCGTCTCGTTCACCGACAGGTTCATCACGTCGCGCAGGGGGCGCTTCTTGTACTTGATCAGGTTCTCGCGCAGCCGGTCAAAGACCACCACCGTGTCGTTGATCGAGTAGCCCACGATGGTCAGCAGCGCCGCGATCACCGCCAGATCGAACCGGATCTGGAACAGCGAGAAGATGCCGATGGTGATCGCCACGTCATGCACCAGCGCCGCCACCGCCCCCACCGCGAACTGCCACTCGAAGCGCAGCCAGATGTAGACCATGATCGCCATGAGCGCGAGCGTGACGGCCAGAACCGCGCTTTGTACCAGCTCGCCCGACACCTTCGGCCCCACTGATTCGACCGAGGAGAACTGCAGCGTCGGGTCCACCTCGGTCAGCGCCGCGCGCACTTGCTCCAGCGTCTCGGGGCTCAGGCTCTCCTCGCCCTCGGCCGCCTGGATGCGCACCATGGCGACATTGCGGTCGGCCTCGAAGGTCGGATCGAACACTTCCGAGATCGCTACGTCGCCCAGCCCCAGCGGGGTCAGCGCGCCGCGATAGGCGCCCACGTCCACCGGCTGCACGGCTTCCGTCCGGATCGAGGTGCCGCCGCGGAAATCGATGCCAAAGTTCAGCCCCATGATCGCGAAGATCACGATCGAGGCGATGAACATCACCACCGAGGCGCCGAAAGTGGCAAACTGCCACTTGAAGAAATCCCAGTCGGTCTGGTCGGGAACGAGTTTCAGGCGCATGGCAGTCCCCTCTCAGACGACGATGGTTTTCGGGCGGCGGCGTTCGTACCAGGTCACGATGATCAGCCGCGTCACGAAGATCGCGGTGAAGACCGAGGTGAAGATCCCCAGCCCCAGCGTGACCGAGAAGCCGCGCACCGGACCCGAGCCCAGCGCGAACAGGATCGTCGCGATGATGAAGGTGGTGATGTTCGCGTCCAGGATGGCCGACAACGCCTTCTCGTAGCCCAGCTCGATCGCGCGGGCCACGCCGCGCGCGGTCTTCAGCTCTTCCTTGATCCGCTCGAACACCAGCACGTTCGCATCGACCGCCATGCCGATGGTCAGCACGATCCCCGCGATTCCCGGCAGCGTCAGCGTCGCCCCGATCAGGCTCAGCAGGCCGAAGATCAGCCCGATGTTGATCAGCAGCGCAATGTTCGCGATTACCCCGAACCAGCCGTAGCTGGCCACCATGAAGACCAGCACCGCGCCCATCGCGAACATCGCCGCGATCCGCCCGGCTTCGATCGAATCCGCGCCCAGTTCCGGGCCGATGGTGCGTTCTTCAAGGAAGGTCATCTCGGCCGGCAGCGCCCCGGCCCGCAGCAGGATCGCAAGCTGCGTCGATTCCTCGACCGTGAAGCGCCCCGTTATGATGCCCGACCCGCCCGGAATATGGCTCTGGATCACGGGGGCGGAAATCACCTCTTCGTCCAGCACGATGGCAAAGGGGTTGCCGATGTTCTGCGCGGTATAGTCGCCAAACGCGCGCCCGCCGCTCGGATTGAAGCGGAAGTTCACCGCCGGCCGGCCGTTCTGGTCGAAGGCGGGCTGGGCATCCACCAGTTCCTCGCCGGTCACGACCGGCTCCGATTCCACGATGTAGAACACCCCCGGCTCGTCCATCGACGGCAGAATCTCGTTGCGCGGACCGGGATCCTGATCGGCATTGTCGGCGCGGCCCACGACCGGGTGGAACGTCAGCCGCGCGGTGGTGCCGATCAGCGCCTTCAACTCGGCCGCCGATCCAATGCCCGGCACCTGGATCAGGATGCGATCCTCGCCCTGGCGCATGATCGTGGGCTCGCGGGTGCCGACCTCGTCCACCCGGCGGCGGATGATCTCAAGGCTCTGCTGCATCGTGCGGTCATCGGTGGCGGCCTGCTCTGCCTCCGACAGGCTGACGACGATCTCGTCTCCCTCGGCGCGCACGTCCAGATCGGTCGCGCCCATGCCGGTCACCGTCACCACCGGGCGCGCCAGATCCCGCACCACCTGCAGCGCGCGGGCCATGCCGTCGGAGTTCGAGATCTGCACCCGAAGCACCCCCTCGGCCGACGGCGTGCGGCGCACATTGCCCACCACCTCGCGCTCGGCCCGCAGGGCATCGCGCACGTCTGGCCACATCCCGTCGATCCGCCCGGAATAGACGTCGGCCACGTGCACCTCGGCCAGAAGATGCGCCCCGCCGCGCAGGTCGAGGCCCAGATTGACCAGATCGGAGGGCAGGTAATCCGGCCACAGCGCACGCTCGGCCTCAAGCTCGGGGCTGATCATGCCGCCCGCGGCCTCGATCGCGGCGACCGCATCGTTGTGCCGCTCCACCCGTTCGTAGAACAGGTTCGGCATCGCCAGCAGGATGCCGGCCGCACACAGCCCCCAGATGAGAATCCGCTTCCAGATCGGAAATACCAGCATCGTCTACCCCATGACGCGAACAGGCGCGTCCTGCCGCGTCAGCTCTTGACGGGTTCGCTCTTGCTCAGAACCTGCGCGATGGTGTGGCGCACGACGCGCACCTTCACGCCTTCGGCCAGTTCGACCTCCAGCTCGCCGTCTTCCTTGACCTTGCTGACCTTGCCGATCAACCCGCCCGCGGTCACCACCTGATCGCCGCGGCGCAGCGCCTCGACCATGTTGCGATGCTCCTTCATCTTCTTCTGCTGCGGACGGATCAGCAGCAGGTACATGATCGCGAAGATCAGGATCAGCGGGATGAAGGTGGCGAAGGCGCTGGCGCCGCCCCCGGCGGCTTGGGCGTAGGCGGGTGTGACGAACATGATGTCCCCTCGGATGAATGCGGGGTGCAGCCCCGCCCGGTTCAGATTGGCGCGCACCCTATATTTGGCCGCCGGGGTTGGCAAGCAAACCCGGGGCCGCTTGATATTGCCGTGAACTGGCCCCCGGAAAGGGCGACAGCGCCGGCCGCTGAGGGGTCGGCCAGCGCTGTCTGGGCCGGACGGTGGGAGCGTCGGACCGGCCGTCACAGAGGCACAGGCACGTCGCTTACGGCCGGGCCTGCCGGCACGCAGAAAGGGGGAGGGTCACCCCGTCACGCGCACCGAGCCATCAACGCGCCGCCAGCCCCCACGGTTCCCGCGTTGCCGTTATGCCGTTGCAGAAGTCGGTTGGCGTGCGAACGGAGGTGCCACCGCCCCGGTGGCAGGGTGGTGGCAGGGTGGTGGCAGGGTGGTGGCGCGTTGCTGGCGGCCGTTTTCGCGGTTCACCTGACCGCCGCGATCGGGCATACGGGGGCCGGAACTGCGACCCCGAGGAAGCCATGCACGACATCCGCGCGATCCGCGAAAACCCCGAAGCCTTCGACGCCGCGCTCGCCAGCCGCGGGCTGCCCGCCGCCTCGGCGGAGGTTCTGGCGATCGACGAGGCGCGGCGCGCCGCGATCCATTCGGCCGAAACGCTGAAGTCGGAGATCAACAGCCTTTCCAAGGCGGTAGGCCAGGCCAAGGGGCGCGGGGACGAAGCCGAATTCGACCGCCTGCGCGCCGAGGTCGCCGCGAAGAAGGACCGCATGGCCGCGCTGGAACAAGAGGCGAAAGAGGGCGACGCACGCCTCACCGACCTGCTGGCCACCCTGCCCAACAGCCCCCTGCCCGAGGTGCCAGAGGGCCGGGACGAGGCCGACAATGTCGAACTCCACCGCTGGGGCACCCCGCGCGACTTCGACTTCGCACCAAAAGAACACTACGAAATTCAGGGGGTTATCCCCGGCATGGATTTCGCGACGGCCGCAAAACTCTCGGGCAGCCGCTTCGTCGTCCTGCGCGGCGCCGTGGCCCGCCTGCACCGCGCGCTGGCCCAGTTCATGCTGGACCTGCACACCACCGAACACGGCCTGACCGAAACCATCACCCCCGTCCTGGTCCGGGACGAGGCGATGTTCGGCACCAACCAGTTGCCGAAATTCGCCGAGGACAGCTATCGCACCACCAACGGCTGGTGGCTGATCCCGACGTCCGAGGTGACACTGACCAACAGCGTCGCAGGCGATATTCTTGAGGAGAATCAACTCCCCCTCCGCCTGACCGCGCACACCCAGTGCTTCCGGTCCGAGGCCGGATCGGCCGGCAAGGACACATCCGGCATGCTGCGCCAGCACCAGTTCGAGAAGGTGGAGATGGTCTCGATCACCACCCACAAGACCAGCCTGGCTGAACACGACCGCATGACCCGCTGCGCCGAAACCGTGTTGGAACGCCTCGGCCTGCCCTATCGCACCGTGGTGCTGTGCACCGGCGACATGGGCTTTGGCGCGCAAAAGACCCATGATATCGAGGTCTGGTTGCCCGGACAGGGAAAATACCGCGAAATCAGCAGCGTATCGGTCTGCGGCGACTTTCAGGCCCGCCGCATGAACGCCCGCTACCGCCCCACCGGCGGCAAGCCGGAATATGTGCATACCCTGAACGGTTCGGGCCTTGCCGTGGGTCGCGCGCTGATCGCGGTGCTGGAGAATGGCCAGACCGCCGACGGCGGGGTCAACTTGCCGCAGGCCCTGCACCCCTATCTTGGCGGCAAGACCCGCATCACCCCGGAGGGGACGCTTGAATAACCGCTCGGACTTTGACGCTCTGACCGCCCGCCCCGGCAACCGGCGGATGAAGGCGATCCTTGTGCTGGTTGCGACGCTCGGCTTCGTGGTCTCGCCCTATTTCACCGACGGGTTTTCGGGGTTCGACCCCAACCTGTTCCCCGTCCCGCAGGACGACCCGCCGACCCAGCCTGCGGGCTACGCCTTCGCGATCTGGGGGCTGATCTACCTGTGGCTGATCGTGCATGCCGTGTTCGGCCTGCTGAAGCGCGCCGATGACGACGAATGGGATGCGCCGCGCTGGCCGCTGTTCGTCAGCCTCGGCGTCGGGTCGGGCTGGATCGGGGTGGCGAATACCTCGGCCGTCTGGGCGACAGTGCTGATCTGGGTGATGCTGATCGCGGCGCTGCTCGCCCTGTTCGCGTCGCCCCGCGCCGACCGCTGGTTGATGCAGGCGCCGCTGGCGATCTATGCCGGCTGGCTGACGGGGGCCAGTTGCGTGTCGATCGGTCTGATGGTGGGCGGCTACGGTGTGCTGTCGGAACCGCTGGCCGCCGTCGCCGCCCTGACGCTCGCCGTACTGATCGGCGGCACCGTGCAACTGCGCCTGCCGCAGGCCCCCGAATACGGCCTGACCGTGATCTGGGCCCTTGTCGCGGTGGTGGTTCAGAACCTGCCAAACGCGCCGGTTCTGGCGGCGTTGGCGGGCGTCGGCATTGCCGTCATGGCCGGCGCGGTCCTGCGCGGAGCCCTCGGAAAGAGTTGATCTTCGGTTAACAAAAAACCGGAAATCGTTCCTTTTCAGGCGCTTGGAATTTTGCTCACGCGTGAGCAGACTGTGAGCAGCCCCGGTCAGGCCACCGGCATCCGCTCTTCCACGATCCCCGCATACCAGCTGCATCCGGCCGGAATCGCGTTATCGTCGAAGTTGTAGGCCGGGTGGTGCACCATTGCCGTGTCTCCGTTCCCCACCAGGATATAGGCCCCCGGCCGCGCCTCCAGCATGTAGGCGAAATCCTCGCCCCCCATGATCGCGGGCGTGTCGGTGATCACGTCCCCCGCGATCTTGCGCGCCACCTCGGCCGCGAATTCCGTCTGCGCCTCATGGTTCACCATCGCCGGATAGCCCGGCATGTGCCGCACCTCTGCCGTGCCCCCGAACGCTTCAGCCACCGAGGTCGAGATTGCCTTCAGCCGTTCCTCGGCCAGCTTGCGGATATCGGCGTCATGAGTCCGGATCGTACCACGCAGCGTCACCTTCTGCGGGATCACATTGAAGGCGGTGGAATCGGTCTGGAACGAGGTGACCGAAACCACGATCGGTTTCAGCGGATCGGCATTGCGCGAGGCGATGGTCTGCAGCGCCAGCACCAGCTGCGCCGCCATCACCGTGGTGTCGATCGTCTCGTGCGGCTTGGCGGCGTGCCCGCCCCGACCCTCCAGCACGATCTCGAACTGGTCAGTCGCGGCAAAGAAGGCCCCCGGCTTGATCGCGAACGCGCCCACCGGAATGCCCGGCATGTTGTGCATGCCATAGACCTCCTGGATGCCGAAGCGGTCCATCATCCCGTCCTCGACCATCTCGCGCCCGCCACCGCCGCCTTCTTCGGCGGGCTGGAAGATCACCACGGCGGTGCCGTCGAAATTGCGCGTCTCGGCCAGATACTTCGCCGCGCCCAGCAGCATGGCGGTGTGCCCGTCATGGCCGCAGGCATGCATCAGACCCGACGTTTTCGAGGCATAGGGCAGATCCGTCGCCTCGTTGATCGGCAGCGCATCCATATCGGCGCGCAGCCCGACCACGCGGCCCGCGGTGTCGGTCTTGCCCTTGATCACGCCAACCACGCCCACGCGCCCGATCCCGGTCACCACTTCGTCACAGCCGAATTCCCGCAGCTTCTCGGCCACGACCTTTGCGGTGCGGTGGGTTTCGAACAGCAGTTCCGGGTGTTCATGAAAATCCCGGCGCCATTCGGTGATTTCGGGCAGCAGTTCGGCGAAACGGTTGCGGATCGGCATGGATGTCTCCTTCTCTCGGGCCTTTCTGCCTCGGAAGCCGAAACCCCGCAAGCGTTAGCCCAGCCGTGCGGGCCCGTGCTTCAGGATCACCGGCACCACCAGTTCCTCTTCGTCGACCAGGTGCCGGTCAAGGAATCGGGTGAAGCGTTGCAGATCGATGTGAAGCCGCCCCGTCTCGTCGCGACCGCCGCCCTCGGCGATGGCACGGATTGTCGCATTCATGCCTTCTGCCATGGCGTGGATATGCCCGTCCAGCGCGTGATGGTCGCCGTCCAGCAGGTCGAAGCCATGCTCCAGCCGCACCTCCATCCCGGCGAGGGTGGGGAAATAGTGCTCGTCCTCGATCATGTGGTGGCCGTGGAGCTGGTTCAGCAGAAAGCCCCCCAGCCGCCCGGTCTGATGGCCAAAGGCCTGTGCGTCGATCCGATTGTCGAGCCGCGCCTCGGCGGCGGTGTTCAGACGGTCCAGCACCTCGCGGAACATCAGGTGGCGTTCCATCCAGAAGCGCACCAATCCCTCGAAATGGCGATGCTGTTCCCACCCCTCGCGCGGATACTCGCGCAGCAGCACGCGCAGCGCATCCGGCAGACCGGTACGGGTTTCCAGGGCGAGCAGGGGATCAGCGGTCTTTTTCATCCCTGACATATCACGCGGCGCGGCGCTTTCCGCAACCTGCGCCGATGGCGGGCACCCTGTGCCTAGGCGCAGAGGGGTATCAGCGCTGCGCGGTTTCCCAGTCCGGATGCACCCAGGGTTGCAGGTTCGCGGGCGGTAGCCTGCGGTTCAGGATGTGATCGGCAGCCTTTTCCCCCACCATGATCGAGGGTGCGTTCAGATTGCCGTTGGTGATGCGCGGAAAGATCGAGCTGTCGGCGACCCGCAGCCCCTCAACCCCGATCACCCGGCACTCCGGATCAACCACGGCCATTGGATCGTCGCGCCGCCCGATCCGCGCCGTGCCGCAGGGGTGATAGGCGCTTTCCGCATGCTCGCGGATGAAGGCGTCGATCTGATCGTCGGTCTGCACCGCTGCGCCCGGCTGAATCTCGTGCTTCACGTATTCCGACATCGCCGGCTGGGCGAAGATCTCGCGTGTCAGCCGGACGCAGGCGCGGAACTCGGCCCAGTCGTCGGGGTGCGACATGTAGTTGAACCGGATTACCGGCGCGGCCTCGGGGTCGGCCGACCGCAGCGTGACCGCCCCGCGCGATTTCGACCGCATCGGCCCGACATGGGCCTGGAATCCGTGGCCGTCGGCCACGGCCTTGCCATCGTAACGCACCGCGATGGGCAGGAAGTGATACTGGATGTCGGGGTAGTCGATGCCGGCGGCCGAGCGGATGAAGCCGCAGGCCTCGAACTGGTTCGACGTGCCAGGGCCGCGGCGCAGGAACAGCCAGTTCGCCCCCACCCAGGCCTTGCCCGGCATGTTCCAGTATTTGTAAAGCGATACAGGAAGTTTCGACGCAAACTGAAGATAGACCTCCAGATGATCCTGCAGGTTTGCGCCGACGCCGGGGCGGTCAGCGACCACAGGGATGCCATGCTCGGCCAGATGCGCCCCCGGCCCGATCCCCGACAGCATCAGCAGCTTCGGCGTATTGAGCGACGACGCCGCTAGGATCACCTCGGCCCGCGCCCCGATCACCTCGATGCGCCTGCCGCGCCGGATCTCCACCCCCGTCGCACGGCCGTCCTCGATCACCACGCGCCGTGCAAGGCACCGCACCAGCCGGCAGTTCGGCCGCTTCAACGCCGGACGCAGATAGGCGTTCGCCGCCGACCAGCGACGACCCTGCCAGATCGTCGCCTCCATTGCGCCAAAGCCTTCCTGCTGCGCGCCGTTGTAGTCGGGCGTCACCGGATAGCCCGCCTGCCGCCCGGCCTCGATGAAGGCGCCGAACAGCGGATTCTCCCGCGCCCCCCGCGTCACGTGCAAGGGGCCGTCATGACCGCGCCACTCCGGGTCGCCCGTATCGCCGTGCCAGGATTCCATTCGCCGGAAGTACGGCAGGACCGACGCCCAGTCCCAGCCCGCCGCCCCCGCCTCGGCCCAGTGGTCGAAATCGCGCGGGTGGCCGCGGACATAGACCATGCCGTTGATGCTGGACGACCCGCCGATCACCTTGCCCCGCGGCGTGACCAGCCGCCGCCCGCCCAAGTGCGGCTCGGGCTCGGTCATCAGGCCCCAGTCGTACAGCCCCATGTTCATCGGATAAGACAGCGCGCCAGGCATCTGGATGAAGGGTCCGGCGTCCGAGCCGCCATGCTCGATCACGACGACATCGCGCCCGCCCTCAGCCAGCCGCCAGGCCAACGCACACCCGGCCGATCCCGCCCCCACGATCACGTAGTCCGCGTCCATTCCCACCATCCCCGGTGAGTCGTCGCCGCGTCAAGGACCGATGGCCGCCTTCGGCGGTCGCCTGCGGCGATCCTTGACCCGGCGACGACTCGCCACACCACGATCAGGTCGGCGCGTTGACGGGCAGCCCTGCCCGTCAACCGCTTCCCCAGCAATTTCGTTCTCGCCGCGCGCAGCGCGGCCCGGCCCAGCTGGATGAGCCGCGTCAGCGGCGAAGACGGGCGGGAGCGCTCCGTCAGTAAGGCGCGTCAACCGGCCCCATGCCGACATAGACGCTCTTGACCTGCGTATAGTGCTCAACTGCAGCTTTCGAATTCTCGCGCCCCACGCCCGACAACTTAACACCGCCGAACGGCGCCTCGACGGGCGAAAGGTTGTAGGCGTTGATCCAGCATGTGCCCGCCTGCAGTCCCGCGATCACCCGGTGGGCGCACGCCATGTCGCGGGTGAACACCCCCGCCGACAGTCCGAACTCGGTTGCGTTCGCCCGCGCGATCACCTCCTCCTCGGTCTCGAACCCCAGCACAGCCATTACCGGGCCGAACACCTCCTCGCGCGCCAGCGTCATGTCGTCGGTCACATCGGCGAAGACCGTGGGCTGCACGTAGAACCCCGGCCGGTTCAACCGCGCGCCGCCCGTGACCAGCCGCGCCCCCTCGGCCCGCGCGCCCTCGATATAGCCGAGCACCTTCTCCAGCTGCTCGGCACTCACCAGCGGGCCCAATTGCGTCGCCTCATCCAGCGGATCGCCCAGCGCAATCGCCTCGGTCCGCTCTTTCAGCCGGCCCAGGAACCGCTGCATCATCCCCTTCTGGACAAAGACCCGCGTGCCATTGGAACAGACCTGGCCCGAGGAATAGAAGTTCCCCAGCATCGCCCCGCCCACGGCATCCTCGACATCGGCGTCATCAAAGACGATCAGCGGTGACTTGCCGCCCAGTTCCATCGTCACATGCCGGATGCCCTCGGCCGCCGCCGCATAGACCTTGCGCCCCGTGGGCACCGATCCGGTCAGCGACACTTTGGCCACGCGCGGGTCCGTCACCAGCTTTGCGCCTACCGTGCCACGACCCTGCACCACGTTGTAAAGCCCCGCGGGCAACCCGGCCTCGACCAGAATCTCCGCTATCTTCAGCGCGCAAAGCGGCGTGACCTCGGACGGCTTGAAGATCATCGCGTTGCCAAAGGCCAGCGCCGGCGCCCCCTTCCAGCAGGCGATCTGGGTGGGGTAGTTCCAGGCCCCGATGCCGACGCAGACGCCCAGCGCCTCGCGGATCGTGTAGACGAAATCGCGGCCCAGCGGGATCGTCTCTCCGGTCACCGTTGGGGCCAGCCCCCCGAAATATTCCAGCGCATCGGCCCCGCTGGTCGCGTCGGCCACAAGCGTCTCTTGTAGCGGCTTGCCGGTATCCAGCGTCTCCAACTCGCTCAATTCGCGGTTCCGGTCGCGGATGATGTCGGCGGCCCGGCGCAGGATGCGGCCGCGTTCAACGGGGGGCCGCGCGGCCCAGTCGGCCTGCGCGCGGGCCGCGGCGGCCAGCGCCGCCTCGATCACCGCCTCCGTCGCTTCATGCACCCGCGCGATCACCTCGCCGGTCGCGGGATAGACCACGTCGATCGGATCACCGGCCGTATCCTCAAGATACTGGCCATCGACGAAATGGCTGGCCATTGGTTGTGCGCGCATCTATTCCCCCCTCGGAAAGCGATTGCTTTCTTCCAGAATGTTCAGGTCCATGTGGTTGCGCATGTAGCGCTCGCTCGCCTTCTGCAGCGGCTGGAAATCCCAGGGGAAATAGGCCCCGTTGCGCAGCGCCTCGTAGACCACCCAGCGTCGCGCCTGGCTTTCTCGCACCGCGGCGTCGAACGCAGCAAGATCCCACCGCGCCTGCGCCATGGCGCGGAACCGGTCCAGCGTTTCGGCATGGGCGGGATATGCGGCCAGATTGGTCAGTTCCCGTGGATCGATTTCCAGATCGAACAGTTGCTCAGGGTCCAGTGCACAGGCGGTGTACTTCCAGCGCCCCTCGCGCAGGCAGACCAGCGGCGCATCCGACGCCTCTGCCGCGTATTCCATCGCCACCGGCGCGGTTCGCGTGGCGCCGCCCGCCAGCGGCAGGAGGCTCTCGCCATCGGTCCAGGGCATCACCTCGGCCATCGACACGCCCGCCAGGTCGGCCAGCGTCGGCAGCACGTCCATCGTGGACACCGGCGCCTCGATCCGGCCGGGCGCCAGTTCCGGCGCGGCGATCATCAGCGGCACGCGGGCCGAGCCCTCGTAGAAGTTCATCTTGAACCACAACCCGCGTTCGCCCAGCATGTCGCCGTGATCGGAGACGAAGACGATCACCGCCTCCTGCCGGCTGGCCTCCAGCGCCGCCAGGATCTCGCCGATCTTGTCGTCCAGGTAGCTGATGTTGGCGAAATACCCCCGCCGGGCGCGGGACACGTGATCTTCGGTGATCGTGTAGCTGCGCCAGTCGTTGGCGTCAAAAATGCGCTTGCCGTGCGGATCCTGGTTCTCATAGCCCAGATCGCCGACCTCGGGCTGCAGATGCGCGCAGTCCTCGTACAGATCCCAGTATTTCCGCCGCGCTACATAGGGATCATGCGGATGGGTGAAGCTGACCGTCAAGCACCACGGCCGGTCATCGTGGCCGCGTGCCAGATCGTAGACCTTGCGCACCGCGTGATAGGCGACCTCGTCGTCATATTCCATCTGGTTGCTGATCTCGGCCACGCCCGCGCCGGTGACGCTGCCCATGTTGTGATACCACCAGTCGATCCGCTGCCCCGGCTTGCGGTAATCCGGCGTCCAGCCGAAATCGGCGGGGTAGATGTCGGTGGTCAACCGTTCCTCGAACCCGTGCAGCTGGTCGGGGCCGACGAAATGCATCTTGCCCGACAGGCAGGTCTGGTAGCCCGCACGCCGCAGGTGGTGGGCATAGGTGGGGATACTTGACGCGAACTCTGCCGCGTTGTCGTAGACGCCGGTGCGACTGGGCAACTGCCCCGCCATGAAGCTCGCCCGCCCCGGCGCGCACAGCGGGCTGGCGGTGTAGGCGTTGCCAAACCGCACCGACCGGTCGGCCAGCCGCTTCAGGTTCGGGGCATGCAGCCAGTCGGCCGGGCCGTCGGGGAACAGCGTGCCGTTCAACTGATCGACCATCAGGATCAGGATGTTCGGTGCCCCGCTCATGCCCGCAACTCCCGCGCCACATAATGCCGCAGCAGCGCCAGCGCGCCCGCGCCATCCGTCGGCCCCTCGACCAGCGCCGCGCGCAGATAGACCCCGTCGATCATCGCCCCCAGCCGGTCGGCCAGCGCCCCGGCCCCCTCGCCCACCAGCGGGCGCAGCGCGTGCAGCAGGTTCGACCGCAGCCTGCGCTGATAGACCGTCAAGAGCCGCCGCGCCTGCGGCACGGTTTGCGCCATGCCCCAGAAGCTGAGCCAGGCGCCCACCACGTCGGCGCGGAAATTCGCGGGAGAGAACGACGCGGCCAGCACCGCCTCGATCCGGTCGCGGGGGTCGTCGCCCGCCGCCACCAGCGCGCCCCGCACTTCGGCGCCATAAAGCGCCAGCACGTGCCGCATCGCCGCCAGAAACAGCGCCTCCTTGCTGCCGTAGTAGTGATGCGCCAGCGCCGAGGACATGCCCGCACGCCGCGCGATCTGCCCCACGGTCACGTCCAGTGACCCCGCACGCCCGATCTCCACGATCGTGGCGTTGACCAGCGCGGCCTTTCGGATAGGCTCCATCCCCAGCTTCGGCATCTTCGCGTCCCGGATTCCTGCTTGAATTCCGGGGCTACCTGATCCTTGATTGACTCGTCAATCAACAAAAACACGACAGGGAGTACAACCAATGACCCTTCGCACCACCCTCCTCGCCGCCGGCGCCACACTGGCGCTGAGCGTGCCGGCCAACGCCAACTGCGACCTGGTGACCTTTTCCGACGTCGGATGGACCGACATCACCGCCACCACCGCCGTCGCCACCACGATCCTGAAGGCGTTGGGGTATGAGACCGACGTGAAGATCCTCTCGGTCCCCGTCACCTACCAGTCGCTCGCTGCCGGCGACATCGACGTCTTCCTGGGCAACTGGATGCCCACGATGGAGGCCGACATCGCGCCCTATCGGGAGGCGGGCACCGTCGATTCCGTCCGCGTCAACCTTACGGGCGCGAAATACACGCTCGCCACCAATGCCGCCGGCGCCGAGCTCGGCATCACCAGCTTCGACGCCATCGCCGCCAACGCCGACGCCCTCGGCAGCCAGATCTACGGCATCGAACCCGGCAACGACGGCAACCGCCTGATCCTCGACATGATCGAGGCCGACGCCTTCGGCCTCGGCTCCTTCGAAATCGTGGAAAGCTCCGAACAAGGGATGCTGGCGCAGGTGGATCGCACCAGCCGCCGGAATGAGCCCATCGTCTTCCTGGGGTGGGAGCCGCACCCGATGAACGCGAACTTCGACATGACCTACCTCACGGGGGGCGACGACTGGTTCGGCCCCGACCTCGGCGGGGCAGAGGTCGTGACCAACACCCGCGCGGGGTATGTCGCCGAATGCGCCAACGTCGGCCAGTTCCTGCAGAACCTCGAATTCTCGCTTGAGCTGGAAAACGAGATCATGGGCTCGATCCTGAACGACTTCATGGAGCCCGAGGATGCCGCCCGCGCCTGGCTTTCGGCGAACAGCAACGTGCTGGCCCCCTGGCTGGAGGGCGTGACCACCCGCGACGGCGGCGACGCGCTGGAAGCCGTGACCACGGCGCTGAACTGACCTGGCACTGACAGCCCGCCCCGGCGACCGCGCCGGGGCCCTAGCAAGGGGGCGCCATGGACTGGCTGACCCAGAACAAGATCCCCGTCGGCCAGACCGCGCGCGAGGTTTTCACCTGGCTGCAGATCAACGGCGCGTGGTTCTTCGACGGCATGGCCGACGCGATGGAAGCATTGATCGACGCCATCCTGTGGCTGCTGCTGACGCCCCCGGAACTGGTGATCGTTGGCTTCTTCGTGGCCCTGACCTGGGCGATCCAGCGCCGCTGGCAGCCCTGCGTTCTGGTGCTTCTGGGGTTCCTCTTCATCCTCAATCAGGGCTACTGGCGGCCGACAATGGAAAGCCTGACGCTGGTCCTGTCGGCCTGCGTCGTCTGCATGGCGGTCGGCGTGCCCATCGGCATCGCGGCCGCCCACCGGCCCAAGCTTTACGCCTGGATGCGCCCGGTGCTGGACCTGATGCAGACGCTCCCCACCTTCGTCTACCTGATCCCGGCCATCGTCTTCTTCGGCATCGGCATGGTGCCCGGCCTGATCGCCACGGTGATCTTCGTGCTGCCCGCGCCCATTCGCCTGACCCACCTCGGCATCTCCTCCACCCCCACCGCGCTGCTGGAGGCCGCGACAGCGTTCGGTGCCACGCCCCGACAGCGGCTGTGGAAGGTTGAACTGCCCTATGCCCTGCCGCAGATCATGACCGGGCTGAACCAGACCATCATGCTTTCGCTGTCGATGGTGGTGATCGCCGCGCTGGTCGGTGCCAACGGCCTTGGCGTGCCGGTGGTGCGCGCGCTCAATCAGGTCAACACCGCGCTGGGGTTTGAATCGGGCTTCATCATCGTCGTCGTGGCCATCATGCTGGACCGCATGCTGCGGCTGGAGCGGAAGTGATGCCCGAGCGCACCGATCCCACCGACA
Organism: Paracoccaceae bacterium; assembly: GCA_041687395.1. Lineage (GTDB taxonomy): Bacteria > Pseudomonadota > Alphaproteobacteria > Rhodobacterales > Rhodobacteraceae > JAWLCA01. The sequence continues at coordinate 216,104 of JAWLCA010000001.1, read as the reverse complement.
CCGCCGGCATCGCCGTCGAATTCGACAAGGTCTCCATCGTCTTTGGCGATCGGCCCGAAAGGGCGCTGCCGCTGATGGACAAGGGCCTCAGCCGCGCCGAGATTCAAGAGTCGACCGGCCAGGTGCTGGGCGTCCACGATTGCAGCCTGAAGGTGGCCGAGGGCGAAATCCTCGTGCTGATGGGCCTGTCCGGGTCGGGCAAGTCCACGCTACTGCGCGCCGTGAACGGGCTGAATCCGGTGGTGCGCGGCGCGGCCTGGGTCTGCGACGGAAACCGGCTGGTCGACGTGACCCACGCCGATCCCGCAACCCTGCGCCGTATCCGGTCGCATCGCGTCGCGATGGTGTTCCAGCAGTTCGGCCTGCTACCCTGGCGCACGGTACGCGAAAACGTGGGCCTCGGCCTCGAACTGGCCGGCGTCGGCCACGCCGAGCGCAACGACCGGGTGGAAACCCAGCTTGCCCTCGTGGGCCTGTCGGACTGGGCCGACCGAAAGGTGGGCGATCTGTCGGGGGGCATGCAGCAGCGCGTGGGCCTCGCCCGCGCCTTCGCGACCGAGGCGCCGATCCTTCTGATGGACGAGCCGTTCTCGGCCCTCGACCCGTTGATCCGCAGCCGGTTGCAGGATGAATTGCTGGAGCTTCAGCAAAGCCTGCAGCGCACCATCATCTTCGTCAGCCATGACCTTGACGAGGCGTTCAAGATCGGCAACCGCATCGCGCTGATGGAAGGCGGGCGGATCGTGCAATGCGGCACCGCGCGCGACATCTTCTCGAACCCGGTGTCGGAGTACGTCGCCGATTTCGTCAACCACATGAACCCGCTGGGCGTGCTGACCGCCCGCGACGCGATGGAACCGGGCGCGGCGCACGGCGCGGCGGTCGAGGCCGAAACCCCGATCCGCGATGCCATGGCCGCCCTCTGCGGCGACGATGCATTGACCGTGACAGACGGCGGCCGTCCCATCGGCCGCCTGACGCGCGAGGGCGTTCTGACCCGCCTTCTGAACCCGCGCGGGGAGGGCGAAAGCCGTGAGAGCGGTTAAAATTCGGTAAAGAAAAAACGCGATTTGAAGCGTTTCCAACGGCTTACGATTCTGCTCACGCGTGAGCAGATCGACCCTGACCCGAAATCTCTTGACTTATCCGCCCCGAACCGCCACCTCCCCGTCAACCCTGCCCCGCTGCCGCGTGAGCAGCCGCCCCATCCGGGGCCAAGGCGCAGGATCGGCCCCAACGGGCCAAGATTGGTTCCCAATTCACGCAGGGGTCCCGCGCCGCCACGCTGGCAGCGCACCCATGCCATCCGCCGACCCGGGACAGTCCGGGGCGGCTCGTATTATTCTGTGGCCCGACGGCCGCACCTGCCGGAAAGGCACCATATATGACGTTCGAAACCCTGGGCCTGAAGCCCGCCCTGCTGCGCAACCTCGCGCGGCTCAACCTGACCACCCCCACCCCGATCCAGATGCAGGCGATCCCGCATGTTCTCGCCGGGCGCGACCTCATGGGCCTGGCCCAGACCGGCACCGGCAAGACGGCGGCCTTTGGCCTGCCGCTGCTGAACAGCCTGCTGTCGATGCACGGGAAGGCCGCGCCGAAAACCGCCCGCGCCCTGATCCTGGCCCCCACCCGTGAACTCGCCGCCCAGATCGCCGACACCCTGCGCGGCCTGTCCGAAGGCACCCCGGTCCGCGTGCTGACCGTCGTCGGCGGCGCCTCGATCAACGTGCAGTCCGACAAGCTGTCGCGCGGCGTCGACGTGCTGGTCGCGACGCCCGGCCGCCTGCTCGACCTGATGGAACGCCGCGCGGTCAACTTCGCCAGCACCGGCTTTTTGGTGCTGGACGAGGCCGACCAGATGCTCGACCTCGGCTTCATCCACGCGCTCCGCCGCATCGCCAAGGCCCTGCCGCGCGAACGGCAGACCATGCTGTTCTCGGCCACCATGCCGAAGCAGATGGAGGAACTGGCCGCGACCTATCTGAACGACCCGATCCGCGTGCAGGTGGCGCCCCCGGGCAAACCGATCGAGAAGATCACCCAGGGCGTGCACTTCGTGAACCAGGGCGACAAGGCGACGCTGCTACGCGAGTATCTGTCGAAGCACCCGGGCGAAATGGCGCTGGTCTTCGGCCGTACCAAGCACGGATCGGAAAAGCTGATGAAGCTGCTGGCCAGCTGGGGCTTCGCCGCCGGATCGATCCACGGCAACAAGAGCCAGGGCCAGCGGGAACGCACGCTGGCATCCTTCCGCTCGGGTGAGATTCAGGTCCTGGTCGCCACCGACGTGGCCGCCCGCGGCCTGGACATCCCCGGCGTGGCGCATGTCTACAACTACGACCTGCCGAACGTGCCGGAGAACTACGTCCACCGCATCGGCCGCACCGCGCGCGCCGGCCGCGAGGGCCGCGCCGTGGCCCTCTGCGCCCCGGCCGAACTGTCCGATCTGCGGGCGATCGAAAAGGCAATGCGCGCCCCGATCCCGGTGATCGGCGGCACAGTTCCGTCGGGCGCGGCCGCTGCCGCCCCGAACCCGTCGCGCGGTGCAAAGCCCGCAGCCGGCAAGGCCAAGCCGCGCGGGCGTGGTCCGCGCCGGCCCAACCGCCAGGGCGACGCCAAGGGCGCGTCATCGAGCGGCGGTCGCTTTAACCAAGTATCAGCATAATCCGCGCATGGTGATCGCGCCGGACATCCGGCGCGTAACGAGTGGCCGTCGGATTCTGGCGGATGCGTAAGGGGCGCGGCGGGGGCCACCGTTGCGCCCCAGTGCATTTCTGCAGGGTGGGCTAGGCCTTGCGGCCGATCTTCGGCTCGGTCCCGGCGCGCAGCCGCGCGATGTTGGCACGGTGGCGTTCCACGATCAGGACTGCCAGCAGCACGAACAGGGCGACAACCTGTTCCTGCCCCATCACGAGCGCCCAGACCGGCGCCGCGACAGCCGCAACAAGCGCCGAGAGGGAAGAATAGCGCGTGACCGCCGCAACCAGGGCCCAGGTTGCGCAGGCAGCCAGCCCGACCGGAAAGGCCAGCGCCAGCAACGTGCCAAGGAAGGTCGCCATCCCCTTGCCACCCTTGAACCCGATGAACACCGGAAACAGGTGCCCCAGAAAGGCAGCCAACCCCGCGGCCTGCGCCGCGTCGGGCCCCACCAGCCAGCGCGCCAGTAGAACTGCAATCGCTCCCTTGGCCGCGTCCAGTACCAGCGTCAGCAGCGCCGCGAGCTTGTTTCCCGTGCGCAGCACGTTCGTCGCCCCGATATTGCCCGAGCCGATGGCGCGCAGATCGCCCAGCCCGAAAAGCCGCGCCATGACGATGCCGAAGGGCACCGAACCCAGGGCGTAGGCGAGCAGACCGACAACCCCGATCAGCCACAGCGGCGTCTCGATCACGGGCATGGGCATTCCTTGGAACCGAAGACCTGACGTCCGCCCACAAGGGTGGCCAGCACGCGCCCCTGCAGGCGCGCCCCATCAAAAGGTGTGTTCTTCGACTTCGATTGCAGCGTGAAGCGGTCCAGAACGAATGGCGCATCGGGATCGAACAGTACCAGATCGGCGGGCGCGCCCTCGGCCAGCCGACCACCGGCCAGGCCCAGACGGCGCGCGGGGTTCAGCGACAACGCGCGGAACAGGTGCGGCAGGCTGAGCGCCCCGGCGTGGTGAAGCCGCATCGCGGCGGCCAGAAGCGTCTCTAGCCCCACGGCGCCGGGCGTCGCCTCCTCGAACGGCAGGCGTTTCGATTCCTCGTCGGCGGGCGTGTGCTGCGAACAGATCACGTCGATCACCCCGTCGGCCACCGCCTGCACCATCGCCAGCCGGTCATCCTCGGCCCGAAGCGGCGGGGTCAACCTGAAGAAGGTGCGGTAATCGCCCACGTCGAACTCGTTCAGCGTCAGGTGATGGATCGACACGCCCGCTGTCACGTCCAGACCGTTCGCCTTGGCGCGCTCCAGCGCTGGCAGGGTGCGGGCACAGGTGATCTGGTCGGCGTGGTAGCGCACGCCCGTCAGCTCGACCAGGCCCATGTCGCGGTCGAAACCCATGCGTTCCGCCATGGGCGACACGGCGGGCAAGCCCCGCAGGCTGGCGAACTTGCCAGACGTGGCGACCGCACCGCGCGACAGGCCCGGGTCCTGCGGATGGCCAACGACCAGGACCCCAAGGCCGCGCGCATAGGTCAGGCAGCGCGACAGGATGCGCGTGTCGGTCACCACATGGTCGCAGTCGGTGAAGGCAATGGCGCCCGCGTCCTTCAGAAACCCGATCTCGACCATCTCGCGCCCTTGCCGCGCGCGAGTCAGGGCCGCCATGTGACCGATGCGCACCGGGCTCGCCTCGGCTGCGCGGCGGGTGACGAATTCCAGCACTTCGGGACTGTCGATGGCGGGCGTGGTATCTGGGCGCGCGATGATGGTCGTGACGCCGCCAGCCGCCGCCGCCAGCCCGGCCGAGCGGAAGCTTTCGCGGTGCCGCTCCCCCGGCTCGCCGACCTTGACGCCCCAGTCGACGATACCGGGGGCAAGGCACTTGCCCGCACAGTCGATCACGCGGGCGCCCTTGGGCGGCTGCGCGGCGCCGATGGCGGCGATAACACCGCCGTCCAGCACCACGTTGCCCACACGCTCCTCTCCCGCCTCGGGGTCGATCAGGCGGGCGTTTTCAAGATACGTGATCATTTCGCCACCTTGCGGCGACGGTCCCGCGCCTTTTCGATCGCCGCGATGGTGGCTGCCTTGTCCGATTGATGCTTGATCAGGTGCTTGTCGCCCGCCTTGGTGATGATCTGCACGTCTGACATCAGGCTCCGCACGGTTTCCAGTTCCAGCAGCAACACGATCCGCCCCTGCGGGCCCAGCAGGCGACGGTCGGTCAGCACCCATTCGTTGCCCAGCGTTTCCGACGCCAGATAGGCCGCGCGCAAGCCGATCCCCAGAACCACGCCGATGGCCGCGATGCCCGCCTGATCGATCCGACCCAGCAGCGCCAGGATGACAAAGGCCCCGGCGATCCCGACCGCCCCCATCATCGCGTTGTCTCGCCAATAGGTGCCGCGGTCGGCACGGAACCTCGCCTGAACCTTCTCGCCCTCGACCAGCTGCAGCAGTTCAGACATAGACATCCCCCGCCGCCTGCGCGCCGCGCCAGGCCTTCAGATTGCGCGCCAGCAGGTCCATCGCCGCCATGCGGACGGCGACGCCCATTTCCACCTGTTCCTGGATCACGCTGCGATTGATGTCGTCAGCCAGCGTGCCGTCGATCTCCACCCCTCGGTTCATCGGGCCGGGATGCATCACGATGGCGTCGGGCTTGGCGTGGGCCAGCTTCTCGGCATCCAGTCCGTAGCGGTGAAAATATTCACGCTCGGACGGGATGAAGGCGCCATCCATGCGCTCCTTCTGAATCCTGAGCATCATCACCACGTCGGCCCCCTCAAGGCCCGCGGCCATGTCGTCGTAGACCTCGCATCCCCAGTCGGCGGCACCCGCGGGCATCAGCGTCGGCGGCCCGATCAGGCGCACGCGGCTTTCCATCTTGCCCAGCAGCAGGATGTTCGACCGGGCAACACGCGAATGCGCGATGTCACCGCAGATCGCGACCGTAAGTCGGTGGAGCCGTCCCTTGGCGCGACGGATCGTCAGCGCATCCAGCAGCGCCTGGGTGGGGTGTTCGTGCCGCCCGTCGCCCGCGTTCAGGACGGCGCAATTCACCTTTTCCGCCAGCAGGTTCACCGCGCCGGAACTTGGGTGGCGCACGACGAGCAGGTCCGGGTGCATCGCGTTCAGGGTCAGTGCCGTGTCGATCAGCGTCTCGCCCTTCTTCACGCTCGACAGCGCCACCGCCATGTTCATCACATCCGCCCCCAACCGCTTGCCCGCCAGCTCGAAACTGGCCTGCGTGCGGGTCGATGCCTCGAAGAACATGTTGATCTGGGTCATGCCCGCCAGCGCGTCAGCATGCTTGATCGTGCGACGGTTCACGTCGACGTAGCGGTCGGCCAGATCCAGCAGCGTGGTGATCTCGGTCGGGTGCAGGGGCTCTATCCCCAGAAGATGCCGTGCGCGGAACGTCATGGATGCCCTCTGCCTGCCCCGTCCGCTTATAGGAAGGGCGATCGTGCGCGGCAAGCGGGCCGCTTTACCTTGCCCCGCCGCGCGCCTAGGTTCGCGCCATGGACGCAGCGATGATGGACCCTGCCCAGGCTCTTGCGCTGCTCGACTGGCAGGTCGAGCTTGGCGCGGACGAATGCATTGGCGAGGTGCCCGTCAACCGCTACGAACTTACCGCGCCCGAGCCGCCGGTTGCTGCCGCGGCCCCCCTGGTCCCCGCGCCCCCCCCCCCATCCGAACCCTTGGCCGACCCGGTCGACGAGGCGCGCACACTGGCTGCCGGGGCCGCAACACTGGACGCCCTGGCTGAAGCGCAGGCCGGATTCGACCGTTGCGAGTTGAAGCGCGGCGCGCGCAACTTCGTCTTTGCCGATGGCCGGCCCGGCGCGCGGGTCATGATCCTGGGTGAGGCGCCGGGGCGGGACGAGGACATGAAGGGCCGCCCCTTCGTCGGCCGCGCCGGCCAGTTGCTCGACCGGATGTTCGCCGCCATCGGCATGGCGCGCGACCACGCGGATGCCGAGCGCGCGCTTTATATCTCGAACATCCTGCCGTGGCGGCCGCCGCAGAATCGAGAGCCGACTGCGCCGGAGATGGCGATGATGCTGCCTTTCGTCGCACGTCATGTCGAACTGGCCGATCCGGAGATCCTGATCCTGATGGGCAACACGCCCTGCGGCGCGATCCTGAATCGGCGCGGGATCACGAAGATGCGCGGAGATTGGACCGAGGGTTGGGGCCGGCCGGTGCTGCCGATGCTCCACCCCGCCTATCTGCTGCGCAACCCCGCCGCGAAACGCGACGCATGGGCCGATCTGCTGACCCTTCAAGCCCGCCTGAAAGAGAGACCATGAGCCGGATCGACGAAACCCGCGACTTCATCCCCGTCCGCATCGCCGTGCTGACGGTCTCTGACACCCGCACCCCAGATCAGGACCGGTCCGGAGATACGCTGGTGGACCGGCTGACCGGCGCCGGCCATACGCTGGCCTCGCGCGACATCGTGAAGGACGAGCGCGCCGAGATCGCCGCAAAGCTTCGGGACTGGTGCTTCAACCCCGACATCGACGTGATCCTGACCACCGGCGGCACCGGGCTGACCGGGCGCGACGTCACGGTCGAGGCGCATCGCGACGTCTACGAGAAAGAGATCGAGGCCTTCGGCACTGTCTTCACGATGGTGTCGATGCAGAAGATCGGCACCTCGGCCGTGCAAAGCCGCGCCTGCGGCGGGGTGGCGCAGGGCACCTATCTGTTTGCCCTGCCCGGCAGTCCCGGCGCCTGCCGCGACGCCTGGGACGAAATCCTGCGCTGGCAACTGGACTATCGCCACCTGCCCTGCAACTTCGTCGAAATCTTTCCGCGTCTTGAGGAACACAAGCGACGGAAGTAGCGGCCCCGCACGTTGATGTCATTACAGCCGCATGGACCGGGGGCGGATTTGCCCCATACTGCACCCACCGATGCGATCTGCAGCATGTGACCGAGCGACGGCAGGGGATGACGACACAATGCAGTTTCTGCGCCGCAGCCTGATCGGGCTATTCCTGCTGTCCCTGACAGTCGGGTTGCTGGCCATGGCCGGGCAGACGATCCGCGGCGCGGTGCAAGAGCGTGCGGAGGCCACGGGCCGCCCCGGCATCGCGCGCGAACGGATATTTTCGGTCAACGTCATCGCGGTCACGCCCCAGACGATCAGCCCCGAACTGCGCACCTTTGGCGAGGTGCGCAGCCGTCGCACACTGGACCTGCGCGCGCCCCTCGGCGGGCGCCTGGTCCATCTTGCCCCGGGGTTCGAAGATGGGGCCGAGGTGCGCGCGGGAGACTTGCTGGCACGAATTGACCCGTCAGATGCGCAATCCGCCCGCGATCTGGCCGAAACCGATCTGGACCGTGCCGAGGCGGAGCTGCGTGACGCGACCCGTGCGCTGGACCTGGCCGCCGACGATCTGGCCGCCGCTCAGGCACAGGCCGTTCTGCGCACCACCGCGCTGACGCGCCAGCGCGATCTGGCCGATCGCGGCGTCGGCAGCGCGGCGGCGGTAGAGACGGCCGAGCTTGCACTTTCGGCCGCCGCACAGGCCGTGCTGTCGCGCCGCGAGGCCCAGGCCCAGGCCCAGGCCCGGCGCGATCAGGCCGAAAACGCGCTGGCCCGGCAGCGGATCACCGTGGCCGAGGCCGAGCGGCGGCTGGCCGAGACCGAGATCACCGCCGAGTTCGACGGCGCCCTGGCCGAGGTAGCGGTGGTTGCGGGCGGACTTGTGACCGCGAACGAACGGCTCGCCGTGCTGATCGACCCTGACGAGATGGAGGTGACCTTTCGCCTCTCGACCTCTCAATTCGCGCGGCTTCTGGATGACGACGGCCGGCTGGGGCCGGCTCCCGTCACCATCTCGCTTGACGTGATGGGGGCCGAGATCGCGACCAGCGGGGAGGTCACCCGCGTCGGCGCGGCGGTGGGAGAGGGTCAGACCGGCCGCCTGCTTTACGCGAGGCTCGACGCGCCGCGGGGCTTCCGGCCCGGCGATTTCGTGACCGTCGCAGTGAAGGAGCCGGCGCTGCACAGTGTCGCGCTTCTGCCGGCGAGTGCCGTCGATTCTGAAGGCCGCGTGCTGGTAGTCGGCGAGGGCGAAAGGCTGGAGACAGTCGCGATCGAAATCCTGCGCCGGCAGGGCAACGAGGTCATCGTTGCCGCGGCAGCGCTGGAGGGTCTTGAGGTGGTGGCCGAACGCGCGCCGACTCTGGGCGCCGGCATACGCGTCCGACCGATCCGGCCCGCGACCGACGGCGACACCGCAATGGCCCTGCCGCCCGACGCCCCGGTGATGGTCGCACTCAGCGCCGAACGCCGCGCCGAACTGATCGCAGAGGTCGAGGGCAACGCCGGACTGCCAGCCAAGGCCAAGGCGCGCATCCTGTCGCAGCTGTCGCAGGACATGGTGCCCGCCGGGGTAATTGCGCAGCTTGAAGCCCGGCGCGGGGGCTAGGCCCGTGGCGCCGCTGGGAGTGTCGGACGCCAACCGGATCCGCGCCGCGCGGGTGCTGTCATATTTCACCCGGCACCGCACCGCCGCGAACCTGCTGCTGGTGCTGATGGTCGCAGCGGGTCTTGCCGCCATCCCCAACATGCGTTCGCAATTCTTTCCCGATGTGGTGGTGCAGGACGTGACCGTCACCGCCAACTGGGACGGCGCGGGCGCCGAGGATGTGGACGCCGCGATCGTGCAGGTGCTGGAGCCGGCGCTGTTTGCCGTCGAAGGGGTCGCCCAGGCCAACAGCCGCGCGACCGAGGGACGGGCCGTCCTGACGTTGGAATTCGAACCCGACTGGGACGTGGCGCAGGCGGCCGATGACGTGCAGGCGGCGGTTGACTCTGTCGCCAACCGCCTGCCCGACGATGTCGACGCGCCGACCGTGCGCCGCGGCACCTGGCGCGACCGGGTGACCGATGTCGTCATTACCGGCCCGGTCTCGGTCGACCAGTTGGCGCGCTTCGCCGATGAATTCACCGCGCGACTGTTCGCCGAGGGCATCACCCGCACCACGATCCAGGGCGTCGCCGCCCCCGAGACCATCGTCGAGGTGCCCTCGGTCGCGCTGATCCGCCACGACATTTCGTTGGCCGAGATCGCCGCCGCCATTGGCGCCGAGGCACGGTCTGATCCGGCGGGTGACGTGAGCGACGGCGCCGCGCGCGTGCGCACGGGCGTCGCCCGCCGCGGCGCCGACGAGATTGCGGCGGTCGCCCTGCGGAGCGGGGTCGACGGATCGGTCCTGCGCGTGGGCGACGTGGCCGAGGTGCGGGTCGAGGGCGTGGATCGGTCCCGCGCCTATTACGTCGGCGCCGACCCCGCGGTCACGATCCGCGTGGACCGCGCCGAACAGGGCGACGCCATCGGCATCCAGGCGACCGTGCAACGCGTGGCGGACGAGATGGCCCTGACCCTGCCGCAGGGCGTCCGCGTCGATCTGGTCCGCACCCGGGCCGAAATGATCTCGGGCCGGCTGGCGCTGCTGTTGGATAACGCGGCGATGGGGTTGGGGCTGGTAGTGATCCTGCTGTTCCTGTTCCTGAACGCCCGTGTGGCTTTCTGGGTCGCCGCCGGCATTCCGGTCGCTCTGCTGGCCGCCATCGCCGCGATGTACGCGATGGGCCTGTCGCTCAACATGATTTCGCTTTTCGCGCTGATCATCACGCTGGGCATCGTCGTCGATGACGCTATCGTGGTGGGCGAACACGCCGATTACCGAAGGCGTGAGTTAGGCGAGGCCCCGGCGGTGGCGGCGGAAAATGCGGCAACGCGAATGGCCGCGCCGGTCTTCGCCGCCACGATGACCACCGTCATCGCCTTCTTCGCCCTGGTGGCCATCGGTGGGCGGATGGGTGCGATGATCGCAGACATTCCGCTGACGGTCATCGCGGTGCTGATTGCCAGCCTGATCGAATGCTTCCTGATCCTGCCCAACCACATGTACCATGCGCTTGCGGCGTCCGCGCGCGAGCGCTGGTACGACTGGCCCTCGCGGCAAGTGAACCGGGGCTTTCGCTGGGTGCGCGAGCGGCTGTTCCGCCCGCTGATGGCCGCTGTGATCTGGGCACGGTATCCGGTGCTGGCGGGCGCAGTGCTGCTGCTGGCTCTGCAGACCGCGCTGTTCATCCGCGGCGACGTGCCCTGGCGCTTCTTCTCCTCTCCCGAGCAGGGTTCGATCACCGGCAACTTCTCGATGCTGCCCGGCGCCACCCGTCACGACACCTTCGAGATGATGCGGGAACTGCAGCGCGCGACCGAGACCCTGGCCGCCCGGCTGGAGGCGGAACACGGCACCAATCCGATCACCTTTGCCGCGGGTGAGATCGGCGGCAACTCCGGCCGACCGCTTCCCAGCGCCGAGAACAAGGAGCCGCATCTGCTGGGCGCGATCTCGGTCGAACTGATCGACCTCGATTTCCGCCCCTATTCCGGCGGCGAATTCGTCGCCTGGCTGCAAGAGGAAACACGTGGCCACCCGATGCTGGAAGACCTGAGCTTCCGCAGCTGGGGCAGCGGCCCCGGGGGTGATTCCCTGTCGGTGCGCTTTTCGGGCGCGGACAGCACCACGCTGAAGGACGCGGCCGAGGCGCTGAAGACCGCCGTGCTGCCCTTCCCCGAGGTGTCGGGAATGGAGGACAGCCTGGCCTATGACAAGGACGAACTGATCCTGGAGCTGACCCCGCAGGGCCAGGCGCTCGGCTTCTCCACGGGCGAGTTGGCCCGCGTGCTGCGCCAGCGGCTGAACGGGATCGAGGCGGCGAGCTACCCGGACGGGTTGCGCACCGCCACGATCCGCGTGGAACTGCCACAGCAGGAACTGACCGCCGATTTCCTGGAGCGCACGTTGATGCGCGCGCCCACCGGCCCTTATGTGCCGCTGGCCGACATCGTGACGGCAAAGGTGCAGTCGGGCTTCGGCACCGTCCGGCGCGAGAACGGCCAGCGCGTCGTCACCATCAGCGGCGAGATCGCGGACGACGATCCCGCCCGCGCCGCCGAGATCGACCGCATCCTGCGCGACACGATCCTGCCCCGCATCGCCGAGGATCACGGCGTGACATGGGACATGGCGGGGCTCGCGGAGCAGGAGCGCGAGTTCCTGTCGGACGCAACCTTTGGCCTGATCGCCTGCCTGACCGGCATCTACCTCGTCCTCGCCTGGGTCTTCTCCAGCTGGACGCGGCCCCTGGTGGTCATGTCGGTCATCCCCTTCGGCCTGGTGGGCGCGATCTGGGGCCATCATTACTGGGGTGTGGCGCTCAGCATGTTCTCGGTCGTTGGGCTGCTGGGGATGGTGGGGATCATCGTCAACGACTCGATCGTGCTGGTCAGCACCATCGACCAGAAGGCCGCGACGCGCGGGCTGATCCCGGCGATCATCGACGGTGCCTGCGACCGCTTGCGCCCGGTGCTGCTGACCACGCTCACGACCGTGCTAGGCCTTGCGCCGCTGCTCTACGAAGGGTCCAGCCAGGCGGCGTTCCTGAAACCCACGGTCATCACGCTGATCTACGGCCTGGGCTTCGGCATGGTGCTGGTGCTGCTGGTGGTGCCGGCGCTGATGGCCGCGCAGCATGACATCGCGCGGCAGTTGCAGGCGACCCGCCGGGCGCTGGCGGCGCGGGGCGGGGCGCGCGGGGCGCACTGGCTCACGCGCGGGGTCGCACTTGGGCTGGCTGTGCTGTTCGCGGCGACGCTTGGCGTGGTGATCGTCACCGGCGACCTGCCCGCATCACTTGCGGCACTCGCGCCGGGGGGAAGCACGCTGGGCGGGGCCTTCGCCCTGTTCGTCGCGGGCGCGGCCGGGCTGACGCTGCTGGCCTACATGTTCGCCGCGCTGCTGCTGCGGCCGCGTGGCTGAGCGGGCCTCAGCCCGGGCACCCCGTCAGATCGACCGCCCGCCCCGCGCCGATCAACGTGATCCGGATATCGGACCGGTCGAGGGAGAACGGCGCGGCCTCGGGCGGGACCATTTCGGCCGCTGCGGTGAGCCGGCCGCCGCTGCGTTCGGTCACCGCCTCGGACACCCAGACGTCCTGACCCACCAGTTCCAACACCACGACCTCGGCCCCGCCAAGGGCAGGGATGTCCAGCTCTGCCGTCACCTTCATCCCGTCGCGGATTGGCTCCACCGCACAGCGTGCGCCCCTCAGCCCGGCGCTGCGCGCGGATTTTGGCCGGTCGGCCAGGGCCGCGTCGATCATCGCATCACGCGCGCCCGCGCCCTTAAGGTCGGCGCTGACTGTCAGGCTCATCGGCACGCAGATATCCTGACAGACGCCCAGATCGATCTGCGCCCGCAGTTGGATCGGCTGGCCGGGGTCGTGCGGCGTCAGCTCGATCGGCAGCACCATGCGCCCATCGTAGCCGATGCTGCGCATCCCGTTCTGGTCGAACACGACCGGCCGCGGCCAGTGGAAGCGCACCGAACCGAGGTTCTGCGACCCGGTCCAGTCGAACTCCGGCGGGATGCCGGCCTCGCCCGGTGCGCGCCAGTAGGTCTTCCACCCGGGCGCAAGCTCCAGATGCAGGGCCACCATGCGGGTGCCGGTTTCGGTCTGCCAGCCCTGCAGCAGGCGGCTGTCGACGACCTGTGATGCTTCGCGCGCGTGGCCCGGCAGCGCCAGGACGAGGGCCGAGATCGAGGCGAGGAGATTCCATTTGATTGACATGGCGCCAAGATAGGCAGCCCCGCGCCAATGAGAAATCACGTTCCGGCGACGGCGCGCCGACCGGCGCAGCCCGGGCTTGCAAGCCACCCCCCGCACATCACATTCTTGAGGCAAAGGGGAATGATCGATTCGATGGACCTCAGCGGCAAGCTTCTGATCGCCATGCCCGGCATGGGCGACCCGCGCTTCGAGAAAAGCGTGATCTTTCTTTGCGCCCATTCCGAAGACGGCGCGATGGGCCTGATCATCAACAAGCCCGCGCCCGAGGTGCGGTTCTCCAGCCTGCTGGAGCAGTTGAAGATCACGCCCGCAGATCGCGCCAACGATATCCGCGTGCATTTCGGCGGCCCGGTGGAACACGGCCGCGGCTTCGTGCTGCACACGGGCGACTATCAGTCCACCGGATCGACGCTGCAGGTGGACGACCGTTTCGGCATGACCGCGACGCTCGATATTCTGGAAGAGATCGCCCGCGGCGCCGGCCCGGCGGCGTCGATGCTGGCGCTTGGCTATGCCGGCTGGGGGCCGGGGCAACTGGAAGACGAGATCAGGCAGAACGGCTGGCTTACGGCCGACGCATCGCCCGATCTGGTCTTCTCGGCCGAGGACGCGACGAAATGGGAACGCGCGCTCAAAGTGCTGGGGATCGACCCGCTGCTACTGTCTGCCGCTGCTGGGCGGGCATGACCGCCGTCTGCTGCGCCGCCAGAAGCCCCCGGTTTTCCGCCGGATTGTCACGATAGACCCGCTCTGTCCGCATCCCGGGGCGCGAGGCGAGTTGCTCCATCAGCGCGGTCGGGTACCAGGTCGCGCGAATGTCCGAAAACCCCGGCAGCGTCTGCAGCACGGCCGCGGTGGCCTGCGTGCAATAGGCCGCGGTCACCAGCCCCTGCGCCTCCGCCGCGCGGATCGCGGCATCGGCGACCTCGCGGGGCACCTCGATCGTCTGGACGATGATGTGATGCGTCTCGCGCGCGTGGTAGTTTTCGTAGAAGTCCAGCATCTGCGGCGTCATGCCGTAATGCAGATCGCCCCGGCGCGGCGCGTTGCGGTGAAACCAGCTGCCCGCCGGATCGAAAAGCGCCCGATGCGAGCCATTGATCAGCAGCGCGGCATGTGCCCCCTGCCCGCCGGTGTTGCGCACCACCGTGTACAACGAGAGCGTGAAGGGATTGTGGTGCGAATAGAGCGCGCGCTGAACTTCCGCGGCCGAGGCCTCGTTCGGTTCGCGGTTATAGGTGGCGCAGGCCGACAGCATCGGCAGCATCAGAAGCAGAACGATCACGAAACGCATTACTGGCACCCTGCCGCTGCGGCCCTGCGACGGGCGGATCAGGTATTCGCCAGCGCGAGGAAGATCAGGATGCCGATGGATATGCCGGCGACCCAGATGCTCCACTTGACGAAGCCCTCAAAGGTCTTCTCGTGTTCGGTGATGTCCATCTTTCCGTGTTCATGCTCGGCCATTGCGGCACTCCCTGATCTGGTTCCCTTGGCTTGGGGATTAGCCGATTCATCTCGGCCTGTCACGCCTTGGCGGTGGGGAATTCTGCTGCAGATCAGTCGTTTTCCAGATCCTGCACCAGCCGGAACCCGATCCGGCGCGCCTCGCCGTCGCCGGGCTCCTTGGGCACCGCGCTCAGCAGGACGTTCAACTGGCTGACATGCTGGATCAGCTGGAGCTGCTCGCCGCCCTCGTCCTGGCCGTAGAAGGTGATGATGTCCGGGTCGAAATACCCCAGCCCCTCGATCTTCAGCACGCCGACATCGCTCCCGGCAAGGCCAACGGCGACCTCGTGCTCCGCATCAAGGCCTTCCTCGAACTTCTGCAGGTAGAGGATCAGCCGCTCGTAGGCCCATTGCGCCTCGCTCTTCTCGCTCAGGGGCGCGCGCGTCATCGCCTCGGGCAGCGGTTCCAGCTCTACAGTCCCGGGTGCGTCCGGGTCTGCCAGAACCGCATGGGCGCGCGGCGGCAGGGCGCTCGCCTCATGCGCCTCGGCGGTGGTCTGGATGTCGGGGTGGTTCATGCGGTCCGCCATATCCAGGCCCCGTCGTCGCGGCGCGTCCGCGTCACCTCGCCGCGCGCCAGCAGGTGGTTCAGATGCGCAACCGTCTCGGCCAGCGCCAGGATGAACGTGCCCTCGTCGATCCGACGCTGGAACAGCACCGGGAAGCAATCCACCGCCACGCGCGGCTCGGCCAGATGCGCGCGCAGACGGTCCAGCGCGCCGTGGTGGTTGGCCGACAACTGCGCCAGCCGCAGCGGCAGGCCGGTATAGGGCAGCTTGTGGCCGGGCAGGACCAGATCCTCGGCCCGCGCGAGGCTTGCGAACTTGTCGCAGCTTTCCAGCCAGTCGGCCACCGGGTCGGCGCCCGGCTCGGTTGCATAGACGCCCAGGTTGGGCGAGATGCCGGGCAGCAACTGGTCGCCGCCGATCACCAGATTGTCGTCAAGGCTCCACAGCGTGGCGTGATCGGGCGCGTGGCCGTTACCCAGCCGCACGCGCCAGTCGCGCCCTCCCGCGCGGATCACCGCGCCCTCGGCGATCCGGCGGAAGCCCAGCGGCAGCGGTGAAACCACATCGGCAAAGTTGAACGGCCGCTGCCCGGCGCGTGCCGCCAGCATCGCCTCCGGCATGCCCGCTGCGCGCCAGAAATCCAGCGTCTCGGGGGCGGGAACGGGCTGGTCGTCCAGCGTCAGCATCCGCGCGAACAGCCAAGCGGTGCGTGTGGTCCACAACTCCGCCCCCTGCCCCTGCAGCCAACCCGCCAAGCCGATGTGATCGGGGTGGTGATGGGTGGCGATCACGCGGGAAACCGGCTTGCCCGCCAGCGGCCCCGCCAGGAGCGCGGCCCAGATTGCCCGCGTCCGCTTGCTGTCTAGCCCCGTGTCCACCACCGTCCAGCCGTCGCCGTCGTCCAGCGCGTAAAGATTCACATGGTCCAGCGCCATCGGCAGCGGCAGGCGCAGCCACAGCACCCCCTCGGCCACCTGCAGCACCCCGCCCTCCTCGGGCAACTCCTCGAAGGGGTATCGGATGCCTCGGTCTGCCCCGTCCATCACGCGGCCAGCCCGTCGGCCGGAATCGCATAAATCCCGGCCGCGCCCGCCCGCGCATGGGCCAGGTCGGCGGCGTGCTGCGGCAGCACGCGCTCGATGAAGAACCGCGCCAGCGGCAGGCGCGCGGCCTCGGCCCGGGCCGAGGCCAGATGGAAATGCGCCCCCAGCACGCGGGCAAAGGCGGCCAGATATGGCACCGCGCCCGCATTGCGGTCGTTGGCTTCCATCGCCACCAGCACCTCGGTCGCTTCCTCCAGCGCCTCGGCCGCCGACCAGACGGCGGCCGCCAGGTCCGGGTGATCGTCCCGTGCGGCTTCGGCCCCCGCCCGGATCTCCTCGATCAGGCGGAACGCGGCCTCGCCCCCGTCGGCCATCTTGCGGCCCACCAGATCCATCGCCTGGATTCCGTTCGTCCCCTCGTAGATCGCCGTCACCCGCACGTCGCGCAGGTATTGCGCCGCGCCCGTCTCCTCGATGTAGCCCATGCCGCCATGCACCTGGATGCCAAGGCTCGCGACCGCCACCCCGGTGTCGGTGCCATAGGCCTTGGCGATGGGCGTCAGCAGCGCCGCGCGGGCCTGCCACCCGGCCTCGCCGGTCGCGCGCGCCATGTCGATCGCGACGGCGCAGGCCAGCGCGATGGCGCGCGCGGCAAAGGTCTCGGCCCGCATGGTGGCCAGCATCCGGCGCACGTCGGCATGATCGGCGATGCTGCCGGTCTCTCCTGCCGCAGGCTTGCCCTGCACCCGGCCCAACGCATGGACGACGGCGGCCTGCGTCGCCGCCTCGGCAACCGAAATACCCTGCACGCCAACGCCGAGACGCGCGTTGTTCATCATCGTGAACATCGCCGCCATGCCGCGATGCGCCTCGCCCACAAGCCAGCCGGTCGCGCCGTCGTATTCCATAACCGCCGTGGGCGACCCGTGCAGACCCATCTTATGCTCCAGGCTCACCACCTTCAGCGCGTTCGGCTGTCCCGGGTTGCCCTCTGCATCGGGCTGGACCTTCGGCACCATGAACAGGCTGATGCCGCGCGTTCCCGGCGCGCCGTCAGGCAGCCGCGCCAGCACCAGATGGCAGACGTTCTCGGTGAAATCGTTGTCACCCCAGCTGATGTAGATCTTCTGCCCGGTGATCGCATAGGTGCCGTCGCCGTTCGGCTCGGCGCGCGTGCGCAGCGCGCCCACGTCGCTGCCCGCCTGCGGTTCAGTCAGGTTCATCGTCCCGCACCATTCGCCCGAGATCAGCTTCGGCAGATAGAGCGCCTTCAGCGCATCGCTCGCGTGATGCTCCAGCGCCTCGATCTGGCCTTGGGTCATCAGCGGGTTCAGCTGCAGGGCCAGGCAGGCGCTGCCGATCATCTCGTTCACCGGCGTGGTCAGCGCCATCGGCAGGCCCATGCCGCCGTATTCGGGATCGGCGGCGATGGCGACCCAGCCGCCCTCGACGATCTCCCGGTAGCCCTCGGCAAAGCCGGGGGGCGTGCGCACCACGCCGTTTTCCAGCCGCGCGGGATGCAGGTCGCCGGGGCGCTGCAGGGGTGCCAGCACATCCTCGGCCATGCGCGCGGCACCGGTCAGGATCGCCTCCACCGTCTCGGGGGTGGCCTCGGCAAAGCGGTCGGTGGCGGCGACGGCGTCAAAGCCCACCACGTGGTCCAGCAGAAATCGGAAATCGGCGACGGGGGCACGATAGGCCATTGGCCCTCCTTTGGCTGGCGGCTTGGCAACGGGGCGCAGGCCGCGTATCGGGGGCGAGACTGCCCGCAGCCGCCCCCGACCTCAAGCGATACGCCACGTCACATTACATGACCCAGACCCTGCCCGCCACCGACGACGGCATCGCCCGCGCCGCAGCCCTGTTGCAGGCGGGCGATCTGGTGGCCTTCCCGACCGAGACGGTCTACGGCCTGGGTGCGGATGCCACCGATGATGTCGCGGTGGCTCGTGTGTTCGAGGCGAAGGGCCGGCCGCGCTTCAACCCGCTGATCGTCCACGTGCCGGATGTGGCCACCGCGCGCCGCCACGCCCGCTTCGACGACCGGGCCGAGGCGCTGGCAATGGCCTTCTGGCCCGGCCCGCTGACGCTGGTGCTGCCACTGCGGCCCGATGCCGGGCTCGCGCCGCTGGTCACGGCGGGCCTCGACAGCGTGGCGATCCGGGTGCCCGCGCATCCCCTGGCGCAGCGCCTGCTGGCGGCGACAGGCCGGCCGCTGGCAGCGCCCTCGGCCAACCCCTCGGGGCGGATCAGTCCGACGACGGCGGCGCATGTGCTGGCGGGCTTGTCGGGAAAGATCGCGGCGGTGCTGGACGGCGGCGCCTGCGCCGTGGGTGTGGAAAGCACCATCGTCGGGCTGACCGACGGTGCGCGGCTCCTGCGTCCCGGCGGCCTCCCGGCCGAGGTGATCGAGGCCGCGCTCGGCGCGCCCCTGCTGCCCGCCGGCGATGCCATCACCGCCCCCGGCCAACTCGCCAGCCACTACGCCCCGCGCGGGCGCGTCCGGCTGGGCGTGACCCGGCCCGAGGTGGACGAGATCTGGATCGGCTTCGGCCCCTGCCCCGGCGCGGCGCTCAGCCTCTCGCCCACCGGCGACATGGTCGAGGCCGCCGCGAACCTGTTTGCCGCGCTGCACCAAGCCGACGCGCTGGCCGGCCCCGAGGGCCGCATCGCCATCGCCCCGATCCCCGACCGCGGACTGGGGCGCGCGATCAACGACCGCCTGCGCCGCGCCGCAGCTCCAAGAGAATAGTCGCATGCTCGGCAGAAGGACGTAAAACATGCATGCGTGCAGACGCGGTTTTCAGCCTCGCCGCACCCGGTTCACATGCCCCATCTTGCGCCCCGGCCGCGCCTCGGCCTTGCCGTACAGATGGATCTGCGCCCCGCTTTCCTGCGCGATGTCCGGCACCCGCAGCACATCATCGCCGATCAGATTCTCCATCTCGACATCAGCATAGCGCCCGCCGTCGCCCAACGGCCAACCCGCGATGGCGCGGATGTGCTGCTCGAACTGATCGACCGCGCAGCCCGCCTGCGTCCAGTGGCCCGAGTTGTGCACCCGCGGCGCAAATTCGTTCACGATCAACCCCTTGGGCGTCACGAACAACTCCACCCCAATGACGCCGACATACTCCAGCGCATTGAGAATCCGCGCGGCGATCAGCACCGCGTCCGACCTTTGCGCCGCACTCAGACGCGCGGGCACCGTCGTCCGCCGCAGGATCCCGCCTTCATGCAGGTTCTCGCCCGGATCGAAGGCCGCGACCGACCCATCGAGCCCCCGCGCCGCGATCACCGACACCTCGTGGGAAAACTCGACAAACCCCTCCAGCACCGCAGGCGCCCCCGCGATCACCTCCAGCGCATCCACCGCGCCCTCGGCCGAGGTGATCCGCACCTGCCCCTTGCCGTCATAGCCGAGCCGCCGCGTCTTCAGGATCGCGGGCACCCCGACGGTGGCGATCCCCGCCATAAGGCTGTCGTGATCCTCGACCGCCGCAAAGGGTGCAACCTGCAACCCAAGCCCTTGGAGAAACTCTTTTTCCTCCAGTCGGTCCTGGCTGGTCGCCAGCGCCCGCCGGCCCGGCCGGATCGGCCGCGCGGCCTCGATCGCGTCCAGCGCGGCGGTGGGCACATTCTCGAACTCATAGGTCACCACGTCCACCGAGGCGGCGAACTCGGCCAGCGCCGTGGCGTCGTCATAGTCCGCCGTCGTGGCCCGATGCGCCACGTCGCCCGCGGGCGGGTTCGGCGACGGCTCGTAGACATGGCAGCGATAGCCCAAGCGGCTGGCCGCCACCGACAGCATCCGCCCCAGCTGCCCGCCGCCCAGAATCCCGATCACCGATCCCGGAGCCAGCTCACTCATCGCTCGGCTCCTCGGGGATCGAGGCGGAAAGCTCCGACCGCCAGCGATCCAGCCGCAGCGCCAGTTCGGCATCGTCCAGCGCAAGGATCTGCACCGCCATCAGCCCCGCGTTCATCGCGCCCGCAGACCCGATGGCCATTGTCGCCACCGGAAAGCCTCGCGGCATCTGCACGATGGAATACAGGCTGTCCAACCCGCCCAGCGCCTTGGTCTGCACCGGCACGCCGATCACCGGCAGCCGCGTCTTCGACGCCATCATGCCCGGCAGATGCGCCGCGCCGCCCGCGCCCGCAATGATCACCTTCAAGCCCCGCCCGGCGGCCGTCTTGCCATAGTCCCACAACCGGTCCGGCGTGCGATGCGCCGAGACGATCCGCGCCTCATGGGCGATCTGGAACTCGTCCAGCAGTCCTGCCGCCGCGCGCATGGTGGGCCAGTCCGACTGGCTGCCCATGATGATTCCGACCCGTGGCTGTCCCATGCCGCCCTCCGTTCTTGACGAAGCGCGCACTATAGCGACCGCGCCCGCACGGGCAATGCGGTCACGCGATGATGTCGGGGGTCAGGATATCCTCGATCCGGGTGATCTGGTCCTTCAGGCTCAGCTTCTGCTTCTTCAGCCGCCGCAGGGCCAGCGTATCCGCGCCGGCCTTGTCCGACAGGGCCGCGATCGCGTCATCGAGATCGCGATGCTCGCGTTTCAGAACCTCCAGTTTCACGCGCAGCACGTCTTCTGAATTCAGTTCGATGGGGGCGTTCATGTCGGGCCTTGCCTCTGGTCTTTGGGTAGCGAGTCGGGATCGGAAACCGGCAGCAGAATACCGATTTTTGCCGCCTGCGGGAAGTTTTTCGGTCATTCGCGCCCTCTTGTCGTGGCACCCATCGCGCCCCATATCGGATGCAGGTCGCCGAAACCGGGGCCGAAAACGATCGCAACGTCGCTTCACGAAGGGCTTGCTGCATGACGAAACATACCTTCGGCGCCCATCCGTTTCTTCTGGGCTTCGAGCAACTGGAACGCCTTGTGGAACGGACCGCCAAATCCGGCGCCGACGGCTATCCGCCTTTCAACATCGAACAGCGCGGCGATGCCGCCTACCGTATCACGCTCGCGCTCGCCGGGTTCCGCGAAGAAGATCTGTCGATCACGGTCGAGGATCGGCAACTGGTGATCCGCGGCCGGCAGGGCGATGACGACGACGGCCGGGTGTTCCTGCACCGCGGGATCGCGGCCCGCGCCTTTCAGCGCGCCTTCGTTCTGGCCGAAGGCGTCGAGGTGACCGGCGCGGTGATGGAAAACGGGCTGCTGCACGTCGATCTGGCGCGCACGGCACCCGACCCGGTGGTGCGAACCGTCAAGATTTCAAGGGCGTAAACAGGAGGCAGGCATGGACACGAAATACGATCTCGAAAAGATGCTGGGCGAGGCGACGACGGGCGAAGGCGCCCGCCCGATCGTTTACGTCCGCGCGGTGCAGGTCGCCGATCTGCCCGCCGAACTGCGCGAGCAGGCCGGCGGCATCGGCACCGTCTACGCCGTGCACGACGCGGATGGCGAACGCATCGCGCTGGTGCGCGACCGCAGGCTGGCCTTCATCCTGGCACGCCAGAACGACATGGCCCCGGTCAACGTGCACTGACTTCACGCCCTTACCACGACGCCCCGGCCCCGCGCCGGGGCCTCTGACCGGGCGAAACCGCTTGGCGATTGCTAAGATCGGGTAAACAAAAAAATCGTTTTCGTTTTGGATCAAGGGCTTGCCAAAGTGCTCACGCGTGAGCAGGCCGCCTCAGCCACAGAATATCCGCAAGATCCGCTGGGCGTCGTTGACCTCGACGTTCAGCCGGTCGGGGTTGTAGTCCATCGTCACCGCATCTCCCGGCCGGATGACCCGCACCGGCCCATCGAAGCTCATCCCCCCAAGAACCGAGACATGCTGCCCGACCAAACCCTGAAGCCCGTCGGCGCCGCAGGTGCCCTCGGTGTCGGGATCGTCGGGCGCAAGGATCGGTGGCAGGTCGCAGGCCGACAGTGTCAGGGCGGCCACGGCGAAAAGGGGGATCAGGCGCATCGGCAGGCTCCGCTGGATTCACCTCGAAATCCTGCACCCGCTGCCCGCCTCGCGCAAGGGAATGCCTCGCGATCCGGAACTTCCGGCGAAAACTTGCGTTTGTGCTGAGGGGAACTGCGGGTAGCCTGAGATGGGGCCGGCTGCGGTCGGCCCGTAACGAGTCACCTGGGGGGCTGCCATGCGTCTGATCGTCTTCATCCTTGCCATGCTTGTCGCCACACCGGCGGCCGCGGACCGCCGCGCGCTGGTCGTCGTCAACGGCGACACCGCCGCCGACGCCGGCGCCCTGATCGACGCGCTCGACGCGCGCGGCTTCGAAACCGGTGGCGGCGCCGACCTGACCGCGCCCGAGATGCGCGCGGCCCTTTCCGACCTGCATGCCGAGGGTGCCCCCGCCGAGCGTCTGGTCGTCGTCCTGATCGGCCGGTTCGTGGCCGCCTCCCGCGGCGGCTGGTTCCTGGGCGACGAGGCCGGGCCCGACGAGATCGACATCGCCACCGTCGGCGGCGCGGCGCTCGACCTCGCCACGGTCTACGAGATCGCGGCGCTGGCCCCCGCCGGATCGGTTATCCTTCTGGGCGAGGTCGGCGATGACGCCGCCGCCCCCGGCGCAGGTCTCGTGCCCGGGCCCGGCGTCTTCGACGCTCTGCCGCAGGGCATCGCGCTCGTCCGCGGCCCGGGCGAGGCGATCGCCGCTTTCGTCACCGAGGAGTTGCTGACCCCTGGCACCGCCCTGCGTTCCGCGCTGAGCGACCATCCGGAACTTGAGGGCGCGGGGCTGATCCTGCCGGGCCTGCCCTTCGTCCCCGCAGGCGAACAGCCGGTGTTCTCGGGCGCGATCTCAGCCGCCGAGATGCGCGACTGGCAGGCCGCCCAGCGCGTCGACACGGCCACCGCCTACGACGCCTTCCTTACCGCATGGCCCAACGGGCGCTTTGCCGACCAGGCGCGCGACCGCCTGGCCGACCTGACCGTCACCCCCGAGGAAGCCGAGGCCGCCCTGAGCCTGACCCGCGACGCCCGCCGCGCGGTGCAGCGCGCCCTGACCGAACTGGGCTACAACACGCGCGGCATCGACGGCATTTTCGGCCCCGGCAGCCGCACCGCCATCGCGGCCTGGCAGCGCAGTCGTGGGTACGACGACACCGGCTTCCTCGTCGCTGGCCAGGTTGCCACCCTGCAGGCCGAGGCCGACCGCGCCCGCGCCACGCGCGAGGCCGAGGATCGCGCCTACTGGCGGGCCACTGGTGAGGATGGCACCGAAGACGGGCTGCGCGCCTACCTGTCGCGCTATCCGAACGGGCTTTACGCCGCCACCGCCCGCCAGCAGCTCACCGCGATCGAAGGCGATCGTCAGGCCGCCGCCGACCGCGCCGCCTGGGACCGGGCGCGCCGGGCCGATACCATTGCCGCCTACGTGACCTACCTGCGCGAGTTTCCGAACGGCCGCTACGTCAGCCAGGCCCGCACTCGCATCGACGAGTTGGAGGGCAACAGCAGCGCCCGCGCCGAAGAACGGGCCTGGGATCGCGCACAGGGCACGGACACGATCGGCGGCTATCAGGAGTACCTCGACGACTGGCCGAATGGCCGCCACGCTGACGACGCCCGCCAGCGCATCGCCGAACTGACCGAAGAGCAGCGCCCCGTGGACCGCGACGACGCCCGCTGGGCCGTGGCCGAGCGCCAGAACACCGCCTCCGCCTATCTTGGATATCTGGCCGAGTTCCCCAACGGCCGCCATGCGACCGAGGCGATGCAGCGGCTGCTGTCGCTGGGCGAGCCCTTCTTCCGCCTGCCGCGCTGACCGACGCTGCCGGACTGCGGTCTGGGCGACCGGAGGAACGACGGGCGCAGTTGAGAACACAAGAGGAACATGGCATGGTTTGCCCATGTCGATTCCGCTTCTCTCGCGCCCGTCTTCGCACCCTGTCTCCGCCGCGCGCGGCCTGACCGGCGCCTTGGCGCTGACACCGATGCGGGTGCACGAGATCTGCGGCCCGGCACGGCAGACGCTGGCGGCGATGATCGCCGGCGACGCCGCCGGGCCGGTGATCTGGATTCGCCCCGCCTGGGCCGGCGACCAGCTTTGCCCCGACGGGCTGGCCGGGTTGATGGACCCTGTGCGATTGATCGTCGTGCTGGCGCAGCGCACGGGCGATCTGCTCTGGTCGGCGGAAGAGGCGCTGCGCTCTGCCGCCGCCGCGCTGGTCGTCGCCGAACTGACCGAGCTTCCGGGCCTGACCCCGGTGCGACGTCTGCACCTGGCCGCCGTCGCGGGGGCCGAAACCGGCACGCCGCCGCCCACCGGCCTGCTTCTGACCCCCGGCGACGGCGGCGCGGCGGGGGTGGAAAGCCGCTGGCACATCGCCCCCGCATGGCCGGGCGGCTGGGATCTGTCGCGCCGCCGCGCCCGGGCGCATCCCCCCCGCGACTGGCGGCTGACCCATGATGGCCGCCGCTTCCATCTCGGCCAACCCGGCGATGCGGCCAGCCATTGACCACGCCTTCGCAGCGGCGCAATCAAGGGCATCCCCTGCGGAGCCGCCATGCGCCTTCTGATCTCCTTCGCCGCGCTGTTCCTGTCTGTGGTGCTGTTGCAGCTCGGCTCGGGCGGCGTCGCGCCGCTGGATGCGCTGTCGGGGGCGAAGCTCGACTTCACCACGGCGCAGATCGGCCTCTTGGGCTCGGCCCATTTCATGGGCTTCTTCATCGGCTGCTGGTGGGCGCCCCGCCTGATGGGAGAGGTCGGGCATTCCCGCGCGTTCGCCGCCTTCACCGCCGCCGGGACAATCGGCATCCTCGCCCACATGCTGGTGATCGACCCCTATGCCTGGGCGCTCATGCGCATGGCCTCGGGCCTGTGCATCGCGGGGTGCTTCACCATCATCGAGGCCTGGCTGCAATCCAAGGTCACGAACGAGACGCGCGGCCGCGCCATGGGGGTCTACCGGGTGGTCGACATCCTGGGATCGCTGGTCGCGCAGCTTCTGATCGCGGTGCTGGAGCCTGCCAGCTACGTCTCCTACAACCTGCTGGCGCTGCTATGCTGTGCCGCGCTGTTCCCGCTGACCCTGACCAAGGCCGAGGCGCCCGAGACGCCCGAGGCACCCCGCCTGCGCCCGATGATGGCCTGGCAGATGTCGCCGCTCGCCTCGGTCGGCGTGGTGGTGTCGGGCATCACCGGGGCGGCCTTCCGCATGGTCGGGCCGGTCTACGGCCTGGCCGTCGGGCTGACGGCTGACCTGATCGCACTGTTTCTTGCGGCTTACGTGCTGGGCGGCGCGGTGGCGCAGATCCCCATCGGCTGGCTGGCGGACAAGTTCGACCGGCGGGCGGTGCTGATCTGGCTGTCCGTCGCCTCGGTCGCGGCTTGCGGCGCGACGATCTGGGCGGCCGACGCGGGGGCTGCGGCGGTGTTCCTGGCCGCCGCCTTCTTCGGCTTCACCACCTTTCCGATCTATTCCGTCTCGGCCGCCCATGCCCATGACTTCGCGAACTCGATGCAACGGGTGGAGCTCTCGGCGGCACTGATGTTCCTCTATGCGCTTGGCGCCATCGCCAGCCCGGTCATCGCCTCGGTTCTGATCGGGGCCTACGGGCCAGCGGGGATGTTCGGCTTCATCGCCTTGGCCCATGTCGGGCTGCTCGTCTTCGGCCTGATCCGCCGCCGCGCCCGCCCTACGCCGGGGGAACGGACAAGCTATGTCTATGTCCCGCGCACATCGTTCCTGATCGGGCGGCTTCTGCGCCGCCCCAATCACCGCGATCGCAAGAACCGAACGAATTCCGACTGAAAAAATCGGGTTTACAAATCCGATATTTTCCGTCAACTATTCCATGATACCAAGCCACCCCGTTGCGGGAAGCCCGGTCAGTTGACGCAACCAAATGGGAACGACCCGGATGACCCTGCTTGTCCCTCACCCTGCGCGGCCCGAACCTCATGCGATCTGCCGCGACCATCTTTACCACCTGCTTCTTGAAGGCGCCGGTCTGACCGACTGGCGGATCGAGGCGCTGCTGGACCGCGTCGGCGGCCAGCCCGGCCCGACCGACCCCTTCTCCGACAGGGACCGCGTCTACGATGGAGTGCGGCCATGAACGCGCTTCTGCCCCACCGTGGCCTTGGCAACGGCCCGCAAACCGCACCCTCTGGCCAACCGCCCCTGCACGACGCGGTGGACCTGACGCACGGCGGCGTTCAGGCCCGGATCCGCCTGGGCGAGCAGATCTACACCCTCCGCATCACCCGCGCGGGCAAGTTGATCCTGACGAAATAGGCCCGCCGGATGATTGTCTGCCATTGCATGTCCATCACCGACCACGAGATCCGCGCCGCCATCGACTGGATGCGCGCGTCGGACCCGCAGATGATCGTGACGCCGGGGCGTATCTACCGCGCTCTTGGCAAGCGCGCGGACTGCGGCGGATGCCTGCCGTTGTTCCTTGACACGATGCGCCAAAGCGACAGTCTGAAAGTACCCCTCAACCTGCGCGATCCGGTTCGCGCAAACGCAAAGGACCCCGAAACTCATGAAAGGCGACACGAAGGTCATCGAGTATCTGAACGCGGCACTCAGAAGTGAACTGACCGCCGTCAGCCAGTACTGGCTGCATTACCGCCTGCAGGAGGACTGGGGCTTCGGTCGGCTCGCGGCCAAGTCCCGCGCCGAAAGCGTCGAGGAAATGCACCACGCCGACAAGCTGATCGCGCGGATCATCTTCCTGGAGGGTCATCCGAACCTGCAAAAACTCGACCCGCTGCGCATCGGCCAGACCATCCGCGAGACGCTGGACTGTGACCTTGCCGGCGAACACGACGCCCGCACGCTCTACATCGAGGCGCGCGACCATTGCGACAAGGTCGGCGACTATGTCTCGAAGAACCTGTTCGAGGAACTGATCGCGGATGAAGAGGGTCATATCGACTTCCTCGAAACCCAGATCGACCTTTTCGAAAAGCTGGGCGAGGAACGTTACGGCCTGTTGAACGCGCTTCCCGCCGACCAGGCCGAATAACCCAGGCGCCAAACCCCGCAATCGCGTCCGTCTGCGGCAGAAACCGGCGCAGCCGGGCGCTTTTCGGTTGAAACACCTCCCCGACAGGTCTTTCCTGAAGCATCTGGCCGACCTACGTCCGGCCGGGCGGGCGAAAGCCCCCGCAACAACTGCATGGGAGGACTACATGCAACTCAGGACACTCGCCGCCATCGCGGCGGCAACCACCGTCATCGCCGGCGCCGCCGTGGCGCAGGATCGCAGCGGCTGGCCCAGCGACCTGACCGTCGGCACCGCCAGCCAGGGCGGCACCTACTTCGTCTACGGCAACGGCTTTGCCGGCTACATCGGCGAGGCGCTGGGGATCAACGCCAGCGGCGAAGTCACCGGAGGCCCGGTGCAGAACGTGACCCTGGTCCAGTTCCAGGATCACGACATCGGCCTGGTGACAATGGGCCCGATGTACGAAGCCTGGACCGGCGAATCGGAACTGGCGCCGGGGGTGGAGCACACCGACGTGCGCGCGCTGTTCCCGATGTACCAGACGCCATTCCAGGTCATCACGCTGGCGAACTCCGGGATCACCTCGGTCACGGATCTGGCCGGCAAGCGCGTCAGCGTGGGCCCCGCGGGCGGGACGCCCGGCACCTACTGGCCGCGCTTCATGGAGACACTCGGGGTCGAGGCCAATGTCTCCTTCTCGGGCGCGGCCGATGCGGCCAGCCAGCTGAAGGACGGGCTGATCGACGCCTTCGCCTTTGCCGCCGGCGTGCCGATCTCGGCCTTCAGCCAACTCGCGGCCGAGGCTGATGTGGTGATGTTCGGTTTCAACGACGAAGAACTGGCCACCATCCGCGAAGCCCACCCCGAGGTGTCGCCGTTGACGATACCGGCGGGCACCTACTCCGGGCACGACTACGACCAGAACACCGTCGCGATGTGGAACTTCGCGGTGGCGCATTCGGACATGCCCGAAAGCCTTGCCTACGAGATCACAAAGCTCGCGATGGATAACAACGAGCGGATGGTGCAGATCCATTCGGCCGCGGTCGAGACGCTGCAGGAAAACTGGGACAAGAACGGCTTTCTGCCGTACCATCCCGGTGCTGTGCGCTACTTCGAGGAAAACGGGATCACCATTCCCGACAACCTGCGCGACTGATCCGGCGCGGGCCTGGCATCTCTCGGGGCGGTTTCATGCCGCCCCGGGCAACAACAAAGACGACATGCAGCGGAGGGGACGATGGCGGATCGCGGCCAGCACAGCGCGGCCCAGACGGCCGAGGTCAATCTGGCCGCGGGCGCGGACCGCGAGATTCGCGCAGCGAACCAGCGCGACTATTCCGGGCTGACGGGCGCGGTCGTGGTGGCGCTCTGCATCGCCTACACGCTGTTCCACGTCGGCATCATGAACCTTTATCCGCTGGAGACCTGGACCTACCGGCTGATCCACGTGGGCGGTGGCCTCGCCCTCGGTTTTCTGCTGTTCGCCGCCTACAACCTTGACGAAGGGGGGGCCGCTGGCGCCCGCACCCGCCCGGTCGCAGAAACCGGGCTTCTGGGTCTTGCCTCGCTGGGCGTGCTGGCCGGGCTGGGCGGCATCCTGTGGATGTGGGCCGACTGGTATCTGACCGGCAACGTCCTGCCCCCGGCGCTGATCCTCGACTACTACGGCCCCGTCCTCGCGCTCGGCACGTTGCTGGCGATGATCGCGGCCTGGGTGTTCCGCGACACAGCACCGAACCGGCTGAACCTGGCCGACGTGTTGATGGCGCTGTCGGCCATCGCTGTCGCACTGTACCTGATCTACTTCCGCGCGCAGTTACAGATGCGCGCCGGCATGCCGATGGCGACGACGGGCGACATGTGGGCCGCGATCGTCGGCATCGCGCTGATCCTGGAATTGACCCGGCGCCTCGCCGGTCTGGCGCTGGTCGTCATCGCGGCCATCTTCATCCTCTACGCCTTTGTCGGCCCGTGGCTGCCCGGCGTGCTGGAACACCGCGGCTACACGATCAAGCGCTTCTTCACCTATGTCTACACCGACAACGGCATCATTGGCGCGCCGGTCGCCATCTCGTCGACCTACATCATCCTGTTCGTGACCTTCGCGGCCTTCCTGCAGGCCAGCCGGGTGGGCGAATACTTCGTCAACTTCGCCTTCGCGGGCGCAGGTGCCGCGCGCGGCGGGCCGGCCAAGGTGGCGGTCTTCGGCTCGGGCCTGATGGGGATGATCAACGGCACCTCCGCCGGCAACGTCGTCTCCACCGGGTCGCTGACGATTCCGCTGATGAAAAAGGTGGGCTACAAGCCGCAGACCGCCGCGGCGGTCGAGGCGGCAGCCAGTTCCGGCGGGCAGATCCTGCCGCCCATCATGGGCGCCGGCGCCTTCATCATGGCCGAGATCACGGGCATCCAGTACACCGACATCGTGATCGCCGCGATCATCCCGGCGGTCCTCTATTTCGCCAGCGTCTATTTCATGGTCGATCTGGCGGCGCTGAAATTCGGGATGAAGGGCCTGCCGCGCGACCAGTTGCCGGAATTCCGCAAGCTGGCGAAACAGGCATTCCTGTTCATTCCCATCTTCATCCTGATCGGCTTCCTGTTCGCGGGCTATTCGGTGATCCGCGCGGGTACCATGGCGATGGCGGCGGCGGCGGTGGTCAGCTGGCTGACCCCGCACCGGATGGGCCCGAAGGCGATCCTCTATGCGTTCGAGATCGCGGCCAAGATGTCGCTGCAACTGGTCGCGGTCTGCGCCGCGGCCGGCATCATCGTCGGCGTCATCGCGCTGACCGGGATCGGCACCCGCTTCTCCTCGCTCCTGCTGGGGCTGGCCGACCAGAACCAGCTGATCGCGCTGTTCTTCGCCATGGTCGTCTCGATCGTCCTTGGCATGGGGATGCCGACGACGGCGGCCTATGCGGTGGCGGCCAGCGTCATTGCGCCGGGGCTGATCCAGATGGGCATCCCGGTGCTGACCGCGCATTTCTTCATCTTCTACTTCGCGGTGATGTCGGCAATCACGCCGCCGGTGGCGCTGGCGGCCTATGCGGGCGCAGCCATCGCGGGGTCGGATCCGATGAAGACCAGCGTGGAAAGCTTCAAGATCGGGCTTGCGGCCTTTGTCGTGCCGTTCATGTTCTTCTCCTCGCCAGCGCTCCTGATGCAGGGGACTTGGTTCGGGATCGTGCATGTCTTCCTGTCGGCCTGCCTCGGGATCTTCCTGCTGGCGGCGGCGGTCCAGGCGTGGTTCTTCGGGCCGCTGTCGGTGTGGTTGCGCGGGGTGCTGCTGGTCGCGGCGCTGGCCATGATCAACAGCGGCTGGTTCACCGACGCCATCGGTCTTGCCGCCGGGGTGCTGGTGTGGCTGGTGCAGAAGCGGCTGGTCAACGCCCGCAACGTGGCACGCGGCCTGGACTGACGCCGCCTCAGGCGATCCGGCGGAACAGGGATTGCTCGCCCGAATTGTCGAAGAACGGCACCGTGTCGGGCCGCCCGCCATTGGCGACGATCTCGGCCACCTCGGCCAGAACGATCTCGGTGATGAAGGGCAGGTCCAGACTGCGGGCATCGGCCAGCGGGATCCAGTGCAGATGCCGCAACTCGTCCGACGCGGCGGACAGATCGCCCTCGGCCCGGCCCGCGTCGGCCAGAAAGAACCGCGCGTCGAACCGGCGCGGGCGCCCCGGCGGGGTGATCGCGCGGAACACATAGGCCAGCCCGTCGGCCGCCGGGCGCAGCCCGCGCGTGGCAAAGGGCGTCCAGTCCGCCGGCGCATCGGGCCAGTCGCCGGGGCCGCCCATCAAGAGCCCCGTCTCCTCGGCCAGTTCGCGGATCGCGGCGGCGGCCAGCGCCCCCACGATGCCGGGCCGCGCCGGATCGTCCAGCCGGCGCGAACAATCGGCAGGCAGCGGCCGCAGCAGCGGCACGCCCGCATCGCCCGGATCGACGGCACCGCCGGGAAAGACGTATTTCGATGGCATGAAGACCGCGCCTGCGCCGCGCTGGCCCATCAGCACCTCGGGGCCCTTGCCCCCGTGGCGCAGCAGGATCACGCTGGCGGCGTCGCGGATCGGAACCGCGCGATCGGCCGCCGGCTCAGGGCCGGCCATCGCCGAAGCCGTGCATCCGCTTGGCCCACTGGAAGCCCACGATCGCCCCCTTCAACCGCGGCAGCAGGTACAGCGACAGCGCCACCGACCCCACCGAAAAGATGCTGGCCAGGATCAGCGGGTCGGGCCGGAACGCGGTGAACACCCACAACAGCATCGGCGCCATGATCTTGCCGACGATCACGATCGTCAGATAGGCCGGCCCGTCGTCGGCGCGGTGATGGTGCAGATCCTCGCCGCAGGCGGCGCAGTTGTCGCGCACCTTCAGGTAGCCGCGCAGCATCGGCCCCGCGCCGCACGATGGGCAGCGCCGGCGCCAACCGCGCTGCAATGCCGGCCAGACCGGGCGTTCAAGCTCCGCCACCGGCAATGCTCTGTCGAACATGATCGCTCCTCAGGGTTTGAGACCCCTAGATAGCGATCCTTCCCGCAGATGGAAGATCCAGCGCCCGGAATGCGGCCGGATGTCGCGACCGGAACACGCCCGGAAAAATCGAGGCCCCGCGCGACGGAAACCCGGCGCCCGCCCGTTTGCGGGGTGTTGGCAGGCGCAAGGCGCCGCCCGGAACAGGAGAACACAGGCATGATATCCCGCAAATCTCTCGCCCTTCTCAGCGTCGCGGTCGTGGGCACGACCCTCGCCATCGGTAGCTTCGCGCAGGCCCATGACCACCGCATGGGCGGTCAGGGCATGGGTGGTCAGGGCATGGGGCCACGCGCCACGCTAGATTTCGACGCGCTCGATCAGGATGGTGACGGCGCCATCACGGCCGAGGAAATCGCCGCAGCCCGCGCATCGGCGGTGGACGGCATCGACGCCAACGACGACGGCCTGATCTCGGCCGAGGAAATCGCGGCCAACCACATGCGCGGCCTGCAGGCCCAGGCCGACACCATGGCCGCCCGCATGATCGAGATGGTCGATGCCGACGGCGACGGGCAGTTGTCGGCTGCCGAACTGCTCGCCCGCCCGATGACGCTCGGCCTCGGCCCGCGGATGTTCGATCGCGTGGACGCCGACAGCGACGGCACCGTGACGCGCGAGGAGTGGGACAACGCCCGCGCCGCGATGAACGACCGCCGCGACGGCATGCGTGGCGACCGTCAGGGCCGCGGCGTGATGCGCGGCGACCGCGACGGCCATCACGGGATGCGCGGCGACCATCACCAGCGTGGCGAGATGCGTGGCGACCGCCAGGGCCAGGGGTACATGGGCCAAGGCTACATGCGCGGTGACGGCACCCGCCCGATGGACGGCTCGGGCATGATGGACGGAACCCGCCCGATGGACGGCTCGCGCCCGATGGACGGAAGCCGCCCGATGGATGGCTCGGGTGCTGGCACGGCGCCGCAGCAGCCGGCCGACTGACATGGCCCCGGCCCCGCACCCGCTGCGGGGCCTTGGCTGCCCCCGGCGTTCCGCGCTAGGGCAAGGGCTGCATGGCACAGGCTTCTCCGCCCGCGGACGATGCGTCCGATCCCGCCCTTCTGGCGCGCTACGCCCGCGGCGACCTTGCTGCGGCGCGGATGCTCACGGCGCGGCTCGGCCCCCGGATCCTCGGCTTTGCCACCCGGATGCTCGGCGACCGGGCCGAGGCAGAGGATGTGACGCAGGAAACCATGCTGCGGCTGTGGCGCGTCGCGCCCGACTGGCAGGCCGGGCAGGCGCAGGTTTCGACCTGGGCCTTCCGGGTGGCGGCGAATCTCTGCACCGATCGGCTGCGCAGGCGGCAGTCGGTGGCGCTGGACGCGGTGGCGGAACCGCCAGACGACGCGCCCGGCGCGGTGGCGACGCTGATCGCCGCGGACCGCGATGCCGCGCTTCAGGCGGCGCTTGCCGCCCTGCCCGACCGGCAGCGTCAGGCCGTGGTGCTGCGCCATATCGAGGGGCTGTCGAACCCCGAGATCGCGCAGATCATGGACCTCGGCGTCGAGGCGGTGGAAAGTCTGACCGCGCGCGGCAAGCGCGCATTGGCCGCAACGCTTGCGGGACGACGGGACGAACTGGGGTATACCGATGACTGACCGGCACGACAGAACCGACGACCTGCTGGACGGCTGGTTCCAGACCGCGCGCGCCAATACGCCCGGCCTGCCGGCGGAGCTCACGGCCCGCATCGCCGCCGACGCCGCCGCGCATCTGCCCCGGCAGCACGCCGGCCTGTCGGCGCTGATTGCCGCCCTTGGCGGCTGGCGCCCGCTGGCGGGCATGGCGGCCGCCGGCGTGGCCGGGATGTGGATCGGGGCCTTTCCGCCCGACGCGGTGTCCGACCTGACCGGCGCGCTTCTGGGCGAGAGTGTCGAGGTCGATTTCTCCGACCTCTACGCGCTGGCCGATGACACCTGGTTCGACGGGATCGAGGGCTAGACCATGGCCGACCTGCGCCCCACCGACCTGC
This sequence comes from Paracoccaceae bacterium, assembly GCA_041687395.1. Lineage (GTDB taxonomy): Bacteria > Pseudomonadota > Alphaproteobacteria > Rhodobacterales > Rhodobacteraceae > JAWLCA01. Next base: position 182,269 of record JAWLCA010000001.1, on the reverse strand, counting down.
CCCCCATCGATCCGAAACGGCGCGCGCCCCGCTGGATGCGCTGGACGCTGATCGCTTCGCTGGCGCTGAACCTCGCCGTGCTGGGCGTGGTCGTCGGCGCCGTCGTGAACCACATGTCCGGCGACAGCCCGCGCCCGCCCTCGGTCCGCTCGCTGGATCTGGGTGCCTACAGCGCCGCCCTCTCGCCCGAGGATCGCCGCGCTATGCGCGAGGCGTTCCGCGCCGAATGGCCCGGCCTGCGCCAGATGCGGGCCAGACAGGCCGAAACCACCGCCGCGATCCTGGCCGCCCTGCGCGCCGACCCGTTCGACGCCGCCGCGCTGCGCGCCCAACTCGCCGCCCAACGGGCCCGGGTGGCCGAGGGCCACGATCTCGGCCAGCGCCTGCTGATGGAGCGGTTGGAGGCGATGACCGCCCCCGAACGCGCCGCCTTCGCCGACCGGTTGGAAGAGCGCCTGACCCGCCCCGGCCACTCCAGCGGCCACCGCCCGCGCGACAACGACTGACGCCCCGTGCCGGGGCCTCCGGCCATCACCCAGACCACCCCGAGCATAACCATCGAGAGGCCCGATTGTATCCAGGTGCATACGCTTGGATACAAAAACGAAGCGTATTATTGTATACGCTTGGATCCACGCGTATACACACGGATACAGGATCCGCGCCATCAAGACGCTACCACACCCGCACTTGCGCCCGCGCGGATCGACCTGTCGCGTCGATCACCGACAGGGTTACGAAACCGGGCCCTACGCCCTGAAGAAAAGCTTCCCGGTCAATGCCTTGAAGCGAAACCGGCCGCCCGTCGGCCAGCCAGGTAAAGGGGGCGACACCACCCCGCACTCGCACCAGAAGCCCGCCCTCGGCCTCAACCTCGGCCCCATCCGGGGGGAAGGCGATGCCGATGCCTTCCGGACCTGAAGTTCGCCCGTTAAACCTCTGCAAAGCCTCCGGAAGTTCCGCCGTTCCCACGATCAGTGCATCCCCCGGCGTCGGCCGTAAAGGCTCCGGCACGGCCTTCAGCCGCCCGAACGCCTGCGCCAGCACCGGAAGCGCCAGATCGGCCCCGAACGCCCCCGGCACCGGCGTTCCATCCGCCCGTCCCAGCCAGACCCCCACCACATGCCGCCCGTCGTACCCCACCGCCAGCGCATCCCGATGCCCGTAGCTGGTGCCCGTTTTCCACGCCACCCGAGGCCATCCCGGCAACCCCTGACCCGAGGCGAGGATGTCCGAAACCGCCCAAGCGGCCCGCTCTCCGACCACCCGCACCGGCGGCCCACCGGCCCCGGCAACATGCAGCGGAACGGTCATGCCGCCGTTACCAAGCGCCGAATATAATTGAACAATCCCTTCCAGGCTGACCCCAACGCCCCCCAGCGCCACGGCCAGTCCGGGGGTATCTCCGGGCACCTCCGCCAGCACGCCCGCGCGCCGCAACGCCACCATCAACCGCGCCGGGCCCAGCGCCTCGGTCAGCGCCACGACGGGGATGTTGAGCGACAGTTGCAGCGCCTCGCGCAGCCGCACGGTGCCGCGAAACTGCCGGTCGAAGTTCTGTGGCACATAGCTGCCAAAGGCCGTCGGCCGATCCTCGATCAGCGTTTCCGGGTGGGCCAACCCGTCGTCGAAGGCCAGCGCGTAGACCAGCGGCTTCAGGGTTGAACCTGGCGATCTAAGCGCCTGCGTCATATCGATAAAACCGGATCGCTCCGCATCTCCCCACCCGGCCGCACCGACCGAAGCGAGGATCTCGCCCGTACGATGATCCGCCACCATGATCGCCGCCGACAGACGCCGCTCCCGGTCGGCCACGGCGCCCGCGGCCAGATGTTCCAGCGCCGCCTGCAACGGCCCGTCGATGGTGGTGCGGTGTGTGCCGCGCAGCGGATCAGCCACGCGCAGCCGGTTGGCCAGATGCGGCGCGAGGGTGGGAAAATCTTTTCTTTTCTTTGGTATAGGCTCCGCTCTTTCAGCATCGATGCGGTGCGCATCGATCAACCCGGCGGCCTGCATCCGCGCCAGCACCGCGTCGCGCGCCGCCCGCGCACGGTCCGGCGCGCGGTCCGGCCGCCGCGCCTCGGGCGCCTGCGGCAGGGCCACCAGCAGCGCGGCCTCGGCCTCGGTCAGGCGGCGCGGCTCCTTGCCGAACCAGGTCAGGCTTGCCGCACGGACCCCTTCGACATTCCCGCCAAAGGGCGCAAGGTGCAGATAAAGCGACAGAATCTCGTCCTTGGCCAGCCGCCGCTCCAGCGCCAGCGCGACGCGCATCTGCCGCAGCTTGCCGCGCCACTGCCCCGTTCCGCCCCCTTCCAGCAGCCGCGCCACCTGCATCGTCAGCGTCGATCCGCCCGAAACGATGCGGCCTGCGCGCACCGCCTGCACCCCCGCGCGCACCAGCGCCAGCGGGTCGATACCAGCATGATCGAAGAACCGCTTGTCCTCGTAAGCAACCAGCATGGCAATATAATCCGGATCGACCCGGTCCGGACTGACGGCCAGCCGCCAGCGCCCATCTTCGACCGTGTAGGCGCGCAACAGGCTGTCGTCGCGGGCCAGAACCTCCACCCCCGTCGCCACCGTCAGCGGTGGCAGCCGGGTCGCATCGATCCAGCCATCAACCCCGTCCCGCCCCAGCGCGGCGAGCCACAGGCCAGCCGCAAGGGTCAGGATCGCGCGCCCGCTCACTCCACCACGTCCGCCCGGCCGGCTGCCGTGCGCGCCCGCCGTTCGGGGCGGTACATGTCCTCGACGCTGGCGGCGGCGTGGTTGTAGCTGCCGGGTGTGACCGCACGCATCACATAAGCCAGCCGGAAGGTTTCGCCCGCCCGCCAGTCGACGGCGACAAGGAAGCGGTCCTGCCGGAACTCGGCGTGCTCCACCTCTTCCAGCGCCGCCAGCCAGTCCAGCGCGCGGATGTCACCGCCGCGCAAGATGTTGGGGTTGTCGATCTCGAACCCTGCGGGCAACGGGTCGGCAACCATCAGCCGCGCCTCGGCCGGTTCCAGCGGGGTGACCTCCAACACGGTGACGACGCGGGTGCCGGAACTTACGGTTTCCAGCGCAAGGGGTTGACCTTCCATCGAATAATGCCGCCTTGTAATGGCATAGCCCGTGCCGCCCGCCGGTTCCGGTTCGGACGGCACGCCAAAGGTCGTCAGCGTCAGGGTCAGCGGGTCGGCGCCCTCGTTGCGGATCACGCGCGTCGCATCATCCTCGAACAGGCCCACCAGCGGGCCGTCCATCGCCGCGCCGTCCAGGGTGACGCCCGGCGTCCCGACGGGATCAAGGAGGGCATGCGCGGCGAGCAGCGACCAGGCGGCTTCCTGCGTCGACAGTGGGCGCGTCGCGTCACGGTCGGCCAGCAGGTCGGCCAGGCGGTCGCGGTCCAGGGCGTCCGATCCGGCCTCGACCGCCAGCGTCAACAGCCCCGCGGCGTCGCGCAGCGGCGTGCCGTAATCCGCCCGCCACAGGCGCGGGTCGGGGTCGTCCGCCTGCAGCAGGCGGGCGGCGCGGGCGAACATCGCGTCGGCGCGGGCCTGCTCGCCATATTGCGCGAGCGCCGCACCCAGCTGCCCGGCGGCCAAGGGCGTTGTGAAGTCATCGCCCTTCACGTCTGAGAAGTAACGCAAATCCCCGATGGCCGCCGCCCCCTCGCGGGCCAGAACGTAGAGTGCGTAGGCCAGCCCCGCGCCGTTGTCTTCAAAGTCCTGCGGCGTCAGGTTCACCCGGTTGCGCAGGTTCGACAGCGCCAGCCGCACCGCCGTCTCGGGCACCGCATGGCCCGCCCGCTGCGCGCGGGTCAGGAAGTCGGTGAGATAGGCGTCCAGCCAGAAATCGCCCGCGCCCGCCCGCCACAGGCCAAACGCGCCGGTGCTGTCCTGATTGAGCAGCACGCCGGCGATGGCCTCGTCGATGCGCACGCCCAGCGTCGCGTCCCGCTCCATCCCCAGTGCGCGGGCCACGTCGGACAGATACAGCAGCGGCAGCGCCCGGCTGGCGATCTGTTCCGAGCAGCCATATGGATAGGTGTCCAGCATCGCAAGGAGGCCGGGCACATCCAGCCGCGCGACCGGGCCGACCGCCAGCGTGGCACGTGCCGTTCCCGCAAGAAGGCCCGCGAAGGCATTGGAATCGAAAGTGAACGCCTGTCCGGGGCCAAGGGTCAGTTGCGTGGTGCGGGCCAGTTCCGGGTCGGGTACGGTGACTGGCAGGGTCAGGGACTTCTCCAGCCGTCGGCCGTCGGGCGTGGTCAGCGTGACGGTAAGGCGATGGACGCCGGGGGCATCCGCGCTGACCGGGATCGCCAACCGCGCCGTGCCGCCCTGGGCCAGATCGACCGTTTCGGGCAGCGCGCCGAGCGTCACACCATCGGCCGTCGCCTCCAGCCCCATCTGGCCCGCCGGGCCGGTGGCGTGGGTGAACTCCAGCAACAGGCGGCTGTCGTCGCCCGGAGTCAGAAAGCGCGGCAGGCTGGCCGTCACCACCACCGGGTCGCGCACCAGCACGTCCTGTGTGGCCTGCCCCACGGCGCTGTCGGACCAGACCACCGCCATCAGCCGCACCGTCCCGTTGAACGACGGCAGATCGAACGCGGTTCGGGCATAGCCGTCCGCATCCACCGTCAGCTGGCCCGCGAAAAAGGCGACCAGATCCTCGGTCGGTGGGTTTTCCTGCCGTTGCAGCACCGCCGCGTCGCCGCCCGAGCGGACGGTGCCCATGGCGCCGGTCATGCCGTCGATCAGCCGGCCGTAGAGGTCGCGGATGCCGATCCCCAGCCGGCGCTGGCCGAAGTAGTGCCCCACGGGATCGGGTGCGGCAAACGCGGTCATGTTCAGGATGCCGACATCGACGGCGGCGATGGTGGCAAAGGCCGTTTCGCCCTCGGCCATGCCCTCGACCCGCAGGGCGACGGGCAGGGGCGCGCGGGGTTCAGCCTCGGCCGGCACCTCGAACGCGGCGGTCAGGCGGCGGTCGCCGGGGTCGATCGCGGCATGCGCCAGCCCCAGCGCACGTGAGGGATTGCGCCCCGCCGCCACGTCCATTGGCCGCAGGACCGATGCCGCGACGTAGACGCCCGTGCCCCAGTCGTCGGTCACTGGCAGGTTGATCAGGTTCTCGCCCTCGGTCACCTCGACCGCGCGCATGTCGATCAGGCGGTTCGACATCACCGTGACCAGCGCGACGCCCGCGGCGCGCGGCACGATCCGCAGCCGCGCGGTGTCGCCGGGGGCGTAGGCCGGGCGGTCGAGCGACAACTCCAGCATGTCGGGCGTTGCGCTGGTGTCGGCGGGCGCATACCAGCCGGCGTGGAAGGTGGTGGAGGTGACGGCGCCGTCCTGCCCCTCGACCACCAGTTCGTACTGGCCCCAGTCCACCGGGGCGGCGATCTCGGCCGCGCCATCGGCGGTCAGCGCGACTGTCCCTTCCGCCACGCGCGAGCGGGTGGTGAAGGGTTCCCACATCCAGTCGCCATACATCTGATACCACTGATACCGGGTCTCGATCCGGTTCAGGGTCCAGCGCGCTTGCATGGCAACGGGCGTCAGGTCAGGGCCGACGGCAAGGACCGCGAACCGCGCCTCGTCACCCTCGGCCACCACGTCGTCGAACGCGGGGCGCAGGCCGATCACCGGGGCGGAGGGCGCGACGGGGCGCGTGGCGCGGCGTTCGACCGGGCGGCCGGAACCTTCGGCCACGCGCAGGGTGGCGACCAGTTCCAGCGGTCGGCCGGGATCGGCGATCTGCGGCAGCGTGGCGATCAGACGCGCGGTGCCTTGGGCGTCGGTGCGGCTGCCGCGCGGCAGCGGCTCGAACACGGTCGAAAACGGCGCGTCGTGCCGGCCAAAGCGGTAGCCGGCAAAGCCCGGCAGGTCTTCGGCGGCGCGCAGCGCTACCTCGCCCTCCACTTCCAGATCGGCGCCGGGCGCGCCGAACAGGTAGCGGGCAGACAGCGTGATCTCGGGCGCGTCGCTCAGCCGCAGCGGGCCATCCGGCAGGGTCAGGTCGAAATCGATCCGCTCGGGCAGGAAATCCTCGACCAGAAGGGCGGCGCTTCGCAGGGGCGGCGCGTCGGGATCGGCCAGAACCTCCAGCCGCCAGGTGCCACGCGGGGCGCGGGCGTCGATGGGCAGGGCAAAGACATGGCCGCCCGCCACGTCGGCCGAGGACAGCGCACGTGAATATTCCATCCCGTCGGGGCGGATCATGCGGGCGGTCAGCGGCAGGCCGGGGATCGCCCGCGCCTGCCCGTCGCGGGCCAGCGCGGTGGCATGCACCACCTCGCCCGCGCGGTAGGCGCCGCGTTCGGTGGTCAGGAACACATCCACCGGCGGGGCGGGTTCGCGCCCTTCGACCCCCCGGTCCGACAGGTCCAATTCAGGGTCGGTCAGCGACAGGAAGGCCATGTCATCGGCGCCATCCTCGGCCACCACCAGCGCGGCCTCGGCCCCGCCGGTGCCGCGAGCCAGACCGGGCGGGAAGACGGCGTAGCCCGCGGCATCGGTCACGGCCTCACCCAGAACGCGGTTGGACCGGGAGACAAGGCGCAGGGTTACGTCCGCCATTGCCTCGGCGCTGCCCAGCGACCGGACGAAGACGTGCAGCCCGTCGGTGCCCGAAAGCGTCGTCAGGCCCAGATCGGACACCACAAACCACTGCATCGCGGGCATCGAGTCCCAGGGGTTCTGCCCCGGCACGCTGGCCTTCAGCACGTAAAGCCCCGGTTCCAGCGGCCCCGCCGCTTCGCCCAGCGGCAGGCGGGTGGTGATGTCGCGGTTCAACTCGCGCCCAACCTCGGCGGTGCCGGTCCAGACCTCCTCGGCCACGTTGCGGGCGAACTCCTCGTCCTGCCAGGTATCCAGCGAGCGGCCGAACCAGTCGTTGCGGATCGACTGGACCAGGTTGCGGTCGCTGATCCGGCGCAGTGCAAGGTCCAGCCGGTCGGTGTTCACCGTCTGCACCGGCAGCGCCATGTCGGCGCCGCGGGGCAGCACATAGGCGCGGCCGGGGAAGCGGACCGCAGGCGCGCGGTCGCGGACGTAGAAATCGAGGGTGACGCTGCGCGACAGAGTCTGGCCATCCGCCGCGGGCAGGCCCGCGCGGAAGGTGGCGGTGTAGCCCTGGCCATGCGCGACGCCTTCAACGCACAGGGCGTTGCCCCGGCCCTCGACCGCCAAGCCAGAGGTGGCGATCTGGACGAAGGGGGCGAAATCCGTTCCTGCTGCCAGCTCTTCCGAGAAATCGGCGCAGATGCGCGGGCGGGCCAGATCGCTTTCGACGCGGGTTTCCACGATGCGGAAGCCGTAGCGCGCGACCATCGACTCAAGTCGCGGTGCCAGCGCCTCTCGCGGCAGGATCTCTTGCGCCAGCCGCAGGGCCGACAGCGCCTGCCGGCCGCGCCCTTCGGGTTCCAGCATGTCGGCCATGACGACCAGCGCGTCGGCCTGCTGCAGCGGTGTCTCACTCCGCAGGTAGGCGTTGATCGCCGCGGACAGGCCCTGGGCGCGGTTCTCGCCCCGCCGAAAGCCGTCCTCGGCAGACTGGGCATCGATCAGACGGGCATAGTCCAGCCAGTCCTGCGCCGCATCGGTCAGGTTCAGTGCAGCCCCCAGCGCGGCCAGCGCGCCCGCCCTGTCGCCGGCTGCCCGGGCGGCGCTGGCACGGGCACGCAATTCGTCCTCGGTCGCGGCGCCGGTGATGTGGCGGTCGGCCATCCCCTCGGCCTGCGCGCGCGCCTGTGCCAGATCGCCCGGCGACAGGAAGCCAAGGTCGGCGCGGCGGGTGGCGGCGCGGGCCAGCGCGTCGGGCGCGGTCTCGATCACCCGGCCAGACAGCGCACCAGGAAACGGGCGCGGATCGCTGGCACCCGTTTTGGGAAAACAGGCGTTCGAGCGTGTGTTGAAGGTGAAGGCGCCGCAGCGCGGGTCGATCAGGCAGGCGCGCTGACATCCGACGTAAGAGGAATTGTAGATCGCCTGCAGGTCGCCGCCGTAGAAATCCGCGTCGGGCACCACCACCAGCCGGCGTTCGGGGATCGGGCCGGATCCGTCTTGTGCCGCCAGTGCCAATGGCGCCATCGGGCCGAGCGTCACGAGGAAGGCTGCGAGCAGATGCCGGATCATCGGGACACTCCGTGTCGGTGGGGCCGCCCGATGGTCGCACGCCGCCCGGCAAGCTGACAAGCGCCGCGGCAACCAACATCGTTAAGCGCGCATCAACCGGCCTGCCGCAAGGTGGCCGCGACCCAAGGGCGGAGCGCGCGGGGAATGGGGCAGACCCTGTCCGACAGACTGGCACGAGAGCGGCGGCTGCGTCTTGGGGCGCAGCGGCTGCTGGAATACAAGGAGCGCGAGTTGCTGGCCGCCAACCAGCGCCTTGCGCTGCATTCGCGCGCGCTGTCGGACCAGATCATCGAACAGCGCCAGATGGTGCAGACCGCCATATCCGAGGCCGCGCAACTGAAGGGGCAGAACAGCCGTTTTCTGCGCGATCTGGAACGCGCCCATACCACCGCCGTCATGGCCGAACGGCGGCTGTGGGATTCGATCGAAACGGTGCGCGACGGATTCGCGCTGTTCGACGTGGACATGGTGATGGTGGCCGCAAACCGTGCCTTCCTGACCATCTTCAAGGGGTTCGACGAGGTCCGCGCGGGCGTCGCCTACCCCGAGATCCTGCGTATCTGTGCCGAGGAGTCGCTCGTCGATCTGGAGGACGAGACGCCCGAAGACTGGGTGCGCAGCATGCTGGGCCGGATCGACATGGACCCCGTCGCCCCGCGAGAGCTGCGCTTCTACCCCGACCGCTGGCTTCGCTTTGTGGAGCGCCGCGCGCGCGACGGCGATCTGGTCTGCGTGGTCCACGACATCACCGACACGATCCGGCGCGAGGCGCAGCTGCGCGAGGCCCAGCAGCGGGCCGAAGCCGCGAACCGCGCCAAATCGTCGTTCCTGGCAAACATGAGCCACGAGATCCGCACGCCGATGAACGGGGTGGTCGGGATGGCCGACCTGCTGTGCGAAACCGACCTGACCGAGGATCAACGGCTTTACGCGGAAACCATCCGCGCCTCGGGCGAGGCGCTGCTGACGATCATCAACGACGTACTGGATTATTCGCGGATCGAGGCCGAGAAGTTGGTCCTGCACCCCGAGCCCTTCGATCTGGAGCGCAGCATCCACGAGGTCGCCATGCTGCTGCTGCCCAAGGCGCGCGACAAGGGGCTGGATCTGCTGATCGACTACGACGTGTTCCTGCCCACCCGCTTCGTGGCCGATGCCGGGCGCCTGCGGCAGGTGTTGACGAACCTTGTCGGCAACGCGGTGAAGTTCACCGCGAAGGGCCATGTCCTGATCCGCGTCGTCGGGATCGAGGCGGACGAGACACCCGGCACCTGGCAGATCCACGTCACGGTAGAGGATACCGGCATCGGGATTGCGCCGGAGAACCTTGATCTGGTGTTCGGACAATTCGCCCAGGTCGAGGATCAGCCCACGCGCCGGTTCGAGGGCACGGGGCTGGGGCTGGCCATCACCCGACAGCTGATCACCTTGATGGACGGCGAGATCTGGGTAGATTCGACGCAAGGCGAAGGCTCGTCCTTCGGCTTCCGGCTGTCGCTGCCGACGCCCGAGCCGCGCGCCGACCCGCTGACCGCGCAGGGTCAGCTGCGCCGCGCGCTGGTGGTCGACGATCACCTGACCAACCGCACGATTCTGGAGCGGCAGTTATCAGCCTATGGGTTGCAGGTGCGGCTGTGCCGGTCTGGCGAAGAGGCGCTGGATCTGCTGGACACCGGCGCGGAAGTCGACGTCGTTGTGACCGATCATCAGATGCCGGGCATGAACGGGATCGAACTCGCCCGCCGCCTGCGGGCGCGGGGGCTGGAGATGCCGATCATCGTGCTCAGTTCCAACCCCTCGGCCGCGCGGGCGCAGACGACGCCGGGGCTGGTGTCGATCATCCTGGCAAAGCCGGCACTGCGGAGCGAGTTGTTCCGCCGGCTGCGCGCGCTTTCTGGTGAGGAGCCACCCGCTGAAACCGTGAAGCGCCCCGTTGCTCAACCCGCGGCGCCCGAAGAAGGCCCGCGCGCGATGCGCATCCTTGCGGCAGAAGACAACCGCACCAACCAGGTCGTCTTCGGCAAGATGGTCAAGGGCCTCGACATCGACCTGGTCTTTGCCAGCGACGGACGCGAGGCGGTGGAGAGCTGCCGCGAGTTCAAGCCCGACCTGATCTTCATGGACATTTCCATGCCCGGCATGGACGGCTGCGATGCCACGCGCGAGATCCGGCGCATCGAGGCCGCGACCGGGCAGACCCGCGTGCCGATCGTGGCGATGACGGCCCATGCGATGGCAAACGATCAGGAAAAGATCATGGCTGCCGGCCTGGACCACTACCTGACCAAGCCGCTGCGCAAGGCGGCGATCTGGGAAAAGATCGTGGAGTTGCAACCAAAGGGCGTGCGCCCCGTCACCGCACCCTAGCGCGCGGGCGGCCAGGGACGCCGCGCCTCTGCCTCGATCCATGCGATCACCCACCCGGGCAGGTCGGGGCTGCCAGCGGGCGATCCAAGCGCGTCCAGCATCTCGGTCGGCGGCACGATGCCCGATGGGCTGGTGATGGCGGACCGCAACAGCATGTGGCTGGTGCAGGCATCGCGGCACCACATGCTCTGTTCGATGTAGAAGAACCGCGCATCCCAACCGAGGCAGCGCGTGTGCATCTCCAGCCGGTCAAAGGCGCGGACCCGGCGGCGATAGCGCACCGAGGACCCGGCCACCGTGATTCCCCAGCCCTGCGCCCGCAGTGCCCGCTCAAAACCTATCCGGCGACCATAGGGGATGCGTCCAAGGTCGTAGAGCGTCAGCGTCCGCCCGTTGTTCAACTCTACCCAGGGGTCCAGATCCCACGGCCAGCAGATGTGATGCGACACATGCGTGCCCAGCACCGGTAGCGGTTCGGCGTTACGGAACTTCCACAGTTCCTTGGCGATGCGGACAAAGGGATACATTGGGCCCGGTTGACCCGGCCTGACCGCAACGTCAAGCCGCGACGTTGCGGAACACGGTTGCCCTCGGGCAGGTCGGGCTATACCTGTGGGCCAGTCATTTTCCCGACCCGAAACAGGACCGCTTGCCCATGATGTCGCTGATCCAGATCCTTCTGCTCATCCTGGATGTGCTGTGGTTCATCCTTCTGGCCCACATCATCATGAGCTGGCTGATCCAGTTCAACGTGCTGAACCTGCGCCAGCCACTGGTGGCGCAGATCTGGGACGGGCTGAACCGGATACTTGAGCCGATCTATTCCCGAATCCGCACCTTCCTGCCGGCGATGGGCGGCCTCGATTTCGCGCCGCTGGTCTTGCTGCTGGCCATCTATGCGCTGCGGATCGTCATCATCAACAACGCGCCCATGTTCCTGTGACCGGCCGATGGCCCGGGATCACGTGACAGGAGACCCGCGCGCGCTGCTGTCCAGCGTCTTCGGCTTCGACAGCTTCCGCCCCGGTCAGGAAGAGATCGTGGATGCGGTTCTGGCGGGCCGAGACACGCTGGCGATCATGCCGACCGGCGGCGGCAAGTCGCTGTGCTACCAGCTTCCCGCGCTGTGCCGCGAGGGACTGACGTTGGTGATCTCTCCGCTCATCGCGCTGATGCGGGACCAGGTTCGGGCCCTGCGCGCGGCGGGGGTGGAAGCCGGGGCGCTGACGTCGGGCAATACCGACGAGGAAACCTCGGACGTGCTGGCGGCGCTGGACGACGGCCGGCTGCGGCTTCTCTACATGGCACCCGAACGGTTGGCCTCGGTCGGCACCATTGGGCTGCTGCGTCGCGCGAACTGCACCCTGATCGCCGTGGACGAGGCGCATTGCGTCAGCCAGTGGGGCCACGATTTTCGCCCCGACTATCTGCGGATCGGTGACCTCAAACGCTCGCTCGGCGTGCCGCTGGCAGCCTTCACCGCCACCGCCGATGAGGAAACGCGCGCCGAGATCGTGCAGCGCCTGTTCGAGGGCGCGGAGCCGGAGACATTTCTGCGCGGCTTCGACCGGCCGAACATTCACCTCGCGTTTGCGGTAAAGAACAGCCCGCGCAACCAGATCCTCGCCTATGCCGCCGCGCGCAAGGGGCTGTCGGGCATTGTCTATTGCGCCACGCGGGCGCGGACCGAAACGTTGGCGCAGGCGCTGGAAGAGGCAGGGCATTCCGCCGTCGCCTATCACGCCGGAATGGACCCCTACGAGCGCCGCACGGTCGAGCGGCGGTTCCAGCAGGAGGACGGGCTGATCGTCGTCGCAACGGTGGCCTTCGGCATGGGCATCGACAAGCCCGACATCCGCTGGGTGGCCCATTCCGACCTGCCGAAATCCATCGAGAGCTACTATCAGGAGATCGGCCGCGCCGGGCGCGACGGAGCGCCGGCAGATACGCTGACGCTTTATGGCCCTGACGACATCCGCCTGAGGCGATCGCAGATCGATGAGGGGCTTGCGCCGGGAGAGCGGAAGCAAGCCGACCATACCCGCCTGAACGCGCTGCTGGGCCTGGCCGAGGCGACTGGCTGCCGCCGTCAAGTGCTGCTGCGCTATTTCGGCGAAGACCCGGAGCCTTGCGGCAATTGCGACATGTGCCGGGTGCCCGCGCGGCTGTTCAATGCCACCCAGCCGGTGCGCAAGGCGCTGTCGGCGATGCTGCGGACCGGCGAGTGGTTCGGATCCGGGCACCTGATCGACATCCTGACCGGGAACGCCACCCCCAAGGTGAAGGAGCGCGGTCATGACGCACTGCCGACCTATGGTGTTGGCAAGGATCTGCCGCGCCCGGCCTGGCAGGCGGTGTTCCGCCAGATGATGGGCCGGGATCTGGTGCGCCCCGACCCCGAACGCCACGGCGCGCTGCGGATGACCAACGCCGCCCTGCCGATCCTGCGCGGCGAGGAGGAGATCCACCTGCGCGAGGACAGCGTGCAGAAGACCGACCGCCCCGCCGCCAAGGCGCTGGTCGCGGAAGAGGACGAGGCGCTTTTGTCGGCCCTGAAGGCCCGCCGCCGCGCGCTGGCCGAGGCGCAGCGCGCGCCGGCCTATGTGATCTTCCCCGACCGCACCCTGATCGAGATGGCAGAACGCCGCCCGCAGACGCTGGACGAGATGGCGCGTATATCGGGCGTCGGCGCGAAGAAGCTGGAAAGCTACGGCGCCACGTTTCTGGAGGTCATCACGGGTGCCGCCCCCGAACCTCAGCACCCGCGCCGTCGCAAACTTGCCGGGCGCGATGCAGGTTCCGTCTATGACCGGTTGCTCGAGGTGCAGGCGGCACTTTCGCGCGGGATGGACGGAACCGAAAAGCCGTTGACCTGCTCTGCCCCCCAGATCGCCAAGGTCGCAGAGGTCCGCCCGCAGGATATGGCCGCGATGACCCGGATCCTGGGCGACCGGCGCGCCGACCGCTTCGGCGCAGCATTTCTGGAAGTGATCGCGGAGGCGGCGCGTTGACTGCCCATGCCCGACGTCTAGCTCTGCCGGCAGGAGGTGCCCCATGCTGACCGTGATTTCCCCCGCCAAGCGGCTCGACTGGTCCGAGGTTTCCGGAATGGAAACAACTGAGCCGGAGTTTGCAAGGGATGCGGTCTATCTGGCCGGGGTGGCGCGGAAACTGTCGGTCGAGGATCTGCGCGGCCTGATGGACATTTCCGAAGACCTCGCCCGACTGAACCGCAACCGGTTCGCGGCCTTCTCGAAAGCGCCGGGACGGGATGTGACGCGCCCCGCCGCGCTCTGCTTTGCCGGCGATACCTACGCGGGGCTGGAGGCTCGCGGGCTGGATGCCGATGCGCTGCGATGGGCGCAGGGGCACCTGCGGATCCTGTCCGGGCTTTACGGTCTGCTGCGCCCGCTGGACGCGATCCAGCCCTACCGGCTGGAAATGGGCAGCCGGCTGGCGAACAAGCGGGGCGAGACGCTATACGCCTATTGGGGCGACCGGATCGCCAAGGCCCTGAACCGCGAGGCTGCTGCAGCGGGCACCGACATTCTGATCAACTGCGCCTCGCAGGAATACTTCGGCGCGGTCGATCAGAAGGCGCTGAAGCCGCGCGTCGTGACGCCGGTGTTCTACGAAGACAAGCCCGGCGGCCCGAAGATCGTCAGCTTCTTCGCCAAAAAGGCGCGCGGCGCGATGGCACGTTTCATCGTCGAGAACCGCCTGACCGACCCTGCCGCGCTGTCCGATTTCGACGCCGGCGGCTATCGCTATCAGCCCGACCTGTCGGACCCCGGCCGCCCGGTCTTCCTTCGGTCGGCCGAGGCGGCAAAGGCAGCCTGACGTGGACAGCAAGCGAGTCTGGGGCTGGTACCTTTTCGACTGGGCCAACCAGCCCTATAACACGCTGCTCCTGACCTTCATCTTCGCGCCCTATTTCGTCGCCGCCGTCGCCCCCGATCCGGTGACGGGTCAACAGATATGGGGCTGGATGCTGGCAGCAACCGGCGTGACCATCGCGCTCCTCGCCCCGATCCTGGGTGCCATCGCCGACAGCGCGGGCCCGAAGCGTCCGTGGATTCTGCTCTGGTCGGCCTTCTACGTTGTTGGCGCTGCCGCGCTATGGTGGGCGGAACCGGGGACGGGCGCGGTCTGGATCGTGCTGGTGGCCTTTGCAATCGGCATGATCGGGCTGGAATTCGGGATCATCTTCACCAACGCGTTGCTGCCGACGCTGGGACCGCGGAAAGAGGTCGGCCGAATCTCGGGCACCGGCTGGGCCCTGGGATATGTCGGCGGCGTTCTGTCTCTTGTCATCATGCTGCTGTGGTTTGCCGAGAACGACACAGGCGTGACCCTGCTGGGCAACCCACCCGCGCTGGGCTTGGACCCGGCGGCGCGCGAGGGCACGCGGGCGGTCGGCCCCTTCACCGCGCTGTGGTACGTGGTCTTCGTGATCCCGTTCTTCCTGTGGGTTCCGGAAACCGGGGCGCCACAGGCGCGCGCCGTGGTGCGTGACGGGCTCCGGCAGGTGGGGCGCATGATCCGCAGCCTGCCGCGGCATCCAAGCCTCTTCGCCTATCTCGGCTCGTCGATGTTCTACCGCGACGCGCTGAACGGCATCTATGCCTTTGGCGGGATCTACGCGGCCGGCGTGCTGGGCTGGTCAATCGTACAAATCGGCGTCTTCGGAATTGCTGCCGCGGTCACCGGCGCGATCTTCTGCTGGATCGGCGGTCGGTTCGACCGTGCGTTCGGTCCGAAGCCGGTGATCGTGTCCTGCATCCTGGCGCTGATCCTGGTCTGCCTGATCATCGTGACCACCGACCGCAGCATGGTCCTGTTCATGCCGCTCGCGGCCGGCTCAAACCTGCCCGATATTGTCTTCTACCTCTGCGGCGGGCTGATCGGCGCGGCGGGCGGGGCTTTGCAGGCGGCATCCCGCACGATGATGGTTCGGCAGGGCAACCCCGACCGGATGACCGAGGCGTTCGGGCTTTATGCGCTGTCGGGCAAGGCGACCTCATTCCTTGCCCCCGGCCTGATCGCGCTTGCCACCACCGTGACCGAAAGCCAACGGCTCGGCGTTGCCCCATTGATCGGACTTTTTCTGATCGGGCTTCTGCTGCTAGTCTGGGTGAAACCCGATGGCGAAGGAGCTGAGACATGGACCGCGTCCTCCTGATGATTCTTGCGCTGCTTGCCGGGCCTGCCGCCGCGAACCCGCTGGCGAACCAGTTGTTCGGCGCGCACCGCACCGGATCGGCGCAGCCGGCCGCGGCCATCGGCTCTTACGCCAAGGGTTGTGCGGCGGGTCTGGTGCAACTGCCCGAAACCGGACCGACCTGGCAGGCGATGCGGCTGTCGCGCAACCGCAATTGGGGCCATCCCGACATGATCGCCTATCTCCAGTGGCTGTCGCAGCAGGCGACGATGATCGGCTGGAACGGGCTTTACATCGGCGATATCAGCCAGCCGCGCGGCGGGCCGATGACCTCGGGCCACGCCAGCCATCAGATCGGGCTGGATGCCGATATCTGGATGCTGCGCCCCAGCCGCCTGAACCTGACCGGGGCCGAGCGCGAGAATATCAGTTCCGTCTCGGTCCGGACCGAGGATCAGCGCGCGATCAACGCCAACTGGACGCGCGGGCACCATGGGCTGTTGCAGATCGCCGCCTCGCATCCGCAGGTCGACCGCATTTTCGTTGCCGCCGCCGTGAAAATCGAGATGTGCAAGACCGCGACCCGCGCCGATACCGCCTGGCTGCAGAAGATCCGCCCGATCCAGGGTCACAATTACCACTTCCACGTCCGGCTGAAATGCCCGGCGGGAAGCCGAAACTGCCAGACCCAGGCGCCCACGGTGGCGGAACTTTCCAACCGCGGGAACGGCTGCGACGACACGCTGATGTGGTGGGTGACGGACTTCCTCAACCCGCCGAAGAAGGTCGAACGCCAGCCCGCCGGGCCGCGCAAGCGCCACCCGCGGGAATACACCATGGCCGACCTGCCCCGGCAATGCGCGGCCGTTCTGGCATCGAACTGAGCGGTTGATCGCCCGCGCGGCGGGGTGTATCGGGGTGCCGTCGCGCAGCTTCGCGCGGCCAAGTCTCCGCGACCTTGCCAAAACGGAAAAGACACATGTCCCGCACCCACCTGCCCGGCGTCATCGCCATGGCCGCGATCGTCGTGGCTTCCAACATCCTCGTGCAGTTCCTGTTCGGCCAATGGCTGACCTGGGGCGCATTCACCTATCCGCTGGCCTTTCTGGTCAATGACGTGATGAACCGGGTCTATGGCCCGGCGGCCGCGCGCAAAGTGGTCTTCGCCGGCTTCGTCACCGGCGTCGCCTGCTCGCTGATCGGCACCCAGATCGTGGGTGAGTTCGGTCCACTGGTCACGCTGCGCATCGCGATGGGTTCTGGCATCGCTTTCCTGACGGCACAGATGCTGGACGTTGCGATCTTCGACCGCCTTCGCGAGGGGCGCTGGTGGCGCGCACCGCTCGCCTCGACCCTTGTCGGGTCGTCGGTGGACACGGCGCTTTTCTTCACCATCGCCTTCTCGGCGCAGCTGGCCTTCCTCGAACCGGGCAACGATGTGTCCTGGGCGAACGAGTCGCTGCCGCTTCTGGGCCTTGGGCCGGTCGTTCCGCTGTGGGTCAGCCTTGCGGTGGCCGACTGGGCACTCAAACTTGTGCTCGCTTTGGCAGCACTGTTGCCGTTTCGCGCAATCGTGCACAAACTTTCACAACCCATCGCCTGAAATCTTTTGACAGCCACAAAATCTGTGGCACTCTTCAATCAGTCGCAACCGAATGAAAGGAGGTGGTCCAGTGTCTAGAGTGATGTTGGAGAGAGGTGTCGGAACAGTCAGGGGGATGACTGCCTGAGGGCAAACCCGAAGGCATAAGCCACTGATTGGGCCACGGCTCTAACTGGCCCCATCTCCTGAGAACTCGGGAAGGGTCGCGCGATCAGCGCGGCCCTTTCTCTTTGGTGCGCAACGCGCGATACTGCCAGCGAACCTGTACGGACCGCGGACCATGCTGCGCATCACTGACCAGATCACATTGCAGGACTGGGAACTGACCGAAGTTTTTTCGCGCGCTTCTGGCCCCGGCGGGCAGAATGTCAACAAGGTGGAGACGGCAGTCGAGCTTCGGTTCGAGGCCGAGCGCTCGCCCAGCCTGCCGCCTGCGGTGAAGACGCGCCTGCGGCGTCTTGCCGGCAGGCGGTGGACGACGGACGGCGCCATCGTGATCCGGGCCGAGGAAACGCGCAGCCAGGCCCGGAACCGCGAACTCGCGCGCGAGCGGCTGGCGGAACTGGTCCGCGCGGCGCTGGTCGCGCCAAAGCGGCGCATTCCGACGAAACCCACGCTGGGCAGCCAGCGGCGACGGGTGGCGGCCAAGGTGAAGCGCGGTCAGGTAAAGGCGTTGCGTGGGTCAGTGGAGGCGGGCGATGAGTGAGACGCTGCTGGACCGCCGGGCACGGCTCATGGGGCCGAACGTGCCGACCTTCTATTCCCACCCGGTGCATATCGTGCGCGGAGAAGGCGTCTGGCTTTGGGATGCGGCGGGCAAGCGCTATCTGGACTGCTACAACAACGTGCCACACGTCGGCCATTGCCACCCCAAGGTGGTGGAAGCCATCGCGCGCCAATCGGCGACGCTGAACACCCACACGCGATACCTGCACGAGGGCGTGCTGGATTACCTCGACCGGATCACCGCACGCATCGGCCATGGCATCAGCCAGGGCATCCTGGTCTGCACCGGGTCCGAGGCGAACGACATCGCGCTGCGGATGGCGCAGGCAGTAACCGGCAAGACCGGGATCATCGCCACCGACAACACCTATCACGGCAACACCACCGCGACCTCGGTCCTGTCCACCCGTCGCCCGCCAATCGGGGGTTATCCGTCGCACGTCCGCCTCGTCCCCTCGCCCGACAGTCTGATCCCGCCGGGCAGCCCCTGCGGCGACGCGGCCCTGCGCTTCGCCGCCCATGTTGCCGACGCGATCCGCTCGCTCGACGACGCGGGCATCGGCTTTTCCGGCATGATGCTCTGCCCCTTCTTCGCGAACGAGGGTTTCCCCGACCTGCCTGCCGGCTTTCTGGACGAGACCGCCCGCATCGTCCGCGCGGCCGGCGGGCTGATGCTGGTGGACGAGGTGCAACCGGGCTTTGGCCGGCTGGGCGACCACTTCTGGGGGCACGAGCGAATCGGGCTGGTGCCCGACCTCGTCACCATCGGCAAGCCGATGGGCAACGGCTACCCGGTTGCGGCGGTGCTGGCCCGCCCCGACGTGATGGCCGCCTTTCGCGAGGCCTTCGGCTACTTCAACACCTTCGGCGGCAACCCGGTGGCCGCTGCCGCCGCCATTGCCACGCTGGAGGTGCTGGAAGACGAGGGCCTGCAGAACAACGCGGCCGACGTGGGAAGCTACGCGCTGGACCGTCTGCGCGCGCTTCGTCACCCTTGGCTGGTCGAGGTGCGCGGCGCGGGTTTGTTCTTTGGCGCCGAGTTCATCGACGATGACGGCCGTCCCGCCACCGCCTTTGCCACCGAAGTGGTGGAGCGAATGGTGGCGCGTGGCATCCTGCTGAACCGGATCGGACGGCACATGAATACGTTGAAGATGCGCCCGCCGATGCCGTTTTCGCGCGAGCACGCCGATCAGGCGATAGACGCGCTGGTCGAGGCGTTGGCCGAGGTTCCGCTTCCGGTGCGCCATGCTGGATAGGAATGCCCTGCGTCTTGCGGCCGAAGCGGCCCCTGCCTGGGGGGGCAAGGGCAAGCCGCGGCTCATCCGCAACCGCGAGAACGCGGTGTTCGACGTTGACCTGCCTGCCGGCCGCGCGGCCCTGCGCATCCACCGGCAAGGCTATCAGACCGAGGATGCGATCCGGTCGGAGTTGTGGTGGATGGAGGCGCTGGCCGATGCCGGCCTGCCCGTGCCCCGCCCGATCCGCGCGCCGGGGGAGGCGCTTCTGGTCCGCCTGACAGACGGGCGCTTCGCCTCGGCCCTTTCGTGGATAGACGGCGCAGCGATCGGCGCGGCTAGCGAGCCGCTGAGCGGCAGCGCCGTCGATCAGGCGCGGCTGCATCATGCCCTCGGACAGCTTCTGGCCTTGGTTCATACCCAAACGGACCGGTTGCACCTGCCGCCGACTTTCCAGCGGCCGCGCTGGGATCAGGAAGGGCTGGTAGGCGAGCACCCGTTCTGGGGCAGGTTCTGGGAACATCCGGAGCTTTCCGAACCCGAGGCCCGGTTGTTGGCGGATGCCCGACGCTGGGCATCGACGCGGCTTGCGGATTACGCTGCCGCCGGCGCGGATCAGGGCCTGATCCATGCCGATGTGCTGCGCGAGAACGTGATGGCCCAGGATGGCAAGCTTTGGCTGATCGATTTCGACGATTGCGGCTTCGGCTTCCGGCTTTACGATCTGGGCACCGCCCTGTCGCAAAACCTGGACGAACCGCACCTGGCCGAGATCGCCGAGGCCCTCATCGACGGTTATGCGGCGCTGCGCCCGCTGTCGGAATCGGATCGTGCGATGATTCCAACCTTCACGCTGCTGCGCTGCCTTGCCTCGGCGGGGTGGACGATGCCGCGGCTGCCGAAGGGCGATCCGCGGCACCGCGGTTACATCAACCGGGCGCTTCGCCTGGCCGAACGGCTGCTGGAGGGGAGCGGGCTGCTGTCGTGATGGTGCAGGCGCCGGTCATTGCCCATTAACCCTGCTTGGAGTATTGCACAGGCTTCATGGCAGATATTCCAAGCACGGGCACTCAAGACCCGTGGGCCGGCAGGTGACCCTAGGATGATAGAACTGTTGCAGACCAGTGTGCCTGGCAAGAAGGATCTGCCGCTGATGAGCGGCGCGGAACACCTTCAGGTGGCGGCGCTCTGCACCCGGCAGAAGAGCGGCAAGACGCAGGTGTTGATGATCCGCAGCCTCGACACCGGGCGCTGGATCCTGCCCAAGGGCTGGCCGATGGCCGGCCGCACGCTGGCCGGCGCGGCCCTGCAGGAGGCGTGGGAGGAAGCCGGGGTGCGCGGCACCGTGTCCGAAGAGCACATAGGATGCTACTCGTACGACAAGATCACCGCCAGCGGAAAGGCCAAGCCCTGCCGGGTCTGCGTCTTTCATGTCGAGGTTGACGGACTCGCCAAGACCTACCCCGAGGTCGACAAGCGCAAACGCAAGTGGATGCCGCCGGCAAAGGCGGCCGAGGCGGTCGCCGAGCCCGAGCTACGGGCGCTTCTGGCGGGGTTTCAGCGAAAATCAGTCAAGCGCCCGAGCCGGGAGAAATCCTGATCTTTCTTCTTCTCGGTGCGTTGGTCGACAGCCTCAATGGGCTTGAAGCCCGTATCCAGTTGGCCACCCCACGCAGTGGCTGTCAGACCACGACTTCCAGCGCCTGTTGCTGGCCCACGCCGAAGACTCGCTTGTAGCGCGCAATCTCCTCGGCCGGGCCCATCGCCTTGTTCGGGTTGTCGGACAGCTTCACCGTTGGCCGGCCATTCGCGGCCACCGCCTTGCAGACCAGGCTGAACGGCGCCAACGCGTCCCCCGGCACAAGGCCGCGGAAATCGTTGGTCAGCAGCGTGCCCCAGCCGAAGCTGGTCTTCACCCGCCCGACAAAGCGGGCCTGCAGTTCCTCGATCTTGGCCACGTCCAGCCCGTCGGAGAAGATCACCAGCTTCTCGCGTGGATCCTCGCCCCGCGACTTCCACCAGCGGATCGCGATCTCGGCCCCCTCGGCCGGGTCGCCCGAGTCGATGCGCACCCCGGTCCATGCCGCCAGCCAGTCGGGGGCGCGCTTCAGGAAGCCCTCGGACCCGAAGGTGTCGGGCAGGATGATGCGCAGGTTGCCGTCATGCTCTTCGTGCCAATCCGCCAGCACCTTGTAGGGGGCCTGGGCCAGTTCCTCGTCGCTATCGGCCAGCGCTGCATAGACCATGGGCAACTCATGCGCATTGGTTCCGATCGCCTCGACCTCGCGGCGCATGGCGATCAAACAGTTCGAGGTGCCGGCGAAGGCGCTGCCCAGCCCCTCCATCAGGGCCTGGACGCACCAGTCCTGCCACAGGAAGGAATGGCGCCGCCGGGTGCCGAAATCGGCCAGACGCAGGCCGTCGAGCTTGCGCAGCCGTTCGACCTTTTCCCAGATCCGGGTCATCGCGCGGGCGTAGAGCACCTGCAGCTCGAACCGGCCCATCCCGTCGAGCACCGCGCGGCCGCGCAGTTCCATCAGCACGGCAAGTGCCGGGATCTCCCACATCATCACCTCGGGCCACTTGCCCTCGAAGGTCAACTCGTACTGCCCGTCGCGTTTTTCCAGATGATACGGCGGAAGCTGCAACCCCTCGAACCATTCCATGAAATCGGGACGGAACATCTGCCGCTTGCCATAGAAGGTGTTGCCGCGCAGGAACGTGCTTTCGCCGCGCGACAGCCGCAGGGTGCGGATGTGGTCGAGCTGCTCGCGCAACTCGCCCTCGTCGATCAGTTCGGCCAGCCGGATCGACTTGGTGCGGTTGATCAGGCTGAAGGTGACGGTGGTATCGGGTTTGTTGCGGAAGACCGACTGGCACATCAGCAGCTTGTAGAAATCGGTGTCGATCAGCGACCGGACGATCGGGTCGATCTTCCACTTGTGGTTCCAGACACGGGTGGCGATATCGACCATCTCAGCGCTCCAGCTTCACGCCGGCGGCGCGCATCGCATCGCGGGCTGCGGACAGAGAGCCGTCAAGGTCGATCGCCCGGCAGACCCCTTCCAGAACGGTCACGGAAAATCCCAGCCGCGCGGCATCGAGTGCCGAATACTGCACGCAGAAATCTGTGGCGAGGCCCACAAGCACCAGATCGGTCACGCCGCGGGTGCGCAGGTATCCCTCCAGCCCCGTGGGGGTGGTCTGGTCGTTCTCGAAGAACGCGGAATAGCTGTCGATGGCGCGGCGAAACCCCTTGCGGATGACCAGTTGCGCCGGTTCGTTGCGCAGATCGGGGTGAAAGGCCGCGCCCTCGGTACCCTGAACGCAATG
The DNA here is from genome assembly GCA_041687395.1 of Paracoccaceae bacterium. GTDB lineage: Bacteria > Pseudomonadota > Alphaproteobacteria > Rhodobacterales > Rhodobacteraceae > JAWLCA01. The sequence goes on along the minus strand of JAWLCA010000001.1, from coordinate 159,718 downwards.
GTCAGGCCAGAGCACCTGCGGGCCATAGGGCATCTGGGTCAGGCTGAAGGGGGCCGCGCCCAGATGCTGGCTCGCAAAGGAGGAATGATCGGCGGGGTGCCAGTCCTGCGTCAGGACGACGGTGGCGAAGTCCGACATCAGGTCGTTGATCCGCGGCACGATCTCGTCGCCGCCGGCAACCGCCAGGGCACCGCCGGGGCAGAAATCGTTCTGCACGTCGATCACGATCAGTCCGGCAGTGTCGGGTCGCATGGCACACTCCTTCGCTGCACCTTGGGTAAGACCCGCGCCGGGGGGCGTCAATGGCCGCGCCCCTTGCGGGAGGGGCGCGCTTGGGGATAGGCAGCGTCATGCCGACCGTTGCCGCCTTCTACCGCTTCGCCCCGTTTCCCGATCCTGACGCGCTGCGCGCGCCGCTGCTGGCCGTCTGCGAGGCCGCCGGGGCCCGAGGGTCGATCCTGCTGGCGAGTGAAGGGATCAACGGAACCATCGCCGCAAGCCGGGACGGCATCGCCGCGGTGATCGCGCATATCCGCACCCTTCCCGGCTGTGCCGGCCTGACGTGGAAAAGGGCCGAGGCGCCCGCCCTGCCCTTCGGCCGGATCAAGGTGCGATTGAAGCGCGAGATCGTCACCCTGGGCCGGCCCGAGGCCGACCCAACCCGCACTGTCGGCACCTATGTCGCGCCCGCCGACTGGAACGCGCTGATCGCGGCCCCGGATGTCGCGGTCATCGACACCCGAAACGACTACGAAGTAGCGCTCGGCACGTTCGTGGGCGCCATCGACCCTCGCACTCGCAGCTTTCGCGATTTTCCTGATTGGTGGGCGCGGCAGGGCAACGCCTTCCAGGGAAAACGGATCGCGATGTTCTGCACCGGCGGCATCCGCTGCGAGAAGGCTACGAGTTTCCTCAAGGCGCAGGGGGTGGACGAGGTCTATCACCTGCAGGGCGGGATCCTCGACTATCTGGAACAGGTGCCCGCGTCCGAAAGCCTGTGGCACGGCGAATGCTTCGTGTTCGACCAGCGCGTTTCTGTCGTGCACGGGCTGGAGCCAGGAACGGCCGGGCTATGTCACGGCTGCCGCGCACCGCTCACCGATACCGACCGCGCGCGGCCGGGCTACGAGGAAGGCGTGAGTTGCCACCGCTGCCATGAGGGATTGACCGAGGAAACCCGTCGAGGGCGACGAGAGCGGCACCGGCAGATTACACGCGCCCTCAGCCGTGGGTAAGGTAGATCGACATCACCCGCAGCATCTCATGATCCTTGGGGGACAGGGTCATCGTCTCGGCCGTGGCGCGATGCATCCGTGACAGCAACGACAGCAGCGTCACCATTTCCGTATCGGAATATTCGCGATCACCGCGCGCGGCGCTTCCGATGCTGCGCGAGCCGCGCGACTCCAGCGCAACGGTCGCACCGAAGCGCAGCCCGTGCGATGCGGCTTCGGCCAGCACGCCGGACGGATCCTCTGGCGTGAGCGCGCTCCACCGGATCGTGCCGGTGTGGGCGAAGCCCCAGCGCACCGTCGGATCCTGCAGCACGTACCCCTTGCGCGAATACAGGTCGATCCATCCCCTGTCATAGGATTGGAACAGATACCGCGGTGTCGTGTAGGTGACATGCAGTGCGACGGCAAAGCCCGCCGGGCTTAATTCATGGAGATCGGCCAGAAGCTGGCCAATCCCGTTTTCTTCTCCCATTCCCCCCACCTACTCGCTTGCAGGTTGATCGCCACGGACACAATGGCTTAGGGTAACCAAACCGTTATGCGTGTCATTCCATCACGCAAATGACACCGCCGCAAGATCAAGGTTCGCGCATTATGAACAGCTTGGCCGTTTCGCGGGATTTCGGCAGCCTCGCCCCGGCCGGTTATTACATCGCCCTTCGCATCGGTTTCGCTTTTCCACTGGAAGAGGTAAACGCGCTGCCCGGCCCCTGGGTCGAACGCTACACCCGCGCCGGCTACATGCTGTCGGATCCGGTGATGCGCTGGCTGTATGCCAACACCGGCGCAACTCGCTGGAGCGAGATCACCCTGCCCGATCCGCAAGGCATCATGGAACAGGCGGCCGAGCACGGGCTGCGCTACGGGGTGGCTATCTCCTGCAGCGGGCGCGGGCGCGACGGGCAGCGCAGCCTGGCGTCGTTCGCGCGGACCGACCGTGAGTTCACGCAGGAAGAAATGCGCCTGCTGACCGAAGTCCTGCAACATCTACACGAAGCGAAGGCCCCGCCGACCGGATTGACCGAGGCAGAACTGGAGGCCTTGCGGATGGTCCGCGACGGCCTGCTCGCCAAGGAAATTGCCGCGCTGCTGAATATCACCGAAGGCGCCGTCAAACTGCGCCTGCGCAATGCACGGCGCAAACTTGGCGCAAAAACCGGCACACAGGCGGCCAGCATGGCGCAGGCCTATGGGCTGATTTGAAGAATTGCGGGAAAAAAGATGTTCGAATCAGGGCGAACACCTGCCAAGGCTTTCTCAACTTAAGGGCTAGGTGATCTAATTGACTCTCCAAAAAGGAGAGTCGACATGAAAAACATCACCTTCGATCTGGCTGAACTTCATCTGCACGGCACCGCGTTCTACGACTATCTGCGGCTGCGCAAGCATTTCTTCGTGGATACGCTGGGCTGGGACATTCCCCATAACGAGACAGTCGAAATGGACCAGTACGACAACCCGCTGGCGCATTATTCCCTGGTGCTGCGCGACGGCCAGGTCATCGGCGGCGCGCGGACAATGCCGACCACTTCGAACTGGGGGACGCATACCTACATGTTGCGGGATGCTGTGAACGGCAAGCTTGTCGATATCCCGGCCCAGGTCATGTCGTCCGAGATCCGCACGCCCGACGTCTGGGAATGCACGCGCCTGGTGCTGTCGGATTCACTTCGCACCCACGCCGAACGCAGCGAATGCCTGTCGCTGGTGGTTGATGGCCTCGTCCGCGTGGCGCGGCAGAACGGCGCGAGCGAATTGATGTCGCTCTCCCCGGTGTCGCTGATGCGCGCCCTGCGTCAGCTTGGCTATTCCGCCAACCGCATCGGGGAACCCTATGAAAACCCCGGGGATGGCCGTCGCTATGCAGTGCTCAGCATGCCGACGCGGCGGGCGGTGGCAGCACGCGTCACCCACTGACTCGATGCGCATTTCTGCATCGGGGGCGACCGGATGCAGGGCCCGGCCATCATGGCCGGCGCCCTGCGCGCCCTGCCTTGCATGCACCGCTCCGCGCCGCGTGAGGTGTGTTCGTTCGGCCGTGCCCATTCCGCCGCTCGCTGCCCCTTTAACCATCCGGCGATGTTGAAATTGCCCGGCCCTTGCGACAGTAATCTGATCTGCAAACGGGGAGGACGGAATGAAACTGCTGCGCCATGGCGAAAAGGGGTCTGAGCGGCCGGGGATTCTGGCGGCGGACGGCTCAATCCGCGATCTGACCGGCGTGGTCGCCGACATCGCCGGCACAGCGTTGCAGCCCGACGGAGTACAGCGTCTGGCAGCCCTCAATCCGAGCGCTCTGCCACTGGTGGACCCGGCCACGAGGCTTGGGCCGTGCGTCGGCAGTGTCGGCAAGGTGATCGGGATCGGCCTGAACTACGCGGACCATGCGGCGGAAAGCGGCATGCCGGTGCCGGACGAGCCGATCCTGTTCGGCAAGGCCACCAGCAGCCTGTCGGGGCCGAACGACGACGTGATCATCCCGCGCGGATCGGACCGGCTGGACTGGGAGGTGGAACTGGCCATCGTCATCGGCGCGCCAGGGGCGTATATCGACAAGGCCGACGCACTTGACCATGTCGCGGGCTACAGCATCTGCAATGACGTGTCCGAGCGGAGTTTCCAGATCCACCGCTCCGGCCAGTGGATAAAGGGCAAGAGTGCCGACAGCTTCGGGCCGCTGGGCCCATGGCTGGTGACGCGGGACGAGGTATCGGATCCGCAGGATCTGAAGATGTGGCTGACGGTGAACGGAGAGACGATGCAGGACGGGTCGACCCGGACGATGGTCTTCGGGGTCGCGCATCTGGTCAGCTATGTCAGCCAGTTCATGTCGCTGCAATCGGGGGACGTGATCATCACCGGCACGCCGCCGGGAGTGGGCATGGGCAAGACCCCGCCGCGCTATCTGAAGGCAGGCGATGTTATCGAGCTGGGGATCGAGCGGCTGGGCCAGCAGCGGCAGACCGTGGTCGACGCAGCGGGTTGAGAGGGGATTGTCCACGCGTGGACAAATTCTCAAGTCCCTGAAATTCCTGGATTTCGCAAATTCTGTTTACCGTGGCTTAACCGGCAATTGCCCCGGGGGCGCAGCTTCCGGCCCGTGAAGACTCCTTCACGGGTCGGATCGAATACCGCGTGGCACCCTCAGATCACCCTAGGCTGAACCGGCACCTTGACCGCCGTTTCCGTTCCCGTTTCCGCTTCCGCCATTGCCACCGGAGTTGCCGTTACCCTGGCCGGGATTGTCGGTCCCATCCGCGTTGCCGCCACCGCCCGGATTGGTGCCGTCCCCGCCACCGGAACGGTTGCCGTTGCCGGCGTTGCCGTTTCCGTTGTTCCCGGCGTTACCGCCGTTTCCGTTGTTGCCAGGGTTTCCGCTGTCGCCGCCGTTTCCTGTGTCGCCGCCGTTGCCAGTGTCACCGTCGTCACCGGTGTCGCCACCGTTGCCAGTGTCGCCGCCGTTGCCAGTATCGCCACCGCTGCCCGTGTCGCCGCCGCTGCCAGTGTCACCGCCGTTCCCGGTGTCACCCCCGTTGCCCGTGCCACCACCGCTCCCGGTGTCCGCACCACTGCCGGAGTCGCCGCCATCTGAACCGGAGCCGCCACCATCGTTCCCGCCGGACTCGCTCCCGCCAGGGCCGCCAATCGTGGCCGTCGGCGTGTCGACCAGTGCGAGCGCAAGCTCGGGGCAATTGGACGACATGTAGGTGAAGATGCGCTCGAAATCCGGGCTGGCCCGGAAGGCGCGCGCCAGCCGCGGCGGCAGGGGTTGGTAATCGCAGGTCTGATCCAGTCGCGTGATCTGGGTCATGTCGAAGGCATTGGCAGGCACCGCCCACAGCGCAGGAGAAAGCAATGCGCACACAGCGGTGCACAGCGAGTTCGATTTCATGATGCAAGACCGTTCAGTGAGTTGACGTTGTCATCTGCGGGTGTGGGCTGATGGTGATTGGCCCCTTCGCCTTTCCCCGTGCAGGTGTTCAGTGGAACGTCGATTATCTCATTTCTATTTAAGGTTGTAGAAAAATGTGCGGAAACCCGCCGATGACGTAACGTCATGAAAGTTAACGGTTGCCGTGCAACCTCAGGTAGATTGCCGCAAGAATGCCGCCGTCAGCCCCGGGTGCCGGAAAACCGAGCCTGCCAGTCCGCGCGTTCCTCGTCGGTGATCTTGCGGAACAGGTTGTCGGGCACGCTGAAGGCATGGCCCGCGGGCAGTTGCTGGAGCGCCGCTGCGGGATCATCCGGCCACGACCAGTCGTCGCAGTTCAGCGCTGCCATGATCGCGCCCGCCGCATCGGGGATGAAGGGCCGCGACAGGACCGCGTAGAGCCGCATCAGGTTCAGCGAGAACCGAACGATGGCGGCAGCGGCAGCGGGGTCTTCCTTGACCAGCGCCCAAGGGGCTGCGGCCTGCAGGTATTCGTTGCCGGCGACCCAGATCGCGCGCAGTTCTGACGCGGCCTTTCGGATCTCGATCGCCTCCATGTGCCCTTCATAGGCGCGGATGCGGGCAGACAGGTCAGCGATCAACCCGGTTTCGCGGTCGGTCAGGGCGCCGCCCTCGGGCACCACCTCGCCGAATTTGGAGCGGCAGAACTTGGTCACGCGGCTGGTGAAGTTGCCCAACACATCTGCCAGATCCTTGTTCACGCTCGCCTGGAAATTTTCCCAGGTGAATTCGCTGTCAGAGTTTTCGGGGGCATGGCTGAGCAGCCACCAGCGCCAATAATCGGCGGGCAGAATCGACAGCGCCTGATCCATGAAGACGCCGCGGCCCTGCGACGTGCTAAACTGGCCGCCGTCGTAGTTCAGGTAGTTGAAGGACTTGATATAGTCCACCAGCTTCCACGGCTCGCCCGATCCGATGATCGTGGCGGGGAAGGACAACGTGTGGAAGGGCACGTTGTCCTTGCCCATGAACTGGACGTAGCGGACGTCCGCAGCGCCCTCGTCCGTGCGCCACCAGCGGCGCCAGGCGGATTCGGGCAGGTCGTGGGCGTCGGCCCATTCGGCGGTGCCGGCGATGTATTCGATAGGCGCGTCGAACCAGACGTAGAAGACCTTGCCCTCCATCCCCGGCCAGGGCCGGTCGCCCTTTTTCACCGGCACGCCCCAGTGCAGGTCACGGGTGATGCCCCGGTCCTGCAATCCGTCGCCGTCGTTGAGCCATTTCTTCGCGATCGAGGTGGTCAGGATCGGCCAGTCGGTTTTCGAGTCGATCCAGTCCGAGAGTTCCTTGCGCAGTTTCGATTGCAGCAGGTAGAGGTGCTTGGTCTCGCGCACCTCCAGATCCGTGGAGCCCGAGATGGCCGAGCGCGGGTTGATCAGGTCGGTGGGGTCAAGTTGCTTGGTACAGTTCTCGCACTGGTCGCCGCGGGCCTTTTCATAGCCGCAGTTCGGGCACGTCCCCTCGATGTAGCGGTCGGGCAGGAAGCGGCAGTCAGCGTGGGAATAGACTTGCTTTTCGGTCCGCTCCTCGATCAACCCGTTCTCGGCCAGCTTTCCGGCAAAATGCTGGGTCAGCGCGTGGTTGCGCGGGCTGGAGGAGCGGCCGAAATGGTCGAACGACAGCCGGAACCCGTCGGCGAGATCCTTCTGGGTCTGCCACATCTGGGCACAGTAGTCGGCGACCGGCATACCGGCCTTGGCGGCGGCCAGTTCCGCCGGGGTGCCGTGTTCGTCGGTGGCGCAGATGAACATCACCTCGTGCCCCCGCGCGCGGGCGTAGCGGGCATAGAGGTCAGCGGGCAGCTGGCTGCCCACAAGGTTGCCCAGATGCTTGATTCCATTGATATATGGAATGGCCGAGGTGATTAGGATCCGTGCCATGCGCGCGCCCCTTGGCTGGTGACGGCCCCGTTTAGCGGATGGCGCGGCGACATGCCAGAGATCAGACTGTCAGCGAATCGTCGTCCCCGAGGTTCCAGATGAAGGTGGCGCAGGACCGGCCCCGGTGCTTGGAGCCGTAGAGCGCGCGGTCGGCGTCGATCAGCATCCGGTCGGCGTCGGGCCGGGTGTAGAACCCGGAAAGAGTCATCCCGATCGACCCTGCGACCCGGCAGGGCTGGCCCTCAAAGTCGATGGGCCAGGAAAGCCGGTCCAGGATACGCTCTGCCACCCCCGCAAGGCGCGCCTCGTCGCCGAGACCCGGCATGATGATGACGAATTCGTCGCCCCCCACCCGCGCGACGGTGTCCGAGGTGCGGGTTTCCTCGACCAGCACACGCGCCACCTCTCGCAGCACGTGGTCGCCCGCGGCATGGCCCAGCGTGTCGTTCACCTGCTTGAAGAAATCGAGGTCGAGGTGCATCAGCGCGAAGGGCTGGCCTGCGTCGATCACGGCTCCCAGGGCCTGATCCATCGCGCGGCGGTTCCTCAGGCCGGTCAGCGTGTCGGTCAGCGCCTGTTCCTCGGCCGCGGACTTGGCACCCTGCAGCCGGCGGTTCAGGTCGCGCAACTCGGCCATCACGGCGGTCTTAGCCTCGGCCAGGAACAGCAGATCGACGGTCAGATCGGTGGCGGCGAAATCGGCATCCGTCAGGTCGTGATCGCGCACGGCATCCGTTACGGCATGGCCGAAGGACAGGTTGACGACCGCGCCCTGCCCCGACGACAGCGGCACGACCACGCCGCGCATCGGCGTGTCGGGCGGGGTGGAGAAATGCAGGAACAGCCGCTCTCCGTGCAGGCGCGCCAAATCCTCCAGCCCCCTGTCGGTGGCGCGGCGGGGGCGGAAGCAGTCGGCAAACCGCCTGCGCACCAGCGGGCGCGCGCCCGCGACCTTGCGCAGCGTCGGTCCCGCCTCGCGGATCACGCCGTCGATCCCGACCCAGAGATACATCGGCATCAGCCGGCCAAGCGCAGGCAGAGAGAGCGACAGGACGGGTTCGGGCGGACGCGGCGCGTTCACGGCGCACCTGCGGCCAGGCGAAACTCGCGACCCTCGGCAAACTGATGGTCCAGCAGTTCGATCTCGATCCGCTCGCAGCCCTCTTGCGTGCCTGCATGATCCAGCAGCACGAGCGCGCCATAGTCGTCGGCCATGGCGCGCAGAATGCCGACCATTACATGCCCGGCGCCCCGGTGCGGACCATTGCAGGTCAGCGTGAACCGCCCGGCGCCCCGGTCGGTCAGTTCAAGGTGCGGCAGGTCCAGATCGGGAACAGCAAGCCGTCCGCGCGCCGGCAGATCATCGAGCGAATGCAGAAAATCCGCGAAGGTCACGCCAGTGAAGCGCAACAACCTGCGCAGCGATTCGAAGCCGGGGTTGCTGACCAGAAAGGTTCCCAGATCCTCCAGCAGCCCGTCGCGCGACCGCGACAGTCCCCCGGCCGCCGCATCCAGCACCGCATCGGTCACCGCGTCGTCATAGGTCAGCATCGTCTCGAAACCGGCAGCGCCCACGCCTGCGCGTTCCGCAACCCGCGTCCAGAACGCTGGCCCATAAGTCTCGCGCAGGAAACACTGGATAGATCTGTTGATCAGCCCATGCATGGCAGGCCCCTCGGTCTTGTCGGGCCGAGGCTAAGGGGACCAGGCTTAAGAAACCGCCAATGGCCGGGGGATCAGAACGTCTCGCCGAAGCGGTCGGCCACTAAGCGCTCCAACGCGTCGGCCAGCTTGGCTGCATCCGGCCCGCTGGTCACGACGTGGACCGTCGTTCCCTTTGCGGCAGCCAGCATCAGAAGCCCCATGATGCTGTCCCCGGCGACGGTCATGCCGTCGCGGCTGACCTCAGCCATGGCATCATGTGCCTCCACCACCTCTACGAACTTGGCGCTCGCCCGGGCATGCAGGCCCTTTTCGTTGACGATACGCAGGTCGCGCTCAAGGCTTTGCTTGCTCTCGCTCAATCGTCAGGCTCCGGTCGTCTTTTCCGAGGGTTCCGGCGAAAGATTTATGCTGTTGATGTATTTTCGCCCGGCGTCAAGGGCCGCGGCAACCGCGGTTCCGATTGCCAGGTGGCGGGATTTGGCCAGCTTGACCAGCATCGGCAGGTTTGCGCCGTAGAGGATTCGTCGTTCCCCGCGCACGCAAGCGCGCAACGACAGGTTAGATGGCGAGCCTCCGAACATGTCGGTGACGATAACCACTCCCGCGCCCCGGTCCACCTCGTCGGCGGCACGGGCGATTTCGGCTTGCTTTTCCGCACGGTCATGGTTTTCCTCGATCGCGACGGCACGGATGCCGGACTGCTTGCCCACGACGTGTTCGACCGCAGCGAGGTATTCCCGCGCGAGCCCGCCATGTGCGACGATCACGATTCCGATCACGCCTCCGCTTGCAGCCATGTCATCCCGTCTTGCCGAACGCACCGACAGCCTCGGCACGCTCCAGTTCCCTGTGTCGTTTAGACACTTGCCAACCTGCCTCCGCAAGTGTCGCCGCAAGTTTTTCCGCAACAGTGACACTGCGATGCCGACCGCCGGTGCAGCCGAACGCGATTGCCAAATGCGATTTGCCCTCTTCCATCTGCGCTGGCAGCAACAGAAGCACAAGGTCGGCCACCTTGGTGAAGAAGTTGTCAAAGCGGGCGTCACCCGCTACATAGTCCGCCACATCCGCGTCGGTCCCGTCTCGCGGGCGCAAGGCGTCCACCCAATGCGGGTTGCGCAGAAACCGGCAGTCGAACACCATGTCCACGCCGCTGGGCAATCCGCGTTTGTAAGAGAACGACTGCACCGAAACCGCCAGCCGCGCGGCGCCACTGCGGTCGAACCATCGCCCGAGTGCTGCCCGAAGATCGTGGGGCGACATTGTCGTGGTATCGATCAGCACGTCGGCACGGGCACGGACTGCGGCCAGCAGATCGATCTCGAGGTCGATCCCCAGCGAGGGCGGGCCCGCCGGGGCAAGCGGGTGGCGCCGGCGGGTTTCACCATAGCGGCGCAAGAGCACCTCGCGGTCGCAGTCGAGAAACAGCAGTTCCGGCTCGATCTCGGGCCGCCTGATCAGGTCGTCGATCAGTTCCATGAGGGCGATCGCGCTGAAATCCCGGTTGCGCACATCGATGCCGAGGGCCAGCGGTTGCGCCAGTGGCGGCCCCTCGAGCAGCCGCGGGATCAGGGACAGCGGCAGGTTGTCGATGGATTCGTAGCCAAGATCTTCCAGCACGTTGATCGCCGTCGACCGCCCGGCGCCCGACGGCCCCGTAACCAGCACGATCCGGCGCCCCGCGTTGGAGCGGGTGGTATCCTTGTTGTCTGGCTGAAGGCTCATGGCGGGCTCAGGCTTTTCTGCCACCCGATACATATTGCAGGACGGCGGCCGGGAAATGGGAACTTGCCACCTTTTGAAGCAAGGGCAGGCGGCAGTCCAGCACGACAGCGTGCCTTTCCGGTGGCAGCCGATCCGCCTCTTCGGTCCCCATGTCGATCACCAGCCCAAGGGGAACCTCGGCCATGGCCTGTGCACGCAACAGCCCGACGCCCCGCGCCTCGATCAGACCGATCAGAGGCGCGGGACACGCGGCGTGAACCGCGACGCCGCGGCGCGAGAGGATCGTGCGGTCGTCGGCCACGAGTTGCGCGCCCAGCGCCATCAATTGCAGGGCAAGCGCCGACTTGCCCGATCCCGATGGACCCCGGATGAGCACGCCCAGGCCCTGCACCGCAACCGTCGTGGCATGGACGACGAGATGCTCGCTCACAACGGCAGGCCCACGACGAAGCGGGCCCCCAGCGGATCGGACGTCGGGTCCGCCTCGGTCGGGCGGATGTTCTCGGCCCAGATCACGCCGCCATGCGCCTCGACGATCTGGCGCGAAATGGCGAGCCCGAGGCCGGAGTGATTGCCGAACTGCCCCGGCGGGCGTTCGGAATAGAACCGACGGAAGACCTGGGTCAGCGCTTCTTCCGGGATGCCGGGGCCGGTATCCTCCACCACCACCAGCACCCGGTTGTCGCGCCGCCGCGCCCAGAGGCGGACCGCATCGCCGTCCTCGCAGAACGAGATCGCGTTGGAGATGAGGTTCACGAAGACCTGCGCAAGCCGCGCCTCCAGCCCCTGGATGATGATCGGCTCGTCCGGCAGGTCGCAGACGAACTCCACCCCCTTTTCGGCCGCCTGCATCGCCAGAAAATCGGCAAGGCCGGACAACGTGGTCAGCAGGTCGAAGCGCTGTTCCTCTTCCTTCACCAGTTCACTGTCCAGACGCGAGGCGTTGGAGATGTCAGAGACCAGCCGGTCAAGCCGGCGTACGTCATGTTCGATGACCGACAGCAGGCGCTCGCGCTGATCCTCGCGCTTCGCAAGCCGAAGGGTGCCGACGGCCGAGCGCAGGCTGGCTAGCGGGTTCTTGATCTCGTGCGCAACGTCCGCGGCGAACTGTTCGTTTGCATCGATCCGGTCGTAGAGCGCCGCGACCATGCTGCGCATGGCGTTCGCCAACCGCCCAATCTCGTCCTTGCGGCCGGCGAAATCGGGGATGCGAATGCGCCCCGGTCCCATCCGGCGGCTGTTCCGGTCCCGGCCCCGTTCGGCCGCGCTGGCAAGGTCGGACAGCGGTGTTGCGATGGTTGAGGCCAGAACGAGGCTGAGACCGATCGATACCAGAAGGGCGATCACGAACATCTGCAGCACCAGTTCTCGCTCTGCCCGGATCAGTTCGTCGATCTCGCCCGCGGCGCTGGTCACGGCTACGACGCCGATCACCGCCTCGCCTTGCCTGATCGGCATTGCGACGGCAAAGATCGTGGCGCCCGCAGCATCGCGTTCGGTCACTATCTGGGGGACACCGGTCAGCGCGGCCGGGAACAGGCTCCGCGCCAGATCCGTCGCATCACGCTCCGCATCATCGGACCGCTGTTGCGACAAATGTACAATCCGCTCCCAAACCCGGTTCAGCAGATCGGTGATGACGGTGCTGCGTCCGTCGCGCTCCAGGGCGGCGATCGGGGGCAGCGCACGACGCGGCTGCCCTTGCGTCGTGGCAACTACGCCGCCCTCGGGGTCGAATACCATCGCGTCCGTTCCAGACTGAAGCGTCAACCGCGCCAGCAGAGCCTGCGCCGCGTCAGGGTCGAACGGAGCGCGCGCCGTCTCGGAGAATCCCGCCTCGAACACATCCGCCACCAGCCGCGCCTCGGCCACCAGACCACGCTCGCGCTGCAGAACCAGACTGTCCCGGAACGGGTGCATGTAAAGCACGCCGACGACCAGCACAATCAGCCCGAGAAGGTTGAAGACGATGATCTTCCGCGCAAGCGGCGAACGGTTGAGCGAAATGCGCCCCCCGGCCAGGCCAGAAGGCTGCGGCTGACCCAAGCCACCGATACGCGGCGCGGCCTGCAACCCGTTTTCGCGCTTTTTACGTATGCTGTTCGAAACAGACGATGCCGGTGCAGCGCCCGCAGACTCGCCCCCGAGCGAGTTATCCGGAGCGGGCGGCCGAGGTGCGATCTGGTGGGTGGGCGTCATGCCTCGTTGTATCTGTATCCGATGCCATAAAGCGTCTCGATCGCACAGAACTCCGGATCCACGGTCCGCATCTTCTTCCGCAGGCGCTTGATGTGGCTGTCGATCGTCCGATCATCCACGTAGACCTGATCATCATAGGCCACATCCATCAACTGGTCACGGCTTTTCACGAAACCGGGTCGCTGTGCAAGAGCCTGCAAAAGCAGGAATTCGGTCACGGTCAACGTGACCTCCTGCCCCTGCCACGTCACGGAATGGCGCAGCGGGTCCATCGTCAGGCTGCCGCGTGTGATGATGCGCGCCTCGTCCACCGGCATGTCATCGGTGCTGACAAGCGCATTCTGCCGCCGCAACAGTGCGCGGATGCGTTCCACAAGAAGCCTCTGGGAAAACGGCTTCTTCATGTAGTCATCGGCGCCCATGCGCAGGCCCAGCACCTCGTCGATCTCGTCATCCTTCGAGGTCAGGAAGATCACCGGCATGGTCGTCTTCTGACGCAACCGTTGCAGCAGATCCATCCCGTCCATGCGCGGCATCTTGATGTCCAGCACCGCGATGTCCGGCATCCGGCGGTTGAACGCCTCGAACGCGGATTGACCGTCGTTGAAGGTTTCGACCTCGAACCCCTCGGACTCCAGCGTGATCGATACGGATGTCAGGATGTTCCTGTCATCGTCGACAAGCGCGATCCTAGACATCGGCCCGCTCCTCGCATGCAACACAGCGCATTCCGTTGTGGAGACTGTTATGCTTTTGAACCATTGTTGTCCCTGTCACGGAAATAATCAATCGGCAACCGCGAATCACCTCCCATGCCTTGGCCCCAGTCAGCGGGAAAAAGGTAAAGAACAATTGACCGATGCCTCATCTGTCAGGCATTCTAGAGTGATTGCGCTAACCCTTGCGGCCAGCGGTCGCTTGGTTGCGCTAACTGCGCCCCGGGCCGCTGTTCCATCCTGCGCGGGCCATGCTATAGCCGCATTTATTCGCAAGATTGTTGCGGGGCAGAAAGCTTCCCTTGTCGAAGCCTATCACTGTTAGAGTCGCCAGCGGGGCGGCAATCCAGGAGCGAGAGATGGACCACGGACGCGTAAACCCGGCGCAACGCCTTCAGGATCAGGGCATCAGCGGGCTTGGCTCCGTCTATTACAACCTGATAGAGCCGAGCCTTGTTGAATCGGCCGTTACCCGTGGCGAGGGGAGACTGGGCCAGGGCGGGGCGCTTCTGGTATCGACCGGAACGCACACCGGGCGATCGCCGAAGGACAAGTTCGTCGTTCGCACCCCGTCGGTCGAGGGGTCGATCTGGTGGGAAAACAATGCCCCGATGACCCCGGATGCCTTTGATCTGCTGCAGGCCGACATGCTGGCCCACATGGTCGGCCGCGATTATTTCGTGCAGGATCTTTATGCTGGCGCCGACCCAGCGCATCGGCTGGATGTTAGGGTGGTGACCGAGCTTGCCTGGCACAGCCTCTTCATCCGTCATTTGCTGCGGCGGCCCGAGCGGGAAGAACTGGAGGTCTTCGCACCCGAGTTCACGATCATCAACTGCCCCAGCTTCACGGCCGATCCCACCCGTCACGGCTGCCGTAGCGGCACCGTGATCGCGATGAATTTCGACAAGAAGTTGATCCTGATCGGCGGTACCGCCTACGCCGGCGAGAACAAGAAATCGGTCTTCACGCTGCTGAATTACCTGCTGCCCGAAAAGGGCATCATGCCGATGCATTGTTCGGCCAACCACGCCCCCGGCAATCCCGTGGACACGGCCGTGTTCTTCGGCCTGTCCGGCACCGGAAAGACGACGCTTTCGGCCGATCCCGCCCGCATTCTGATCGGCGATGACGAGCACGGCTGGTCCGAGCGCGGCACCTTCAACTTCGAGGGCGGCTGCTACGCCAAGACGATCAACCTGTCGGCCGAGGCGGAGCCCGAGATCTATGCGACGACGTCGAAGTTCGCCACCGTCGTCGAGAATATGGTGTTCGACCCCGAAACGCTGGACCTCGACTTCGCAGACGACAGCCTGACCGCGAACATGCGCTGCGCGTACCCGCTGGAGTATATATCGAACGCCTCGGACACCGCGCTTGGTGGGCACCCGAAGAATATCATCATGCTGACCTGTGATGCCTTCGGGGTTCTGCCCCCGATCGCCCGGCTCACGCCGGCGCAGGCGATGTATCACTTCCTGTCCGGATTCACCTCCAAGGTGGCCGGGACCGAACAGGGGGTGACCGAGCCGACGCCGACCTTCTCGACCTGTTTTGGTGCGCCCTTCATGCCGCGCCGGCCCGAGGTCTATGGCAAGCTTCTGCAGCAGAAGATCGCGACCCACGGCGCGACCTGCTGGCTGGTAAATACCGGCTGGACAGGGGGCGCCTATGGTACGGGCAGCCGCATGCCGATCCGCGCGACCCGCGCCCTGCTTACCGCTGCCCTCGATGGCTCTCTGGCGACCGGCGAATTCCGGCGCGATCCGAACTTCGGCTTCGACGTTCCGGTGGCGGTGCCAGGCATCGACCCCTCGCTCTTGGATCCGCGCAGCACTTGGGGCGATGTGGCGGCTTATGACGCGCAGGCGAAGAAACTGGTCGCGATGTTCGCCGACAACTTCGCCCAGTACGTTCCCTACATCGACGAGGACGTGAAGGCGGCCGCCATCGGCTGACGCGCCCAGGTTTCGGCGCGCCTAGATCGTCAGGGCGCGCCGGACCAGGTTGAAACCGGTCAGCAGCAACAGGATCAACGTCCAGCGGCGAAATCGCTTGGGGTCAAGCTGATCCTGCAGGCGGAAACCGAGCAACATGCCAAGGGCGGCCGGAAGGCAAAGCAGGATTGAAAAGCCAATGGTCCGTTCGTCCAGCACTCCTGATTGTGCGTGTGCGGCCAGCAACACGATCCCACCGATCAGAAACGTCACACCCTGAACACGAATTGCCTCGGTCTTTTCGGCGCCGACGGAAAGCAGGTAGACGAGCAGCGGTGGCCCCCAGACGCCAGAAATTCCCCCGTACAGCCCGCCTATGAGGCCGAGGCCGTACTCTGCGCGCTCCCGATGCTCGAGCCGCAAGGCCAGGCTTCGCCCTGCCAGCTGCACCGCCGCGAAAAGCGTGATCGGGAGACCCAGAAGGCCCAGCAGCAGCCCATGGGGCAACACCCGGACAAAAGGGGCAGAGATGGCAATTCCCAACATGATCATCAGGATCATCCGGCGATATTTCACCAGAGACTCCCACGCCGCCTGCCGTCCCTGGCGCAGCGACTGGTGCAGGTTGGTCGTGACCACGGGAAGGATCAGCGCAGCCAGTGCCGTCTCCGGGGCCATGAACGACGCGAGGCCGGAGATCATGATCATCGGCATCGCAAAGCCGATGGCGCCTTTCACGACCCCGGCAAATACGGTGACCGCTATCGCAGCCCAGAAGGCCACCGGGTCAAGCCCCGCCGATATCAGTTCCATCCTGTCCCTCGTGTTTTATGGCTCTATAACGCAGCCTCGCGATCGCTGCAGCGCAAAACGTCCGCGACATTTTGATGCCATTGGGCTGCTTATCTTGAATTATTGTTGCGCTGCACCTGCAAAAGCCCTAAGTCGAACGCCACAGATCGAAAGGAGCCGACGATGCCCCACGACGGACAGGACATGCCAGCTGCAGTGCCCCTGATTTCAAATCTGACAGGGCTTACGCGTGAGGCCGTATCGGCCGCCGAGGGCCTGCTGGAGCACGCACGCGAAGCCGTCCGTGCACAGGTGACCGACGGCGGTCGCGTCTCTGGCCACCTGATGGAACTGCACCAGACGGCAGCGCACGGGCTTGCCTGGGTTGCGACCTATGTAGAAAGCCTGCGCCAGATGCAGGGGTGGGCCGACCGCCTGGAGGCAGAGGGCAAATTCGGCGAGATCGAGGCGCTGCTGCATCAGATCGCATTCGGCGAATATCTGTCACAGTTGCACGGCGGCATCCCGATGAGCCAGGGCGAAATCCTGCGACTGCAGGATATCGGTCTGACCGAGAAGGAAACAGAGGCGCTTGCCTCGCCCGCGGTACGGAGACTGGTTCGGGAAGGAAATACGCAGGCCGCGCGACTGCGACTCGTGCAGCTGATGCGCGACAACGCCGGCCGGGCGACCTTTGGCGCCACGGGGCTGGACGACGAACTGGAAATGATCCGCGATCAGTTCCGTCGCTTCGCCGATGAAGAGGTCGCCCCGCACGCCCACGACTGGCACCTGAAGGATGAGCTGATCCCGATGGAGATCATCGGCAAGCTGGCCGAAATGGGCGTCTTCGGGCTGACCATCCCCGAGGAATATGGCGGATTCGGCCTGTCGAAGGCCAGCATGGTCGTGGTGTCCGAGGAATTATCACGCGGCTACATCGGTGTCGGCAGCTTGGGCACGCGGTCCGAGATCGCCGCCGAACTGATCCTTTGCGGTGGCACCGATGAGCAGAAACAGCAGTGGCTGCCGAAACTCGCCAGCGCCGAAATCCTGCCGACAGCCGTCTTCACCGAGCCGAATACCGGATCCGACCTTGGCAGCCTGCGAACCCGGGCGGTAAGGGACGGTGACGAGTATGTTGTCACGGGCAACAAGACTTGGATTACCCACGCCGCGCGCACCCATGTGATGACGCTGCTGGCCCGCACCGACCCCGACACCACCGATTACCGAGGCCTGTCGATGTTCCTGGCGGAGAAGACGCCCGGCACCGACGAGGTGCCCTTTCCCGACGCCGGCATCACCGGGGGCGAGATCGAGGTGCTGGGCTACCGTGGCATGAAGGAATACGAACTAGGCTTCGACGGCTTCCGTGTGAAAGGTGAAAACCTGCTCGGCGGCGTCGAGGGACAGGGTTTCAAGCAGCTGATGCAGACGTTTGAATCCGCCCGCATCCAGACGGCAGCCCGCGCCATCGGGGTTGCCCAGAACGCGCTGGAGGTGGCGATGCAATACGCCATCGACCGCAAGCAGTTCGGCAAGTCGCTGATCGAGTTTCCTCGCGTCGCCTCGAAGCTTGCCATTATGGCGGTCGAGATCATGGTGGCGCGGCAGCTCACCTATTTCAGCGCGCGCGAGAAGGATGCGGACCGACGCTGCGACCTGGAGGCCGGGATGGCGAAACTTCTGGGCGCGCGCGTGGCTTGGGCTGCGGCCGACAATGGGTTGCAGATACACGGTGGCAACGGCTTTGCTCTGGAATATCAGATCAGCCGCATCCTCTGTGACGCACGGATCCTGAATATCTTCGAAGGTGCGGCCGAAATTCAGGCGCAGGTGATCGCACGGCGCTTGCTGGACTGACCGCTACTCGGCCGGGGCAGGCACCACCGGCCGGGTGCGTCGTGGCACGCCCAGCTGCGGGTGCAACCGTCCGGCCAGCGCCCACATCGACAAAAGCCCCAATCCAACAGCACCGAAAACCGTGGACAAAGGGGCGACCAGAAGGATCAGGGCTGCAACCCCCGGCGTCAGGATGCCCGAGACATCGCGGAAGCTGGAATAGACGGCGCTCATCTCGGTCCGCTCCGATGGCTTGACTGCCATCAGGAACGGCAGGCCGCCGACGATATCCAGCAGGATGAGAAAGACCGAGCCGGCAAAGAGGCACAGGATGGCCAGCGGTGGCGATGCTGACGCCAGCATTGCGGCGATGAAGCCGACACCGGCCGCGAAGAAGCCCAACCGCACGGCAAGGCGCACAGGACGCCCCTGCAGCGCCCGCAGCATTAGCGGCGTGACAAAGAGCAGGGCGTTCGTCGTCGACAGGGCGATCCCGCCCAGCCGGTCGCTCAGGCCCGACTCGACGGCAAAGATCGGCAGGTAGACGACATAGACCCACCAGCCGCTGGAGCGGATGACCGCAAAAAGCCACCCCGCGATCAGGCGAGGCTGGGCGAAAAAGCGTCCAAGATAGGCCAGCGGGTTCGGGGCGGGCGCACGCGCCCGTGTGATCAGCTTCCCGTTGCCGAGCCGCATGTACCAGAACACGGCCAACAGGAGAACCGCCGAGGTGCCGGAGACGACAAACGGCGCAGGCTCCCAGATCGACAGAAGCCAGACGCCGGTCACCGGACCCGCCGTCCAGGCAAGCGCGGAGTAGAACATCCGCAACGTCTCGGTCCGGCCCAGTTCCGACCGGGCGATGTGGTCGAGGACATAAGCGTTGAAACAGACGAAAACCGTGACCGTCGCCACGGTGATGCATAGCAGCGCCAGCGCCACCCAGGTGCCGCCAAGCGTGCCGAACCCTGCACCCGCCATCGCCAGAACGACACCCAGAGAATACATCCAGCGTCGCGGCACGAACCCCGTCAGCCATGGGACCATCAGGCCCGCAGTCAGCGAGATGAGGCCGATGACGAAGTAGATCCGTGAGACGACCACCGCATCGCCGAAGGCACGATACATCATGATCGGAAACACCGAGACCAGCATGCCGCGGATCATCGATTCAATCCCCGCGAGCACGGCGAAGCCGCGTGCGCTTGGTGTCGGGCTGTGGCGCAGCCACTCGGGAATGGAGCGTTCGAACATCGCGTGATCCTTAACGTGAGAAGCGCCATGTTCCGCGATGCTGTCTGCGCCGGTTCCGACCTTGCCTTGTCGGTTTTTGGATCAGGCCCCCGCCTGTCGCGCGAAAAGTGCGGCAAGTCGCCGACGCGCCTCGGGCACCGGGCGGTCGCCCAGCGCCGGCGCCAGCGCCTGGTCAAGGAAATGCCCTGTCACTTGCAACCCTTCAACCAGAGCTTCGGGCGTTGCCGACCCGCCGGTCAGAAGGGACGGCAAGGGCAGAAGCCGATCGGCCCAGTCACCTGCACCTTCGCGGCTGACCGCCCGCCCGCTGCGGGGCGAGACGAAGGCAAGCCCCTCGGTCGCACCGGTCACGGCGCAGGCCGCCAGATCCAGGCCGAAGCCCGCTTCTTCCAGAAGGCCAAGTTCCCACCGAAGGTAATCCGCCCCCCAATCGGCCCCGCCCAGCATCCGGTCCAGCAGCGCGACGCTTTGCTCGTAGAGAGCCGGATGCGGGTCACGGTCCGGCAGCGCAAAGGACAACAGGGCGCAGACCGACCCGAGACAGGCAAGCGCAAGCCGGTCCGACAGGATCGCCGTGCGGAACCGCAGCGGCTCGACCGTATAGCTTCCCATATGATCGTCCATCCGCGCCCGCCAGGCCAAATCAAGCTGCACGCCCGGCTGCAGGATCGGAAGCATGCGCGACGACCCGCCGCCCCGCACCACCCCGGCATGTCTGCCGCGTGTACGGGTGAAGACGTCGATGATCGCAGCGCTTTCGCCATGCGGCCGCACCGTCAGCAGAAAGCCCTCGTCGCGCCAATCCATGCCTGTGAGTATGTTGTTCCGGCAGTGGCCCGCAAGATCACTCTGCCAAGCCGGGTTCGTCCAACAGGTGGCGGCCCGCGCGGTCTTCGACCTCGATCACCCAGACGTCGGGGTCGTAGCCGCGCTGCCGCGCGACGGCGGCGTCGACTTCGGCCTCCGCCCCTTCGGCCAGCACCGCCCAGGACCGACCGTCGGCCATCATGTCGAAAACCCGGTGAAAGACCTTCGCCCGGCCATCGAGTGTGGAGAGCTTCACCAGCACCGCACCCGCCGTCGCATCCCCCTTGGCGGTGACGTAAGCGGGAATGTCGGAAAGCCTCAGCCGGGCAAGATAGGCATCGACCCAGAACCGCGCGGTGAGCCGGGGGATCATTGGTTCCGTACGTTATGCTGCGACATGGCGCCGGACTGGTGGTCAGTTTCCATCGCGGAAATCCAAGCCGATCTCGGTGTAGCGTTCCGCCTCTTCCAGCCAGTTCGGCCGCACCTTAACCTGCAGGAACAGGTGCACGGGTCTGGCCAGAAACTCGGAGATCTCGGCCCGCGCGGCTTGGCTGATCGCCTTGATCGTCTCGCCCCTGTGCCCCAGCACGATCCCCTTGTGACCGTCGCGGGCGACATAGATGATCTGGTCGATCCGGGTGGAGCCGTCCTTGCGATCCTCCCAGTTCTCGGTCTCGACGGTCAGCTGATAGGGCAGTTCCTCGTGCAGGCGCAGGGTCAGCTTCTCGCGCGTCATCTCGGCGGCGATCATCCGCATCGGCAGGTCGGCGATCTGGTCTTCGGGGTAAAGCCATGGCCCTTCGGGCAGACGTTCGGCGAGCCAGTCGCGCAGCGCCTCCACCCCATGCCCGCGTTCGGCCGAGATCATGAAGGTCTTCTCGAACGGAAAGGCGTCGTTCAGTTCCTTCGACAAGCCCAGCAGTACCTCGGCCTTCACCCGGTCGATCTTGTTGATCACCAGAGCGACTGGACGGTCGCCGATACGACCCCTCAGCGCTTCGAGAATTTCAGCCACGCCCGGGGTCAGACCGCGATGGGCTTCGACCAGCAGAACGACGATGTCGGCATCGGCCGCCCCGCCCCAGGCGGCGGCGACCATCGCGCGATCCAGCCGACGGCGCGGCCGGAACAGGCCGGGCGTGTCGACAAAGACGATCTGCGTCTGCCCCGCCATCGCCACGCCGCGGATGCGGGCGCGCGTGGTCTGCACCTTGTGCGTGACGATCGACACCTTGGCGCCGACCATGCGGTTGAGAAGCGTGGATTTCCCGGCGTTCGGCTCACCGATCAGCGCGACGAAACCGGCCCGTGTGTCAGTCATTCTCCACCTCCAGTCGTGCCAGCAGATCTCGAGCCGCTGCCTGTTCCGCCTGACGTTTCGCCGTGGCGGTCGCCCGTGCGGTCTGCCCCGAATCCAGGCGCACCTCGATAGTGAAAACCGGGGCGTGGTCGGGGCCCTCGCGTGCCACCTCTGTGTAGCTGGGCGGGGTCTGGCCGCGCGCCTGGGCCCATTCCTGCAGGGCGGTCTTGGGGTCGCGGGCATCGGCCTGCACCGCGCCGATCCGGTCGCCCCAGAGCCGCAGGATCAGGGCGCGCGCGGCCTCAAACCCGGCATCCATATGGACGGCGGCGATGACCGCCTCCATCGCGTCGCCAAGAAGCGCCTCCTTGCGGCGGCCACCCGACAGCATTTCCGATCGGCCCAGCTTCAGCACATCGCCCAGACCCACCTCACGCGCAACGGCTGCGCAGGTTTCCTTGCGAACAAGCGCGTTGAAGCGGGGGGCGAGCTGGCCCTCGGTCGCGGCGCGATCGGCGGCCAAAAGCGCCTCGGCCATCACCAGGCCCAGCACCCGGTCGCCCAGAAACTCCAGCCGCTGGTTATCGAGCCGTGAAGGAGAGGAAAGCGAGGCATGCGTGACGGCGCGCACCAGTAGGTCGGGGCGAGCAAAGTCATGGCCGATGCGGCGGGCAAAGGCGGACAGGTCCGCCGACAGTCTCACCTTTCCCCGCGATGTCATTGAACCCCGTGGAAGAAACGGTCGCTGCGCCAGGTCCAGAAGTAAAGCATCGAGCGCCCGGCGGAGGAGAACATGATGCGGTCCGCGCGGCCGATCAGGTTTTCGAACGGCACGAAGCCCACGCCGCCGACCGACTGCGGAAAGCGGCTGTCCTGGCTGTTGTCGCGGTTGTCGCCGACGAAGAAGTAATGCCCCTCGGGCACGGTGAACAGCGGTGTGTTGTCGGCGAAGCCGTCGTCGATGTTCAGAATACTGTGGCTGCGACCGCTGGGGAAGGTTTCGGTGTAGCGCGATTTAAGGCATTCGCCGCCCTGCCCCACCGGGCTGTTCTCGCAGCGCGGAAACTGGCCGACCGGGCCTTGACGGTCGTAGGTCTCCACGAACTGGCCATCGGGTTCCTGGGGCAGTGGCTCGCCGTTCAGGTGCAGGACGCCGTCGCGCATCTGCACGGTATCGCCCGGTTTTCCCACCACGCGCTTGATGAAATCGGCGCCGGTGACGGGGTGGCGAAACACAACGACGTCGCCATGTTCGGGTTCGGAGCCGAAGATCCGGCCCGAGAAGGGACACATTGCGAAGGGGCAGGAATAGCGCGAATAGCCATAGGCCATCTTGTTGACAAAAAGGAAGTCGCCGATCAGCAGCGTGTCCTTCATGGAGCCCGAGGGAATCCAGAACGGCTGAAAGAACAGGGTACGGAAAATCCCTGCGATCAAAAGGGCATAGACGATCGTCTTTATGGTCTCGGCAATGCCGCCGCCTTGCTTGTCAGTCGTGCTTGCCATGGTCCTGCCCTTGCCCGCGTCAGGGCGCTTCATGGGGCGCGGGGGGCGGGCTGTCAAGGACGGGGGCCAGGGGGCGGGCCTCGATCACCACGAAGGCCTGCGCCCAGGGGTGGTCGTCGGTCAGACTGACGTGGATGATCGCCTCGTAACCCGTTGGAGTCATTGATTTCAGCCGATCCGCTGCCCAGCCGGACACGTGCATCACAGGCTGGCCGGATCGCAGGTTCGTTACCGCCATGTCCTTCCACGCAATGCCCATTCGCAGGCCCGTTCCCAGGGCCTTGGAACAGGCTTCCTTGGCCGCCCAGCGTTTGGCGTAAGTGCCTGCAACATCATGCCTTCTTTCGGCCCTGCGCTGCTCGGCGGGGGTGAAGACGCGGTTGCGGAAGCGGTCGCCGAAGCGGTCCAGCGTGGCCTGAATCCGGTCGATGTTGGCTAGGTCGGTGCCGATGCCCAGGATCATGCCGCACCGCCGGAACCATGCTGCCACCGGGGCGCCACCACCCTGCCACCACCCTGCCACCAGAGCGGTGGCAGCACCGCGCGCTGCGGCGCGGAACGCCCAACGGAAACAGGAGGCGAATTGATCCGGGAAGGTGTCATCGGGCCGGGTTCGTCTTCTTGCTGCCGACCTCCTTACGACAGCGGCGCCCGCCCCGCCAGTGCCACTAGCAGAGCGCGGGGCGCGCGCGGGTCAAGGGGTTGCGATCCGGGGCATGGGCGGCGATAATGCGCGCACAAAGCGGGGCTTTCGTGATGCATCGGCATCGCAGGCCCGCTGACCGGGTGGCGTGATGCGCAAGCGCGCCGTCGGCCCCCGACCAGAACCGCCGGTTGTTGGCGTTGCCTGCGTGCCCCGGACCCCTCCGGTGCCGCGGCGACGTTTCCGGCAGACGTCATGGCGACAAGAAAAGGAGAACCCGATGTCCATGGACACCGACGAGATCAAGCGCCGCATTGAGGAACTGGAGCAGGCCAACATGCACATGGCCGCCCGCGCGCTTCAACGCGAACTGAAGTTCCGCAGCAAGGTCAGCTGACCACGCCCATGGCGTGACCCATCCGCGGGCCGGGATGCAGGCGCATCCCGGCCCGTTTTCGTTGCAGGTTGGCGGCCCGGCGGCACAGGGGCGCGCGATCCGGCTTGTGCCGATCCGGCCACTGGGGCATGACCGATCCGGCGGCAGCACAGTGGGGAACGCAATGGACTATGGAAAATCGGGCGCGCCCAAGAAGTCGAAAAACGCGCCGAAGCACAGCGAACACAACGCCCGGGGCAGCGAGAAGACCCCCTATGATGCAAGGCCCGACAAGGCTGACCTGCTGGCGCGCCTGAAGGCGGCGGCCGAGGCGAAGAAGAAGGGCTGAGCGCCGCGCCTAGGCCCGCGCCGCGTCCATCTGCCGCCGCATCTGTTGTATCGCGGGGGTGAGGCCCGCGAAGATCGCCTCGGCGATCAGGAAATGGCCGATGTTCAGCTCCACCACCTGCGGGATGGCGGCGATGGGGTCGACGGTGTCGTAGGTCAGGCCGTGGCCCATGTGCACCTCAAGCCCCAGGGAATGGGCCAGTTCGGCAGCACGGATCAGGCCGGCAAGCTCTGCGTCGCGGTCGGCCATCCGGCCCTCGTGATGCAGGTCGCAATAGGCGCCGGTGTGGAGTTCCACCACCGCCGCGCCGACGCGGTGCGCGGCCCGGATCTGCCCCTCGTCGTGACCGATGAACAGCGACACCCGGCAGCCGGCCTCACGCAGGGGCGCGATGTAGTCGGCAAGGCGCGCCTCGTCGCCCGCCACATCCAGCCCGCCCTCGGTCGTGCGTTCCTCGCGCTTTTCGGGGACGATGCAGACGGCGTGCGGCCGGTGGCGCAGCGCGATAGCCTGCATCTCGGCGGTCGCCGCCATCTCGAAGTTCAGCGGAAGGCTGATCGCGTCCATCAGCCGCGCGATATCGTCGTCACGGATATGCCGGCGATCTTCCCGCAGATGCGCGGTGATGCCGTCGGCGCCGGCCTCTTCGGCCAGTCTCGCGGCGCGCACGGGATCGGGATAGTCCGACCCGCGCGCGTTGCGCACGGTAGCCACGTGGTCGATGTTGACGCCCAGCCGCAGCCTGCCCACCGGTCTGATCGTTGCCATCGCTGCCTCCCTGTCCTTCGTTTGCAAGACTAGCCCTTCCGGCCCCGGACGCCAGTGTCTTTGTCGGTCTGCGGCGTGGGGTCGGCAAGGTCGGCGGCGGCGGCACGCGCGGCCTCGGCCAGCACCCGCTCGGCCAGGTCGGCACGGACCTTGTCGAACCGTTCACGGATCTTCTTCTGCCGCCGTTTCTGGTAGGCCGAGATCACCGGCAGGCTGAGATAGTAGCCCGCCATCGCGGTGAGGAAGCCGGGGATCAGGCCACCGACGAGGTAGGGCAGGAAAACCCGCCAGAAGAACCGCCCAAGGCTGGTCCAGTGCGCGATGTCTTCGGTGAAGAGCGAGGCGAGGTTGTGCCACAGCTCTACCGAAGCGCGCGAAAAGGCCGCGACAACCTGCGGGATCTGCATACCCCCCGGCTGCCCCAGCATCCAGTTGCCCAGTTCGACCGACATCGACATGATGATCGGAAAGGTGATCGGATTGCCGAAGAAGGTGGCGATCAACGAGGCCAGGATGTTGCCACGGATCACCCAGGCCAGCATCGCCGCCATGATGAAGTGAAAGCCGAACAACGGGGTGAACGAGACGAAGATGCCCGCGAAGATGCCGCGCGCGATCCGGTGCGGCCGGTCCGGCAGCCGGCGCAGGCGGTGGACGACGTAGCTGACGGCCCGTGTCCAGCCGCCGCGCGGGTAGAAGAATTGCACCGCGGCCTGCCACGCCGGTAGTCTGGTGCGTCTCTTGAACACCTGCCGTTTGCCCCCTCCGCATCCCGTCTCAGGGCTTGCGGCTCAGATCCCTGTGCCGTTCGATCTGCGCCACGTCACTTTCCGCTTCCAGCGCGGTCATGACGGTGTGCAGGTGCTCCACGTCGCGCAGATCGACCTCGACGATTATGCGATAATAATCGGGCTTCCTGTCAACAAACTGCAAATCCGAAATATTCGCCTTCTGCTCGCCGATCAGGGTGCAGATGCGGCCCAGCACGCCCGCGTCGTTCGAGATCGTCAGCGACAGGCTGACGGTGTGCACCGGCGGGTGCCGGCCGTCGTGCCAGCGCAGGTCGATCCAGCGGTCGGGCTGGTCTTCAAGTTCCGCAAGCGCGGGGCAGTCGATTGCGTGGATCACCACCCCCTTGCCGCGATAGGTGATGCCGACGATCCGCTCTCCCGGCACGGGCTGGCAGCACATGGCGCGGCGAAAGGTCTGGTTCTCGCCCAGGCCCACCACGGGGCGTTCGGCATCGACGTCGGCATCGGGTGCTGCCACCAGATCTGGGTAGAGCGTGGTGACAACCTTGCGCGCCGCGATCTCGGCAGAGCCGATGCGGGCAAGCAGTTCGCGCTCGTCCGCGAGGCCAAGCTGGCGGGCGGCGGTGCGCAGCGCCTTGTCGGTGACGCGGCGGCCGACATGGTCGAAGGCCACGCGCGCGAGCTCCTGCCCCAGCTTGATGAACCGCTGCTGGTCTTCCTCGCGCAAGGAGCGCCGGATCGCGGCCTTGGCGCGCCCGGTGACCACGATGTCGATCCATGACGCCTGCGGCCGTTGCCCCTCGGCAGTGATGATCTCGACCGACTGACCGTTCTTCAGCCGCGTCCACAGCGGTACGCGGATGCCGTCGACCTTGGCCGAGACGCAGGAGTTCCCGATGCGGGTGTGGATGGCATAGGCATAGTCCAGCGGCGTCGCTCCCCGCGGCAGCTGGATCACGTCGCCCTTGGGCGAGAAGCAGAACACTTGATCGGAATACATCTCGAGCTTCACATGCTCGAGGAATTCGTCATGATCCTCGGCGTTGTCGAAGCGTTCGGTGAGGGTGGAGATCCACTTCGCCGGATCGACGGCAAAGGGGTTTTCGGCGCGCTCTCCGTCGCGGTAGGCCCAGTGTGCGGCGACACCGGCCTCGGCTACCTCGTGCATTTCGCGGGTGCGGATCTGCACCTCCACCCGCTTGCCGTCGCGGCCCGAAACGGTGGTGTGGATCGAGCGGTAGCCGTTCGATTTCGGCTGGCTGATGTAGTCCTTGAACCGCCCCGGTACGGCGCGCCAGCGGCGGTGGATCACGCCGAGGATGCGGTAGCAGTCACCCTCGGCCCGGCAGATGATCCGGAAGCCGTAGATGTCGGACAGCCGCGAAAAGCCCAGTTCCTTTTCCCGCATCTTGCGCCAGACAGAATAGGGCTTCTTGGCCCGGCCGTAGACATCGGCTTCGATCCCCTCCTTCTCCAGCTCCAGACGGATGTCGGCGGTGATCTTGTGGATCACGTCTCCGGTCTCGCGCTGCAGGGTGATGAAGCGGCGGATGATGGAATTGCGCGCCTCGGGGTTCAGGACGCGGAAGGCCAGGTCTTCCAGTTCCTCGCGCATCCACTGCATCCCCATGCGGCCGGCAAGCGGGGCGTAGATCTCCATCGTCTCGCGGGCCTTCTGGGCCTGCTTTTCGGGACTCATCGACCGGATGGTGCGCATGTTGTGGAGTCGGTCGGCCAGCTTGACCAGAATCACACGCAGATCGCGACTCATGGCGATCAGAAGCTTGCGGAAGTTTTCGGCCTGCTTGGCCTCGGACGACGACAGCTGCAGGTTGGTCAGCTTGGTCACGCCATCGACCAGTTCCGCGATCTCGGCCCCGAACAGGCGCGTGACCTCGGCATAGGTCGATTTCGTATCCTCGATCGTGTCGTGCAGAAGCGCCGTCACGATCGTGGCATCGTCCAGCCGCTGTTCGGTCAGGATCGCGGCAACAGCGACGGGATGGGTGAAGTAGGGTTCCCCTGACCGGCGCAGTTGGCCGTCGTGCATCTTCTGCCCGTAGGCATAGGCGCGACGGATCAGATCTTCGTCGGTGCGAGGATTGTAGTTGCGGACCAGCGCGATGAGGTCTTCGACGTCGATCATCTGCGCCGCATCCGCGACGGGGCGAGCCTTGGGCTCAGCCCTGCCCCTGGGCTTCCATCAGGGCCCGCAGCAGGCGCTCCTCGCTCATGTCGTCCTGCGCCGGCCGGTCGACCTCGGCGCCCATCAGCAGGGCCATCTGGTCCTCTTCGGGCTCGTCCACCTCAATCTGGGTCTGGTGGCTGGCGATCATCCGCTCGCGCAGTTGCTCGGCGGGCTGCGTCTCCTCGGCGATCTCGCGCAGGGCGACGACGGGGTTCTTGTCGTTGTCGCGGTCCACGGTGATCGGCCCACCCGCCTGGATCTCGCGGGCGCGATGCGCGGCGAGCAATACCAGATCGAACCGGTTCGGAACCTTGTCAACGCAATCTTCAACCGTCACGCGGGCCATGTCTTCTCCAATTCGGAACGGGGACTGGAAGAGACTATCTAAGCCCTCCTGCGGGCCATGACAAGCGCGAATTCCCAGGCACTCAGTGGTCCGGGAGCGGCACGACACCGTCCAGATCACCCGCAGGCAGCGCGTCGCACATCTGCCGGACGGTTCGGCCGGTCACCGGATGCACCCAGTCGGCAGCGACATCCGCCAGCGGAACCAGCACGAAGGCGCGATCCGCCAGCCGCGGGTGGGGCAGGATAAGGCGGTCGGGCGTGCGCTGCGGCTGATCCTGTGGGGCCAGACCGGCCCAATGCGCCCAGGTTTCATGGTCCGGCAGCACCTGGTCATCGACCGCGATCAGGTCGAGATCAAGCGTCCGCATCCCCCAGCGCTGATGGCGTTCGCGCCCATAGTCGGCCTCGATCGCGTGAAGCCGGTCGAGCACGGCGCGGGGCGGAAGGTCGGTTCCCAGCCGGGCGGCGGCGTTCACATAGTCCGGCCCCGCACCCGGCGGAAAGCAGGGCGTGCGGTAGAACCGGCTGACCTCCTCGATCGTGAAGCCTGCCGCCGCCAGAGCCTGCAGCGCGGCGCGCAAGGTTTCCTGCGGCGGGTTGTCGCCTGTTGCCGTCGCAAGCGGCAGATTTGCGCCGAGCGCGATCAGTACCGACACCGTGAACCCTTTCCCGAACGCACAATCCTTGCACAAAAATACGACAAGTTTACCATGCGAACTGCTTGCGGCTGATTTACGATCTCTTATCTAGGGCGAGCATTCGGCCAGATCGTTCGTGGTTCAATTATCTCCCCGGACCCATTGGCACGAAAAATGTTTCACGGAAAGGACCCGAGCAATGTTCTACAAGGATGAACGACTGGCGATGTTCATCGACGGCTCGAATCTGTATGCCGCTGCCAAGGCACTGGGCTTTGACATCGATTACAAGCTTCTGCGGCAGGAATTCATGCGCCGCGGCAAGCTGATCCGCGCCTTCTATTACACCGCCCTTCTGGAAAGCGACGACTATTCCCCGATCCGCCCGCTGGTCGACTGGCTGCACTACAACGGCTACGCGATGGTGACCAAGCCGGCCAAGGAATACATCGACAGCATGGGCCGCCGGAAGGTCAAGGGCAACATGGACATCGAACTGGCCGTGGACGCCATGGAACTGGCGCCGCGAATGGATCATGCCGTACTGTTCTCCGGTGACGGCGACTTCCGGCCGCTGGTGGAAAGCCTGCAGCGGCAGGGGGTTCGCGTGTCGATCGTGTCGACAATCCGCAGCCAGCCGCCGATGATCGCGGACGAGTTGCGCAGGCAGGCCGACAACTTCATCGAACTGGACGAGTTGCGCGACGTCATCGGCCGTCCGCCGCGCGAGCCGCGGATGGAGCGTGACGTGGAAGAAGCGCTGGAACAGTGACGGATCGGGGGGCTTCGGCCCCCCTTTTCACGACGCCCGCCGCACGCCGGGTCTGGACCGGCCCGGTGCGGCGGACTAGGACTCGGGGCAGAAAGGCAGGCCCCGAATGACCGCGAAACCACGCCTCACGCTTCTTCTGGCCGCACCGCGCGGGTTCTGTGCCGGCGTCGACCGTGCCATCAAGATCGTCGAAATGGCGCTGGAGAAATGGGGCGCGCCGGTCTACGTGCGCCACGAGATCGTGCACAACCGCTTCGTGGTCGACGGTCTGCGGGCCAAGGGCGCGGTATTTGTCGAGGAGCTGGACGACTGCCCGGCGGATCGGCCGGTGATTTTTTCCGCCCATGGCGTGCCCAAGGCAGTGCCAGCCGAGGCCGAGCGGCGGCAGATGCTTTATGTCGATGCCACGTGTCCGCTGGTCAGCAAGGTTCATATCGAGGCCGAGCGGCACCATGCCAACGGGCTGCAGATGGTGATGATCGGCCATGCCGGCCACCCCGAGACGCTGGGCACGATGGGTCAGTTGCCGCCGGGCGAGGTACTGCTGGTCGAAACGGTCGGGGATGTGGCGCAGGTCGCACCGCGCGACCCCGAGAAGCTTGCCTTTATCACCCAGACCACGCTGTCGGTCGATGACACCGCCGATATCGTGGCCGCGCTGAAGGCGCGGTTTCCGGCCATCGTAGGGCCGCACAAGGAAGACATCTGCTACGCCACCACCAACCGGCAGGAGGCGGTGAAGGCGATGGCGCCCCGGATCGACGCGCTGCTGGTGATAGGGGCGCCGAATTCGTCGAACTCCATGCGGCTGGTCGAGGTCGGACGCGGCGCGGGCTGTCCCTACGCGCAACTGGTGCAGCGCGCGGACGATATCGACTGGCGCGCGCTGGAGGGGGCGCGCACCGTCGGGCTGACCGCTGGTGCCAGCGCGCCGGAGGTGCTGGTAAATGAGGTGATCGACGCCTTCACCGCCCGCTTCGACCTGACCCGCGAGGTGGTGGAGACGGCGGTGGAGCGCGTGGAGTTCAAGGTGCCGCGCGTCCTGCGGGAACTTGCATGAGCGCGATCCCGCGCCCTGCCCTGATCCTTGGTCTGGCCGGATTGCTGCCGTTCGTCTGGGGGGCCGCGACGGCGCTGTCTCCGGCGCTGGCCGATCTGGTGCGCGCGGTGGTCGGGCAGCGGCTGGTGGGCGTACCGGGGCTGATCGCCTATGGTATCGTGATCCTGTGCTTCATGTCTGGCGTTCTGTGGGGCTTTGCCGCCAGGGGGGCGGAGCATCACTGGCGCGGCTATGGCCTGTCGGTGCTGCCCGCGCTGTGGGCGTTCCTCATGGTGGGCGGCGGGCCGGGGCAGGCGCTTTCGGCGCTGCTGGTGGGCTTTCTGGTGCTGCTGGCGATGGATGCCCAATTCGCGGGCTGGGGGCTGGTGCCGGGGTGGTGGATGCGTCTGCGGCTGATTCTGACAGCGGGAGTGGTGGCTTGCCTCGCGGTGGGGATGGTGGCTGGATAGGCGGTTGTCCACGCGTGGACAAAATTCCAAGCCCTTGATTCAGAACG
This sequence comes from Paracoccaceae bacterium, assembly GCA_041687395.1. Classification (GTDB taxonomy): domain Bacteria; phylum Pseudomonadota; class Alphaproteobacteria; order Rhodobacterales; family Rhodobacteraceae; genus JAWLCA01. Next base: position 128,512 of record JAWLCA010000001.1, on the reverse strand, counting down.
CAATCACGATTTTTGTTTACCGTGGCTCAATCATTGCCGCGCCGGCTTAGCGGGTCGGCACGGGTTCCTCGCCCCGGTAGTCGTAAAAGCCGCGCTGGGTCTTTCGCCCCAGCCAGCCGGCCTCGACATACTTTGTCAGCAGCGGACAGGGGCGGTATTTCGTGTCCGCCAGACCGTCGTGCAACACGTTCATGATTGCAAGGCAGGTGTCCAGCCCGATGAAGTCGGCCAGCTCCAGCGGCCCCATCGGGTGGTTCGCGCCCAGCTTCAGCGACTGGTCGATCGAGCGGACGTTGCCCACGCCTTCATACAGCGTATAGACCGCCTCGTTGATCATCGGCATCAGGATGCGGTTGACGATGAAGCCCGGGAAATCCTCGGCACTTGCCGGGGTCTTGCCCAGCTTTTCCACCACCGAGAGCATGGCCTGATAGGTCGCGTCATCGGTCGCGATGCCGCGGATCAGTTCCACCAGCTGCATCACCGGCACCGGGTTCATGAAGTGGAACCCCATGAACTTTTCCGGCCGGTCGGTGCGGCTCGCCAGACGGGTGATCGAGATCGAGGAGGTATTCGAGGTAAGGATCGTGTGCGGTTGCAGATGCGGCACCAGATCCTCGAAGATCGCGGCCTTCACCGTCTCGCGCTCGGTCGCGGCCTCGATGATCAGGTCGGTCTTGCCCAGGTCGGTCAGGGTCAGGGTCGTCTTGATCCGGGCGATGGAGTCCTTGTGGTCGGCTTCCGAGATCTTGCCGCGGCTGGCCTGGCGTTCGAGGTTGCGGTCGATCAGCTGCACCGCCTTGTCCAGCGCATCCTGGCTGATGTCGGTCAACAGCACGTCATAGCCCGCAAGGGCAAAGACATGGGCAATGCCGTTGCCCATCTGCCCCGCGCCCACGACCCCGACCGACTGGATGCTCATCGTCCTGCCCCCATGCGTTTTCCGGGCAGACCATATGCCCCGCCCCCGGCCCGGCGCAAGGCATAAGGACCGCTAAACTTTGCCTTAACATCGCACTTTAGGATTCGGGAAAGGCTGTCGCGCCACGCTGATCACGGGTGAATGGAATCGGTGGTGGAAACATGTCGTACGCGCAGGCGGGCGCAGACGCGCTGGACTACAACACATGGCGGCACGGGGCATCCCGGCTGGTGTTTCGCGGGCCGCGGATGCGGTTCGACGGCGCGTTCAATCTGGCGCTTGGCGGGTCGGCCACGTTCGGACGCTTCATCGAGCGGCCCTGGCCGGGGTTGGTCGATGGCGCGACCGGTGTGGCGATGGCGAACCTTGGCGCGCAGCACGCGGGCGTCGAGGCGATGCTGCGCGACCCCGAGATCCCGGCCCTGATGGGGCGCGCGCAGGCGGTGGTGATCCAGATCACCGGCGCGCATCTGGTGTCGAACGGGTATTTCCGGGTGCATCCGCGCCGCAACGACCGCTTCGTCACCGCAACGCCGGCGCTGGCCGCCCTGTTTCCCGAGGTGGATTTCACCGATTTCAGCTTTACCCGGCACCTGCTGGGCACGCTGCGCGGGATCGATACGGGGCGCTATGCCCGCGTCGTGGCCGAGCTGCGCAGCCGCTGGCTGGACGGGATGCGGACGCTGATCGGACACTCGAACGGCCCCTGCATCGCCCTGTGGCTGGCCGAGGCCCCGCCGCCCGCGGACAGCGCCGCCCCCGCCCTGGGCCGCGATCCGCTGTTCGTGACGCGGGCGATGATCGACGCGCTCGGCCCCGATCTGGCCGAGGTGACCGAAGTGACGGGGCCCACCGTGCTGCCGGCCGAGGGGATGGTCTATCCGCCGTTGCAGGCGGCCGCGGCGGCGGAACTGCCCGGTCCGGTGCTGCATGCGCGTGCGGGACAGGCCGTTGCCGACCGGCTGCGCCGGATGATGCGGCCCGCGGCCTGAGCACTCAGTTCCCCCGCAGGATCGAGTTCAGCACATCAATCAGCACACGTTCCACCACCGGCTCGGTGCGCGGCTGCGCGCTGCCCGGCGGATTGTAGGGCTGGAACATCGGGTCGTTCGCCGGGTTCGGCGCGTTGTCGGGGTTCCATTCGTTGGGCAGGTTGTCGGGGTTGCCGCCCTGCGCATAGGGCCGGTCGTCGATCATGCCCTGACCGTCGTGGGGCAGCTGTTCGGGGCTGAGGGGCGTGCTGGGAAGCGCCAGCGGCGGGCCGGGGTCGATCATCGGCAGGGGCCGCGCAGGCACGTCGCGATTGACGCGCAGCATCACCTCTTTCCAGATCTCGGCCGGAAGGCCGCCGCCGGTCACGCCCGTGAGCGGCGTGTTGTCGTCATAGCCCATCCAGACGCCGACCACGTAGTCGGCGGTGAAGCCCAGGAACCAGGCGTCGCGCGCGGCCTGGGTGGTGCCGGTCTTGCCCGCCGCCTGACGCTCCGGCAGCTTGGCCCGCGTGGCGGTGCCGCTTTCGACCGCCTGATACATCATGTAGGTCAGAAGCCCCGCCGCCTCGGTCGAGATCACGCGCTCGCCGATGCCGCCCTCCTTGCCCATCAGCGGGGTGGTTTCCCCGGCAAGGCGCAGTTCGGTCAGTCCGTAGGGGCGCACCGCGCTGCCGCCGTTCAGGATGCCGGCATAGGCGCCGGTCATCTCCAGCAGGGTCGATTCCGAGGACCCCAGCGCCAGCGCGGGCCCGGCGGCCAGATCGCTGGCGATGCCGAAGCCCTCGGCCGCGTTGCGCACCCGTTCGCGCCCCACCGCCTCGGCGATGCGGACGGCGGGGATGTTGAGCGAATGTTTCAGCGCGTCAGTCAGCGTGACGCGGCCTCGAAACTCGCGCGAGAAGTTGCGCGGGCTCCAGGGGCCGGAGCCGGGGATGTCGATGGTCAGCGGCGTGTCGTCGACGAAATCGTTGGGCGTGAAGCCGAAATCCATCGCCACCGCATAGACGAAGGGCTTGAAGGCCGATCCGGTCTGCCGCATCGCCTGCGTGGCGCGGTTGAACCCGCCCGACACGCGGGTCTCGCGGCCGCCGACCATGCCGCGCACCGCGCCGTCGGCCGACATCACCACGATGGCCGCCTGCGCCTCTGACCCCTCGCGGATGCGGGTGGCGAAGATCTCGGCCATCGCCTGTTCCGCCGCCCTCTGGATCCGCTGGTCGAGGGTGGAGCGGATCACCACGTCCTCGGTCGTCTCGGTGGTCAGGAACGAGGGCGCGGTCTCCATCACCCAGTCGGCGAAGTAGCCGCCCGCGCGCTGCTCTGCCGCGTCGGACAGGCTAGCGGGGGTGGCGCGGGCCTGCGCCAGCTGGTCCTGTGTCAGGTAGCCCTGTTCGGCCATCAGGCCGAGGATCACGTTCGCCCGGGCTTGTGCGCGGGCCAGGTCGCGCGTCGGCGCGTAATAGCTGGGCGCCACCAGAAGCCCCGCCAGCATCGCGGCCTCGGACGGGGTCACCTGATTCGCGGACTTGCCGAAATAGCGCTGGGATGCGGCCTCGAACCCGCGGGCGCCGGCGCCGAGGTAGGCGCGGTTGAGGTAGATCGTCAGGATCTCGTCCTTGGTGTATTTCGATTCCAGCGCCAGCGCATAGGGCACTTCCTTCAGCTTGCGCCAGATCGTGCCGCGGCGGCAGTCGGCCTCGTACGCGGCCTCGTTCTCCCATTTCGACTGCTCGTAGGGCACGCCGAGGCATAGAAGCTTCGCCACCTGCTGGGTGATGGTGGATCCGCCGTTGCCCGAGAAGGGGCTGCGCCCCTCTGCCATGTTGATCCGGATCGCCCCGGCGATGCCGCGGGGCGAGATGCCGAAGTGGCCGTAGAAGCGCCGATCCTCGGTCGCGACGACGGCGTTCTTCAGGTGCGGCGACACCTGGTCGGCGCTGATCAGCCCCCCGAAGGTCTCGCCCCGCCAAGCGAAAACCTGGCCCTGATTGTCCAGAATCGTGACCGACCCGCGCGACCGGCCGTCCAGAAGGTCGGTCACGGCCGGAAGTGAAGAGTAGAAATAGAATGTCGCCGCGGCGACGATCATCGCGATCACGGCGGTGATCCGCCAGCTGACGGCCCAGATCAGGCGACCGATGAAGCGGAACAGCCGGCCGAATGCGCGGGTGACGAAATTGCCCCGCCGGGTGGGCGCCTTGCGCTTTCGGGTGTTGCGCGTTGCCGCCGCTTTTGCCGACGCGGCCTTGGCCGGTTTCTTGCCGGCCGCACCGTAGCGGCGATCCGCCACGAGGGGCGGCTTCCTGCCAGAAGAACTCATCTGCCCGTTCCCGATCCCGTCCTGCCCCGGACTTGACTGTAACACGCCGGGATCACCCGGCCGCCTGCGCTGCGCCGGGTTGTCCCGGTCACGGCACCCCGACCATAGCCGACCGCCGCAGCAATGTGGAGCGTCGAGCGGTCCCGACTTCGTTATCGCTGCGCCCAAAAATTAATCAAACATCTTTGTTTGTGCAAAAATTGTGCAACATCGCCCTCAGAACAGCGCTCCGGGAGCCGTCGTTTTCTTGTGCAGCACCCTGCGCAGGCCCTTTCTGGCGCCAGATGCCGTTCTGGGCGGCCGACTGAAAAGGGGAATGCCGTGAAACTCATCATAGCTGCAATCAAGCCGTTCAAGCTCGAGGAGGTGCGCGAGGCGCTCACCGCCATCGGCGTGCGCGGCATGATGGTGACCGAGATCAAGGGCTTCGGCTCACAGTCCGGCCACACCGAAATCTACCGCGGAGCCGAATACGCAGTGAACTTCGTGCCCAAGGTGAAACTGGAAATCGCTGTCAGCTCGGCCATGGCCGAACAGGTCGTGGACACGATCCAGAAGACCGCACGCACCGACAAGATCGGCGACGGCAAGATCTTCGTGCTGGATCTGGAACAGGCCGTGCGGGTGCGCACCGGCGAAACCAATGACGACGCGCTTTGACGCGGGCCGTGAAAGGGGACATTCAATGAAAATCGCGAAATATCTGATCCTGGCGGCCGGCGCGGCGATGCTTCCCGCGCTTGGGCTTGCGCAGGAGGCCGAGGCGGTCGAGGAAGTGGCCGAGGCCGCGCTCACCACCGAGGCCCTGAACACCGAGATGGTGTTCATCTTCAATTCTCTGCTGTTCCTGATCGGCGGCATCCTGGTGTTCTGGATGGCCGCGGGCTTCGCCATGCTCGAGGCCGGGTTCGTCCGGTCCAAGAACGTCACGATGCAGCTGACCAAGAACGTGGCGCTCTTCTCGCTCGCCGCGTTCTTCTACTACATCGTCGGTTTCAACCTGATGTATCCGGGCGACGGCTGGATCATCGAGGGCTGGCTGGGCGGCTTTGGCCCCGCCGTGCTTGAAGCCGTGGGCATCGGCGCGGAGGATGCCGTCGATGTGGAATACGCATCCGTCGGGTCCGACTTCTTCTTTCAGCTGATGTTCTGCGCCACCACCGCGTCCATCGTGTCGGGCGCGCTGGCCGAGCGGATCAAGCTGAACGCCTTTCTGGTCTTCGTAGTCGTGCTGACAGCGCTGCTTTATCCGATCCAGGCCAGCTGGAGCTGGGGCGGCGGCTTCCTGAGCGAGGCAGGTTTCAGCGACTTCGCCGGATCGTCGATCGTGCACAGCGCGGGCGGCTGGGCGGCACTGGCCGGCGCGATCATTCTTGGCCCCCGTCTGGGCAAGTATGCCAAGGACGGCCGCGTGAACCCCATTCCGGGCTCCAACCTCGCGCTGGCGACGCTGGGCATGTTCATCCTGTGGATGGGCTGGTTCGGCTTCAACGGCGCCTCGCAGCTGGCGATGGGCACCATCGGTGACGTGGCCGATGTCAGCCGGATCTTCGCCAACACCAACGCGGCAGCGGCCGGTGGTGCGATCGCGGTCCTGATCCTGACCCAGATCATCTACAAGAAGGCCGACCTGACGCTGATCATCAACGGCGCGCTGGCGGGCCTGGTCTCGATCACCGCCGAACCGCTGGCCCCGTCGCTGGGCCTGTCCACCATCATCGGCGCCATCGGCGGCGTGATCATCGTCTTCACCGTGCCCCTTCTGGACAAGATGAAGATCGACGACGTGGTAGGCGCCATCCCGGTGCACCTGTTCGCCGGCATCTGGGGCACGCTGGCGGTGGTCCTGTCGAACAGCGACGCGACGCTGGGTGCGCAGATCTACGGCATCATAGCCATCGGCCTGTTCACCGTCGTCGCCTCGGCCGTGGTCTGGATCGTCCTGAAGGCGGTAATGGGCATTCGTGTCGACGAAGAGGCCGAGATCACCGGGCTCGACAAGACCGAACTGGGGATGGAGGCCTACCCCGACTTCGCCAAGGGCTGACGCCGTTCTTCTCCTTCCCGCGTCAGCCGCTGGCCCGGACCGCAAGGTCCGGGCCGTTTGCATTCTGCAGGTCGGACCGCCACAGGTTTTCAAGGATATTTAACCAGCCATTAACCTTGTCGGCGGATCACGAATCAGGTGAGGTGCGCCGACAACGTCGCCGGGGCACCCGAAACGAGGGATGGTCCTTTTGGAACACTCGCCCATCGTCGTCGCGCTGGTTCTGGCCGCCACATCGGTCGCCTCCGCGTTGATTGCGCTTCTGGTCCTGTCCGTCTGGCCACGCCGCGTGGTGGCCGATCAGTCGGTTCTGCCGCAGCGGAGCGAGGAGCGCGCCGTCTTCCTGTTCGACGACCGCGACCTGATCGACGCCAGCGCCGCGGGCCGCCGCCTGCTGCTGGCCGCGCCCGTGCGCGGCGATGCCTGGACGCAACTGGTCGCCAGCGTCTCGCCGCTGTTTCCCGGCTTCGAAAGCGCCATGGCGAGCCTGGCCGAACGCGGTAGCCTGACGATGCGGGCGGCGGGCGCGCGAAACCTGGGCCTGCTGGCGGAATGGCGCAGCGGGCTGGCCCGGATCACCCTCACCGACGATACCGACGAGGGCCAGCGGCTGACCGTCGACCGCCTGAGCCAGCGCGCGATGGAGGACGAGCTTGCCGCGCTACGCGCCACGATGGATCAGGCGCCGATGCCGATCTGGCGGCAGGACGGAACCGGCGCTGTGGTGCAGGCCAATCGCGCCTATCTGACCCTGGCGGCCGCGCACGGGCAGACCGCGCCTGCGACCTGGCCGCTGCCCGTCCTGTTCGATACCCCCCCGACCGACGAGGGGCGCACCTGGCGCGCGCAGTTGGATCTGCCCGGTATGACCCGTCCGCGGTGGTTCGACTGCCACAGCTTTGCCCTGGGCGAGACACGGTTGCATTTCGCCCAGCCCACCGACGCGCTGGTCCAGGCCGAGACCAGCCTGCGCGACTTTGTCCAGACGCTGTCCAAGACCTTTGCCCATCTGCCGATCGGGCTGGCTGTGTTCGACCGCACGCGCCGGTTGCAGCTGTTCAACCCCGCGCTCAGCGATCTGACGACGCTGACACCCGATTTCCTGATGGAGCGGCCGTCGCTGGCGGCCTTCCTGGACCGTTTGCGCGAGCGACACATCCTGCCCGAGCCCAAGGATTACGGTAGCTGGCGTCAGCGGATCACCGATCTGGAACAGGCCGCGGCGAAAGGGCAGTACCGCGAGACATGGGAACTGCCGGGCGGCCAGACCTACCGCGTCAGCGGCCGCCCGCACCCCGAAGGCGCGGTGGCCTTCCTGTTCGAGGACATCAGCGCCGAGGTGACGATGACCCGCCGTTTCCGCGCCGAAATGGCGCTTGGCCAGTCGGTCTTCGACACGATCAACGAAGCGCTGGCGGTGTTTTCCGACCAGGGGACGCTCGCGATCACCAACGCGGCTTATGATGGGATGTGGTCGCACGGTCGACAGGCCGCCGATGCCCTGCGGGTGTGGCGCGACGGCTGCAGCACTGCCCCTCAGTGGGAGATGGCGGCGGGTCGCCTGCGCGATGCGCTACTGGCGGGCCGGGACAGCGGCGGGATCCCCCGCCAGGGGTGGTCCACCGCGCTTCAGCTGCGCGACGGCCGCCAGGTGGCGCTGCGGCTGACCCCGCTGCCGGGTGGCGCCCTGTTGGTCGGATTTAGCCCATCCGCAGCCCAGGAGATCACGACGCTGGGCGGCAGCCTGACCGCTCCCGCGGACCCAGGCCGCGAGGTTGCGCTGGCCGAGGTGGCTCCCGTGCCCGCCCGTCGCGTCAACTGACGACCGTCTCCCTTTGCGCCTTGCAGCCCCTGCGGCGACAGCTAAGAATGACGGCATGCACCCCCTTCCCGCCCCTGACGCACCGGACGCCGCCGGTCATGCCGCCCGACGCCACACGGTGGAGTTCCTGCTTCCAGACGCGGCGGCCACCACGGCGCTGGCCGGCTGGATCGCACCACACCTGAGCGCCGGGGATACCCTTTTGCTGGAGGGTCCGGTCGGGGCGGGAAAATCCCATTTTGCCCGTGCCCTGATCCGTGCACGGCAACACGCAGCCGGGCGTGCGCCGGAAGACGTGCCCTCGCCCACGTTCACGCTGGTCCAGTATTACGATGCCGGCGATGTGGAGATCTGGCACGCCGATCTCTATCGCCTCACCCACCCGGACGAAGCCTTCGAACTGGGACTCGAGGAGGCCTTCGGAACCGCCATCTGCCTTGTCGAATGGCCCGACCGACTGGGCGCCGACCGACCCGAGGGCGCGCTGACGCTGACACTGAGCCCCCTGCCCGATACCAATGCCCGCCGCGCGCGCCTTCACGCGTCCGCCCCGCGCTGGGGCGGACTGCTCCACGCCGCGCAGCAGAGGTTCGCGGACCCACGCCATGACTGATCGCGAGACGCTGATCGCAGAGTTCCTGGACCACGCGGGTTGGGGCGCCGCCTCCCGTGCGCCGCTTGCCGGCGATGCCTCGCCCCGGCGCTACGAGCGGTTGAAGCTGGCGGGCGAAACGCGCGTGCTGATGGACGCCCCGCCCGACCGCGGAGAGGATGTGCGCCCCTTCGTCGCCGTCGCGCGGCATCTGCGTGGGCTGGGCCTGTCGGCCCCTGCGATCCATGCCGAGGATGCGGCGAACGGTTTCCTGCTGCTCGAGGATTTGGGCGACGATCTTTACGCCCGTCTCATCCCCGAGACGCCCGCGCTGGAGCCGGAGCTTTACGCCGCCGCGGTCGATGTTCTGGCCGAGATACAGCGGCACCCACCGCCCGCCGGTCTGCCACACTATGACACCCGCGCGATGGTAGAAACGGCAAGCCTTGCGCTGGAGTGGTATGCCCCTGCTGCCGGGGGCGCGCCGGATGCCGACGCCTTCCGCGCCGAACTGGCCGACCTGCTGGCAACCCATGCGGGCGGGCGGCAGGTCGTCACCTTGCGCGACTATCACGCGGAAAACCTGATCTGGCTGCCGGAACGTGACGGACTTGCCCGCGTCGGACTGCTGGATTTCCAGAACGCCGAACTGTGTCACCCGGCCTATGACCTGGTTTCCCTGCTGGAGGACGCCCGCCGCGACGTGCCTGCGGATCTGGACGCTGAAATGCGGGCACGCTTCGCCGCTGCCACCGGTCTTGCCCCCGACACGCTGGCGGCCGCTGCGGCGGCACTCGGTGCCCAGCGCAACCTGCGGATCCTTGGCGTCTTTGTCCGGCTGTGGCTTCGGGACGGCAAGCCACGCTACCTGCCGCTGCTGCCACGGGTCTGGGGGCACCTGCAGCGCGACCTGTCCCACCCCGCGCTCGCGCGGCTGGCTGGGATCGTCGCCGATGGGTTCCCTGCGCCCGCGCCTGATGTGATCGAGAGGATCCGCCGATGCGCCCCACGCCCGACGCGGTGATGATCTTTGCCGCCGGCTTCGGCACCCGTATGGGCACGCTGACAGTCGATCGGCCGAAGCCGCTGATCCCGGTGGCCGGGCAGGCGCTGATCGACCACGCCCTGACCCTTGCCGACGCGGCGGGTATCACGCGCAAGGCTGTAAATACCCACTACAAGGCCGCCGCGCTGGCCGGGCATCTGTCCAAACGCCCGGACGTCGCGCTGTCGCACGAGGCCCCGGATATCCTCGACACCGGCGGCGGCTTGCGCCAGGCGTTGCCGCTTCTGGGCGACGGGCCGGTCTTCACGCTGAACTCGGACGCCGCCTGGACCGGTCCGAACCCGTTGCGGACGCTCGCCGCATCATGGGCCGGCGGAATGGAAGGGCTGCTTCTGCTGGTCACGGCCGACAAAGCGCGCGGGCGCACCGCGCCGGGCGACTTTGACATGGACGCCGCGGGCCGGATCACGCGCGGCGGTCCCTATGTCTACACCGGTGCGCAGATCATCGATCCTGCTGGGCTGGCCGCGTTTCGGCAAACCGCGTTTTCGTTGAACCTGCTGTGGGACGCGCTGATCGCGAAACGGCAACTGTTTGGCACCCTTCACCCCGGCGGCTGGTGCGACGTCGGCACGCCACAGGGGATCGCCGAGGCCGAGGAGATGCTGGCTGGAACGCCGCATGTTTGAGCCGCTAGCCAAACCCAGGCTGTTTGCCATGCCCCCCGGCGCGGATTTCCCGCGCCTGCTGGCAGATGGGCTGATCGCCCGCATGGACGGCCGCCCGCCCGAGGCGATGGCGCGCGTCGAGGTCTACGTGAACACGCGCCGGATGCAGCGACGCCTGCGGGAGTTGTTGGCGGACCGCGGCGCGCGGCTGCTGCCACGGCTGAGGCTGATCACCGATCTGGCCACCGACCCGGTCGCCGGTCTGCCGCCCGCCGTGCCGCCTCTGCGCCGCAGGCTGGAACTGGCGCAGGCTGTGGCGCAACTGCTCGACGCCCAGCCCGACCTTGCACCCCGCGCGGCGATCTACGATCTGGCCGACAGCCTGGCAAAGCTGCTGGACGAGATGCAGGGCGAAGGCGTCAGCCCCGACTGCATCGCCGCGCTAGATGTGGCCGATCATTCCCGCCACTGGGAACGCAGCCGCACCTTCCTTCAGGCCCTCGCGCCCTGGTTCGCCGCCGAGGCGCCGGACACCGAGGCGCGCCAGCGCATGGCTGTGGAGCGGCTGGCCACCCGATGGGCGGAGGCCCCGCCCGACCACCCGATCCTTGTCGCAGGCTCCACCGGATCGCGCGGGGCGACGCAGGCCTTCCTGCACGCGGTCGCTCGGCTGCCGCAGGGCGCGGTGATCCTGCCCGGATTCGATTTCGACACGCCCGCCGACGTCTGGCAGGGCATGACCGACGCGACTACGGCCGAGGATCATCCGCAGTTCCGCTTTGCCCGGCTGATGCAGGCGCTGGACCTGGATCCCGCCGAGGTGGCGCTATGGGACGGCGCCGCTGCCGCCTGCCCCGAACGGAACCGGCTGATCTCGCTTGCCCTGCGCCCGGCTCCGGTGACCGACCGCTGGATGGTCGAGGGGCCGCAGCTGACCGGCATCACCACCGCCGCGGGCGAGATGACACTGATCGAGGCGCCTTCGCCCCGGGCCGAGGCATTGGCGATCGCGCTTGTGCTGCGTCACGCAGTTCAGGAGGGACAGACCGCCGCGCTGATCACGCCGGACCGGATGCTGACCCGGCAGGTCACGGCGGCGCTGGACCGATGGGGCATACTGCCCGACGACAGCGCCGGCCGTCCACTGGCGCTGTCCCCGCCAGGCCGCTTCCTGCGCCAGATCCCGCGGCTCTTCGGGCAAAAGTTGACAGCAGAGCGGCTGATCGCGCTTCTGAAACACCCGCTGACACACACCGGCGCCGACCGCGGCCCGCATCTACGGCTGACGCGCGAACTGGAATTGCACCTCCGCCGCCACGGCCCGGCCTTCCCCGAGCCCGGCGATCTGATCGCCTGGGCATACACGCGTACCGAGGCAGACGCCCTCAGCTGGGCCGAATGGCTGGCGGCGACGCTGGATGGTCTGGCCGCCATCGAAACCCGTCCGCTGGCCGATCATCTGGCGAATCACCTGCGGATTGCCGAAACCCTTGCGGCGGGGCCCTCCCCGGATGGCACCGGAGAATTGTGGCTGGAAGAGGCCGGCGAGGCCGCGCGCACGACGGTGGACGCGCTGGCGGCCGAGGCCGGGCACGGCGGCGACTACACGCCCGTGGACTACGCCGATCTGTTCTCTGCCGTGATCGAGGGCGAGCAGGTGCGCGACCCCGCACAACCCCATCCGGGGGTGATGATCTGGGGCACGCTGGAGGCCCGCGTGCAGGGCGCAGATCTGATGATCCTGGGTGGGTTGAACGACGGCATCTGGCCGCAACTGCCGCCGCCAGATCCTTGGCTGAACCGTCAGATGCGGCTGCAGTGCGGGCTGCTGCTGCCCGAGCGCCGCGTGGGGCTGGCCGCGCATGATTTCCAGCAGGCCGTCGCCGCGCGACAGGTCGTGCTGTCCCGCGCCATCCGCGACGCCGAGGCGCAGACCGTGCCCTCGCGCTGGCTGAACCGCCTGACGAACCTTCTGGACGGCCTGCCCGAACAGGGTGGCAAGGCGGCGCTGGCGGCGATGCGGTCCCGCGGCGCGAACTGGCTGACGCTTTCCGACGCACTCGACCGCTCCGCCGCGCCGGCCCCTCCAGCCCCGCGCCCCTCACCCCGCCCTCCGGTTGCCGCACGGCCGCGCGAACTTCCGGTCACCGGCATCTCGCGCCTGATCCGCGACCCCTATGAAGTCTACGCGAAATACATCCTGCGCCTGCGCCCGCTCGATCCGCTTCACCCCGACGCCGATGCCCGCCTGCGCGGCACGGCGCTGCACAAGGTGTTCGAGGCGTTCCAGAGCGCCGCGCCGCCGCACGACCGCGCGCGCCTGATGACGCTTGCCGAACAGGTGCTGACGGCAGAGGTACCGTGGCAGGCCGCCCGCCGGCTGTGGCTGGCACGTCTGGCCCGCGTGGCCGACTGGTATCTGGACTGGGAGGCGGCGCAGGCCGGCCGCCCCGTGCTGATCGAGGATCGCGGAACTGCGCCGCTGGATGGCCTCGACTTCCGCCTGTCCGCGCGGCCCGATCGGATTGACCGGCTGCCTGATGGCCGGCTGCACATCATCGACTACAAGACCGGCACCCCGCCGTCGAAGAAACAGCAGCAGGCCTTCGACAAGCAACTTCTGCTGGAGGCCGCGATGGCAGAGCGTGGCGCGTTTCCGGGTCTCGGCCCGGCGCAGGTAGCGCGGGTGTCCTACGTCGGGCTGGGGTTGACGCCGAAGATCGAGGAGATCAGGTCCGACGAGGGCGACTGGGACAGCGCCTGGGCGGATCTGCACCGCCTGATCGGCGCCTACAGCAGCCGAAGCCGAGGTTACACCGCCCGCCGCGCGATGTTCGCTGAGCGCGACGAAAGCGATTACGACCATCTGTCGCGCTTCGGCGAATGGGCACTCAGCGATCCCGCGCGGCCAGAGGATGTCGGATGACCCGCTCTGCGGCCAGCGAACGGCAGGTACGGGCGGCCGATCCGGTGGCCTCCACATGGCTTTCGGCCAATGCCGGGTCGGGCAAGACGCGGGTGCTGACCGACCGTGTGGCGCGGCTTCTGCTCCAAGGCGTACGGCCGAGCCGGATCCTGTGCCTGACCTATACCAAGGCGGCCGCGAGTGAGATGCAGAACCGCCTGTTCGGCCGGCTGGGTGGCTGGGCGATGCTGCCCGACGATGCCTTGCGCGCCGCGCTGCGCGATCTGGGAATCGAGGATGAGGTCGCGCCAGAAACCCTGCGCGAGGCGCGCCGTCTGTTCGCCCGCGCGATCGAGACACCGGGCGGGCTGAAGATCCAGACGATCCATGCGTTTTGCGCGTCCCTCTTGCGCAGCTTCCCGCTTGAAGCAGGTGTTTCGCCGAATTTCACCGAACTGGACGACCGCGGCGCCCGCCGTCTGCGCGAGGAGATCGTGGAGGATTTGGCCGGCGCCGATCCGGGGGCGTTGGACGGTCTGGCCGCGATCTTCACCGGAGCGGAGTTCGGCGATCTGACGGAGACCATCGCCCGGAACGCGGCGGGCTTTGCGGACGCGCTCACCTCCCATGAGGCCCGCGCCTTGTTTCGTCTGAGGCCGGACGACAGCGAAGCTGCGATCCTGGCTGATGTATTGAGATCGGATGACCTGAGCCTTTTGCAGCGGATAACGCCAATCATCGCGCTGGGAAGCGCGAACGACGTAAAGGCGGCCGCGCGACTTGGCGCGCTCCGCCAGCCGAATCTCGCCGCTCTGACTGAACTTGAAGTTGTGCTGCTGACAGGCAAATCAGCGGCCGCGCCGTTCACCGCCAAGATCGGCAGTTTCCCGACAAAGGCCACCCGCGAAGCGCTCGGCGCAGATTTGCCCGCACTGGAAGACCTGATGCAGCGGGTTGAGGCCGCGCGTCCCCGCCGGCTGGCGCTTGCTGCGGCAGAGCAGACAGCCGCGCTGCATCGCTTCGCCACCGCCTTTCTGTCCCGTTATGCCGAGCGCAAGGCCCGCGCCGGGTGGCTGGATTTCGATGACCTGATTGGCCGCGCGGTGGCGTTGCTGACCGATCCCTCGGTCGCGCAATGGGTGCTCTACCGGCTTGATGGCGGCGTCGATCACATCCTGGTGGACGAGGCGCAGGACACCAGCCCGGACCAGTGGCGCGTGATCGAGTTGCTGGCGCAGGAGTTCACCGCAGGGCAAGGCGCGCGGGATGCCGGGCGGACGATCTTCGTCGTGGGCGACAAGAAGCAGTCTATCTATTCCTTTCAGGGCGCGGATCTGCGCGCCTTTGACCGGATGCGTGACCACTTCGCCGCGCGGCTGGCCGAGGTGCAGGTGCCCCTGCGGGACGAGGCGCTGGAATATTCCTTCCGCTCCTCGCCCGCGATTCTCGGGCTGGTCGATCACGTCTTTGGCGATGACGCGGGCCTCGGCGGTCCGGTGCGGCATCTGGCCTATTTCGACGCCATGCCGGGGCGCGTGGACCTGTGGCCGGTGGTGCCCAACGCCGAGGACCCCGAGGATCGGGACTGGTTCGACCCGGTGGACGTCCTGCCCACGGAACATCACGACACCATTCTGGCGCGCCGCATCGCGGAACAGGTGCAGGCCATGCTGGACGCCGGCACTCAGGTGCCGACGCGGGACGGCCCGAAGCGGATGACGGCCGGAGACGTCCTGATCCTGGTGCAGCGCCGGTCGGCGCTGTTTCACCAGATCATCGCAGCGTTGAAGGCGGCGCGATTGCCGGTCGCGGGCGCCGACCGCCTGCGACTGGGCGGCGAACTGGCGGTGAAGGATCTGACGGCGCTCCTGTCGTTCCTAGCCACGCCCGAGGATGACCTGTCGCTGGCCGCCTGCCTGCGCTCGCCGCTCTTCGGCTGGACCGAGGCGCAGCTTTACGACCTGGCCCAGGGTCGACGGGGATACCTGTGGGCCAGGCTGCGCGACCGCGCTGGTGCGCCGGGGCTGGAGGTCTTGCAGGATCTTCGGCGGCAGGCGGATTTCCTGCGCCCCTATGAACTGATCGAGCGGATGCTGACGCGCCACGGCGGGCGGCGGCGGCTGATCGCCCGGCTGGGGACCGAGGCAGAAGACGGGATCGACGCGTTCCTGGCGCAGGCGCTGGCCTATGAGCGGCTGGAAGTGCCCAGCCTGACCGGCTTCCTGGGTTGGCTGGCCGGCGACGCGGTCGAGGTGAAGCGCCAGCTTGACAGTGCGGGCGACATGGTCCGGGTGATGACGGTGCACGGCGCCAAGGGGCTGGAGGCGCCGGTGGTCATTCTGCCCGACACCGGTGAC
This sequence comes from Paracoccaceae bacterium, assembly GCA_041687395.1. Lineage (GTDB taxonomy): Bacteria > Pseudomonadota > Alphaproteobacteria > Rhodobacterales > Rhodobacteraceae > JAWLCA01. Next base: position 112,881 of record JAWLCA010000001.1, on the reverse strand, counting down.
CGGAAGCCACGGATCTCCGGCCCGGTGGTGCGACTGACGGGTGGACGGGCAGTCTGGGGCGGCACGTCTGCCGAAGCGCCGGACGAAGTCGCGGCGGCCCGCGCGGAACTGGCCAAACGAGATGCCGAGGAGCGGTTGCGCCTGCTCTACGTGGCGCTGACGCGCGCGGAATCCTGGCTGATCGTCGCGGCGGCGGGAGAGGTGAAGCCCGAGGGCGACAGCTGGTATCGCCGGGTCGAGGCAGCAATGCGCCGTGCCAGCGCGGCCGAGGTCGCGGCGCCGGAGGGCTTTGCCGCGCCGATGTTGCGGCTGGCGCAGGGGAATTGGCCTGCGCCAGAGGCCACGCCGGTCCCGGAACGGGCGCCCACGCCGAAACTGCCGGACTGGGCCACGACAGCCGCCGCGCTGGTCGATCGACCCGCTGCGCCGCTGTCGCCCTCGGACCTTGGCGGAGCGAAGGTGATGGGCGCAGAGGGCGGCGCGGGTGATCAGGCGGCGGCGATGGCGCGCGGCACGCTGCTGCATCTGCTGCTGGAACATCTGTCGATGCTGCCCCGTGCCGACTGGCCCGCTGTCGCTTCCAGCATCGCCGGGCCGGATCATGGCAGCCTGCTGGCCGAGGCGCGCGCGGTATTGGATCATCCCGACCTTGCGTCGCTGTTCGGCCCCGAGGCACTGGCTGAGGTGGAGATCGCGGCCGTTCTGGACGGGCGGCGGCTGATCGGCACGATCGACCGGCTGATCCTGCAGCCCGACCGGGTGCTGGCGGTGGATTACAAATCGAACGCCGTGATCCCGGACCGGCCAGAAGACGTGCCCGAGGGGCTGCTCAGGCAGATGGGGGCCTATGCCCACGGGCTGGCGCAGATCTGGCCCGACCGGCGGATCGAGACGGCGCTGCTGTGGACGCGGGGGCCGCTGCTGATGATCCTGCCCGCCGATCTGGTCATGGCGGCCCTGCGTCGCGCGGCGCTGCCTTGACGCGGCGGGGGGGCGTCCATAGGTTCCCCCCAACGCAATTCCCGCAAGGAGACTGACATGGCCACCGTCGCCGTTACCGACAGCACCTTCGATACCGAGGTGCTGAAGTCCGATATCCCCGTCGTCGTCGATTTCTGGGCCGAATGGTGCGGCCCCTGCAAGCAGATCGGCCCGGCGCTGGAAGAGCTTTCCAATAGCTATGCCGGCAAGGTGAAGATCGTGAAGGTCAACGTGGATGACAACCCCGGCACGCCGTCGCAACTTGGGGTGCGGGGCATTCCGGCGCTGTTCCTATTCAAGGACGGCAAGGTGGTGTCGAACAAGGTCGGTGCCGCGCCCAAGGCGGCGCTGCAGAGCTGGATCGACGGCGCGATCTGATCGGTCGAGAGGCATTTTGGGGGGCGCGGCTTTCAGGGCCGCGCCCCCTTTGATTCAAGGTCTGCTCACGGTCTGCTCACGCGTGAGCAAAATTCCAAACTACTGGTTTTAAATGATTTCAGGATTTTTGTTTACCTGAACTTAACCCCTGCCACGCGGCCAGACCGCGCCTGTGGTTACCAATTGGAAAGACCTGCCCGATAGGGTGCGGCCTTGTGCTGCAAGAACTGCGGGCTGACGGTGAGAAACACCTCTGCGATCCTTTCGCTTTGTGCGGCCCTTGGCTGGCTGACCCCGCAGCCCGCGCAAGCGGCGGCTGACCTGTCTCTGGTCTGCGACCGCGCGGCCATCGAGGCCTCGGATGCCTCTGGCGTGCCGCTGTCGGTGCTGAAAGCGATCTCGTTGACCGAGACCGGGCGGCGGCGCGACGGCGCGTTCCGCCCCTGGCCGTGGACCGTCAACATGGAGGGCAAGGGCAGCTGGCACGAGAGCCGCGACGCGGCGCTTGCCCTTGTCTACGACCACTTCAAGCGCGGCGCGCGCAGCTTCGATGTCGGCTGCTTCCAGATCAACTATCGCTGGCACGGCCAGCATTTCGAGTCCATCGAGGCGATGTTCGACCCGCGTGGCAACGCGATGTACGCCGCGCGCTTCCTGAGCGAGTTGCACGCCGAGCTGGGATCGTGGGACAAGGCCGCCGGCGCCTATCATTCCCGCACGCCGGAACATGCAAACCGCTACCGCGCCACGTTCGAGACCCACCGCGCCCGCTTCCTGCACGAGGATGACGGGCAGGTGCCGGTTCTGCCCGCGCTGGAGGCGCTGCTGCCCGAGGAACCCGCGCCCGCCCCGCTGCGGCCCCAGCGGGAGCGTGTGAACACCTATCCGCTGTTCGTTGCGGCAGGCGGCGGGGCGATGGGGTCGCTGGTGGCGACGGATGAGAGCGACGAGATGCCGATGGTCTCGCTGGCCGCCGCGCCAGCGGGCGGCACGGCGATGGGATCGCTGTTCATCGGTGGCGACGGCGCGCGGCCGCTGGTCGCGGCGCAAGAGGAGTTGATGCCGTGACGCTTGATCTGAAGGCGATCTTCCAGCCCACGGTGCTGCTGGCCGTCGCGCTGATGGCGGTGATCGTGATGATGGTGCTGCCGGTTCCGGCCTGGCTGCTGGACGTCGGGCTGGCCGCCTCGTTCGGGCTGGCGATCCTGATCTTCACGGTGACGCTGTTCATCCAGCGGCCGCTGGACTTCTCGGCCTTCCCCACGATCCTGCTGGCCAGCCTGATGCTGCGGCTGTCGCTGAACGTGTCGTCCACCAAGCTGATCATCGGCGAAGGGCATACCGGCACGCACGCGGCCGGCGAGGTGATCGAGGGCTTCGCGAATTTTGTCATGGGCGGCAGCGTGATGCTGGGCGTGGTGATCTTCTGCGTGCTGCTGATCGTCAACTTCATCGTCATCACCAAGGGCGCGGGACGGATGGCCGAGGTGTCGGCGCGGTTCGCGCTGGACGGGATGCCGGGAAAGCAGCTGGCCATCGACAGCGACATGAACGCGGGCGCCATCGACCATGCCGAGGCCAAGGCCCGGCGCGAGCGCGAGCAGCAGGAGACCACGTTCTTCGGCTCGCTGGACGGCGCATCGAAGTTCGTGAAGGGCGATGCGGTCGCGGGGCTGCTGATCACGCTTTTGAACATCATCGTCGGCCTGGTGGTGGGCACGCTGGTCCACGGGATGCCGCTGGGCCGCGCGTTCGAGACCTATGCCATCCTGACTGTGGGCGACGGGCTGGTCAGCCAGATCCCCGCCGTCATCATCTCGGTCGGTGCGGGCCTGCTGCTGGCACGCGGCGGTGCGACGGGGGCGACCGATCAGGCGATCATCGGCCAACTGGGGCGCTATCCCGCGGCGCTGTTCACGGTGGCGCTGCTGATGGGGCTTTTCGCGCTGGTGCCCGGCCTGCCGTTCCTGCCCTTTGTCGCCGGGGCAGGCGTGCTGGGGGCGGCGGCGGTGATCATGCTGCGCCGTCAGACCGCCGAGGCCGCCGCCGCGAACGCGCCCGAGGCCGCCGCACCGCCGCGCGAGCGTTCCATGGGCGACATGCTGGATCTGGACGACATCCACGTGGAATTCGCCCCCGACCTGGTGGCGATGGTGCTGGATCCGTCCACCGGCCTTGATGCCCGGATCGTGAACATGCGCGCCCATGTGGCGACGACCTACGGGCTGATCCTGCCGGAACTGCGCCTGACCGACGACGCCAGCCTGCCGGCGGGCAGCTACCGCATCCGCATCCACGGCGTCGAACAGGCGCGCGACCAGTTGCAGCCCGACCGGGTGCTGGCGCTGTTGCCCGGCGACGGGGTGGAATTGCCCGCAGGGACGGATGTCCGCGAGCCGGTCTACGGCGCCCCCGCGCGCTGGCTGCCCCCCGACCAGCGCGAGGCCGCGGCCCTGTCGGGCGCGACGGTGGTCGCGCCGACCGAGGTGCTGGCCACCCATCTGCTGGAGGTGATCAAGCGCAACTTCGCCCGGCTTCTGACGCTGAAGGGTCTGCGCAAGCAGCTGGACGCGATGACCGACCTGTCGGACCAGCGGCGGGCCGATGCGAACCGGCGCCTGCTGGACGATCTGGTGCCCGAGAAGGTGCCGCTGGAGATGCTGCTGGCGGTTCTGCGCCTGCTGCTGGAGGAGCGCGTGTCGATCCGCAACCTGCCGCTGATCCTGGAAGCGATCTCGGAGATGCGGCAGACCCATGCCGGGCCCGAGGCGATCTGCGAGCATGTCCGCCAGCGGCTGGGCTTTCAGCTGGTCGCCGAGCTGAAGCGCGCGGACGGGACGATCCCGCTGATCCAGCTGGCGCCCGAGTGGGAAGAGACCTTTGCCGCCTATCAGGTCGAGGGCGACCGCGGGCAGATCGACATCGCGCTGCCGCCGAACGAGTTCAACCGGCTGGCGCAAAGCCTGGCCGAGCGGATCGCGCGGGCGGGGGAAACCGGCGTGCATGCGGCCATCGTCACCTCCACCCGGCGGCGGCGGTTCCTGCGGATGGTGCTGGCCGCGCGGGGCCTGTCCGCGCCGGTGCTGTCGTTCGAGGAGATCGGGCTGGAGGCGCGGCCCGCGCTGGTGGGCATGGTGGCCGCGTGACACCCGAGGTGACCGAGGCGCTGGCAGGCTTCGCCGCCTTGGGGCAAGAGGCGCTGGCGGCGGGCTTTCTGGTGTTCCTGCGCGTGGGGGCCGCGATGGCGGTACTGCCGGTCTTCGGCGAGCAGATGATCCCGATGCGCATCCGCCTGGGTCTGACGCTGGCGTTCACGCTGGTCGTCTCTCCCGCCGTGCTGCCGGGGCTGCTGGCGATGCTGGACGGCGGCACGCCCGGCGCGCTGATGATCCTGACCGAGGTGCTGGCGGGCCTGTCGCTGGGGCTGGCGCTGCGGCTGTTCGTCATGGCGCTGCAGATCGCGGGCACGATGGCGGCGCAGGCCACGTCGCTGGCGCAGTTCTTCGGCGGCGCGGGCGCCGACCCGCAGCCGGCGATGGCGCAGCTGCTGCTGATCGCGGGGCTGGCGCTGGCCGTCGCCGCTGGCCTGCACGTGCGCGCGGCCGAGGCGCTGATCCTGTCCTATGACCTGCTGCCCGCCGGGCAGTTGCCCAGCCCCGCGGTGATGGCCGAATGGGGCACCGCGCAGGTGGCGCGCGCCTTCACCCTGGCCTTCACGCTGGCCGCGCCCTTCGTGATCGCGGCGCTGATCTACAACGTGGCGCTTGGCGTCATCAACAAGGCGATGCCGCAGCTGATGGTCGTGCTGGTCGGCGCGCCGGCGCTGACGCTGGGCGGGCTGGCTCTGCTGATGCTGGTCTCGGTGCCGTTGCTGGGCGTCTGGATGCTGGCCTTCGACCGGTTCCTTGCCAACCCCTTCACGGCGCCCTGATGGCCGAGGAAGAGGACAGCGCCGAAAAGGAGCATGAACCAACCCAGCGCAAGCTGGACGAGGCGCGCAAGCGCGGCGAGATTCCGCGCTCGGCCGAATTGAACACCGCCGCTGCCTATGCCGGCCTGCTGATCGCGGCGCTGATCCCGGGTGCTGCGGCGGTGCAGCGGATGGGCGACAGCGGCATGGTGCTGCTGGACCGGGCAGACGATCTGGCACGGCTGTTCCTGACCTCGGGCAGCGCGCTGCCAGGGGGGCTGATCTTTGAAGCGACGCTGGGGGCCGCGCCCTTCCTCCTGCTGCCGGGACTGATGGTGATGGTGGGCCTGTTCGCGATGCGCGGACTGGTCTTCGCGCCCGAGAAGCTGAAGCCGAAGATGAGCCGGATCTCTCCGATCTCGAACGCCAAGCAGAAGTTCGGCCGGTCGGGCCTGTTCGAATTCGCCAAGTCCTGCGTCCGGCTGACGATCATCTCGGTCGCGCTGTGGATCTACCTGATGACCCGCCTGCCCGACATCGTGGGCGCGCTGCATCTGGCGCCGGGGATGATTGCCCGGCTGCTGGCGGAACTGGTGGTGGCCTTCCTGGGCCTGTCGCTGCTGATCGCGCTGAGCGTGGGCGCGGTGGATTATCTGTGGCAGCGCCACGACCACCTGCGCAAGAACCGCATGACGCGCAAGGAGATGATGGACGAGGTGAAGCAGTCCGAGGGCGACCCGCACATGAAGCAGCAGCGGCGCCAGCGGGCCTATGACATCGCCACCAACCGGATGCTGACCGACGTGCCCAAGGCCGACGTGGTGATCGTGAACCCGACCCACTACGCCGTGGCGCTGAAATGGGACCGCTCCAGCCCCGGCGCGCCGGTCTGCCTGGCCAAGGGCGCGGACGAGATCGCCGCGCGGATCCGCGAACTGGCGGCCGAGGCCGGCGTGCCGATCCATTCCGACCCGCCCACCGCCCGCGCGATCCACGCCACCGTGGAGGTCGGGCAGGAAATCAAACCGGGTCACTACCGCGCGGTCGCCGCCGCGATCCGCTTCTCGGAAGCGATGCGCGCCAAGGCCAAGGGAGGATGGAAATGACCGCACGCGCCCCCGATCCGAAGAAGCTGGCAGCGCTGGGCCAGATCACCGCGATGATGCGTGACGCGGCGCTCGCCGACCTGCGCCGCGCCTGCGCAGCCGAGGAAAAGGCGCGCCAGACCATCACCACCCTGCGCCCGATGCCGATCGACGAGGGGATGGATGCGGCCACCCACGCAAGGCTGGAGGCCGCTCGGCTGGTCCGACTGGGTGAGGCGAACATGGCGCTGGCGCGCGCCCAGTCCGAGGTGGAGCGCGCACGGCGCGCGGCCTCTCGTGCGTTGGGACGGGATGATGCCCTGTCGCGGCTCGCCGAGCTTGGCCGCCGCTAGGGCGCGCGCTCAGTTGTCCTGGCGCGCGAAGTCGGTGATCAGAACGTCCTGAACGGTCGGCCCGACCACCTGCCGTGCGGTTTCGCGCAGCGCCTGGCGCAGCGAGACCATCGCCGTGCTTTCGGTGAAGTTGCCGCGGAACCCGCCGGCATTGGCGTGGTCGAACAACACCTGAAGGAAAGCGTCGCGCAGCTTCGGCTCGCGCGCATAGAACCCTTCGCTGGTGCCCTCATCGACCTCGAGGCTGAGCGCCAGAACGATCAGTGCGGCGACACGGCCGCCTTCGACCACGGGTACGATGAACTGATTGTTGATGCGCACGAATTCGCTGGGCTTGGCCGGGGCGGCAACAGGGGCGGGCGCCTCGGCACCGTCGGTTTTCGGCGGTGGGCGCAGGGCGAAGCCTGCCCCCGCACCGGCGCCGATGCCGATCAGGATCAGAAGCAGGGGAAGAAGCTTGCGCATGATGGCCCTCAGAACGGAAGCAGGATGTCGGTGATCTGCTGGCCGTAGCGGGGCTGCTGCACATCGCTGATCTGCCCGCGCCCGCCATAGGAGATGCGTGCCCCGGCAATCCGGTCATAGGTGATCTCGTTCTGGCGGCTGATATCCTCGGGGCGGACGTAGCCGCTGACGATAAGCTCGCGCAGTTCGTAGTTCACCCGCACCTCCTGCGTGCCCTCGATCCGCATCGCGCCGTTCGGCAACCGCTCCACCACGGTGGCGGCGATGCGCAGGGTCATCTTCTCGCGGCGGCGGACCGAGCCGTCGCCGCGGTAGCTGCTGGCGGAATTCGTTGAGACGGCATTGCCCATGCTGGCCCCTTCCGGCAGGTTCCGGTCGATCCGCTGCGGGATGCCCAGGAACTGCGGGATGCCCATGCTTTCCGATCCGTCGCGCGACCGGCCCGTGCTGTTCGAAATCTCGGCCTGTTCGTCGATCTGGATCACCACGGTCAGGATGTCGCCGCGCTTTGCCGCGCGCCGGTCGCCCAGAAGCGAGCGCTGGTTGGCCGTCCAGAGCGAGGCGTCATCCGTGCCGCGCCGACGGTCCACGCTGTCGGGCAGTTGCGCGCTGTACATCGCGTGGTGCTGGTTGCTGCCCTCCAGCGGGTTGAACTCCGGGGCCTTGCCCACGTCCTGCAGGCGGCCGCAGGCAAGCGGCAGGGCCAGTAGAAGAAAGAGAGGCAGCGAACGCATGGGGCGCATCCTTCAGGGTGTTGCGGCGGAGAACCCGCCCGAGACGGAGACGAAACCATCCGGCTCCACGATGCCGGTGATGGTATTGCGCGAGGCGAGGTTCATCACGCGCACCATGTCGCCCACCCCGCCCCGGCCCAGTGCGCGCCCCTCGGCGGCGATCGTCAGGGTTCCGTTACGAAACACCAGAGCCACGATCTGGTTGCGCTCCACGATTGCCGGGGGGCCGATGTCGCCGGGGCGGATCGGCCGACCGGCGTATAGCACGATCCGCGCCTCCATTCCGACGACCTCGGACGGGTCGTCCAGCGCGCCGGGGGTGGCGATGGCGGCGAAGGTCAGATCCTGCGGCTCGATGATCGCCTGGGCGCGGATCGTGCGGGTGGCCACCAGCGTCTCGGCCGCCGCCGGCAGCGCCACCAGAGCAAGCGCAACTGTGGCGGCCAAGCGCATCAGCGCACCTGCGTCGTCGCGCCGAGCATCTGGTCTGCGGCGGTGATGACCTTGGCATTCAATTCGTAACCGCGCTGTGCCTTGATCAGTTCGGTCACCTCGCGCACCGCATCGACCGAGCTTTCTTCCAGATACCCCTGGCGCATTGTACCCAGCCCGTCGGTGCCCGGCTCGCCCACCAGCGCGGGGCCGGAGGCGGCGGTTTCGAGGAAAAGGTTGGAGCCCATCGCCTCCAGCCCCTTTTCGTTGGCAAACCCCGCGAGGCTGAACTGGCCCAGAAGTTCGGCCTCGACCCGGTCGTTGAAATAGGCCCAGACCTCGCCCGCGGCGTTGATCGACAGGCTGCGCGCATCGTTCGGTATGACGACGCCGGGCACCACCTCGTAGCCGTCGGAGGTGACGATCAGCCCGTCGGCCGATCGCTTCAGCCCGCCGTCGCGGGTATAGGCCGACAGGCCCGAGGGCAGCGTGACCTCAAGATACCCGCGCCCCTCGATCGCGATGTCGAGGTCGCCGCCGGTCATCGACAGCGACCCCTGCGCCAGCATCACGCTGACGGCCGCGGGCCGCACGCCGAGGCCGACCTGCACGCCGGTGGGCAGGACCGAACCGTCCGAGGCGCTGATCGTCCCGGGGCGGGTGACCTGCTGGTAATGCAGATCCGCGAACTCGGCGCGGCGGGTGTTGTAGCCCGTGGTGCTCATGTTCGCGAGGTTGTTCGAGACGACCTCAACCCGCATCTGCTGGGCGCTCATGCCGGTGGCGGCGATCTGAAGGGCGCGCATGGCTTCTCCTATGCTCCAAGGGTGCGGATGACGCCGCGGATGCGTTCGTCTTCCCGGTCCAGAAAGGTCTGGCCCATCTCGTAGGCGCGGCTGACCTCGATCATCCGCGCGATCTCGGTCAGCGGATCGACGTTCGATTCTTCAAGGAAGCCCTGCACCATGCGGCCGCCCTCGATCGGCTCCACCCCGCCCTCGGCGCGGAACATCACGCCGGCTACGCGCGACAGGTCCGTGGGATCTGCCGGCAGGAACAGGCCGATCTGCGTGATCGGCAGGCCATCCGCCGACAGAGTGCCGTCGGCGGCCAGGCTGACCTGGCGCGCATCGGGCGGCACGAAGACCGGCGCGCCGCCGGCATCAAGCAATAGATGGCCGTCCGGCGTGACAAGCTCGCCTTCGGCATTGGGAGTGAAATGGCCCGCGCGCGTCAGCCGCTCGCCTTCGGGCGTCTCGATCAGGAAGAACCCCGCGCCCTCGATCGCGAAATCAAAGTTGCCACCGGTCTGTGTCAACGCACCCTGAACCGGGCTGAAGCTGCGGGCATGGGCGCGCGCCATCGACAGCGACGGCTCGGCCCCGTCCAGCGCCTCGACGTATTCGGAGAACACCAGCCCCTCACGCCGAAAGCCGGTGGTCGACTGGTTCGCGATGTTCTGCGCGACGACCGCCATCTCGCGCATCAAACCCGACTGCCGGGCGAGCGAGGCGTAGGTTGCATTCTCCATCGCTCAGCTCCCGGCGATCAGCGGCACGATGCGCGCCTGGAAGAAGCTGACAAGCGCGCCCGACATGAAACTCATCGTCATCCAGAAGACGACCAGCATTGCCAGAAGCTTCGGCACGAAGGTCAGCGTCATCTCCTGCACGGAGGTCAGCGCCTGAAACAGACCAACCGACACCCCGGCGATCAGCGCGACCGCCAGAATCGGGGCCGAAATCATCACCGCGACCCAAAGGCCCTGCCGCATCGTGTCGAAGAAGACTGCTTCGTGCATCAGACCGGCATCCGCAGGATTTCCTGATACGCCTCGACCACCCGATCGCGCACCGTCACGGCGGTTTCGACCGCCAGTTGCGTACTGCTCAATGCCTGGACCAGGGCGTGCGGGTCCGCGCCGCCGACCATCGCAGCCTTCGACGTTGCCTCGGCGTTCTTCAGCGTCTCGATGAACGAGCCCGCAACCGTGGCAAAGCCGTTCTCGGCACCTTCGGCCCGCGCGCCCGGTTGCGGCATCAGGGCCGGCCGGGCCTGGGCGTAATTCTGGGCCGCGAAAATCGCTTTCATTTCCATTCTGGATTTCCCTTATCGACGAAGTTGTTCAATGAGCGACATTGTCATCTGGCGGGCCTGATCGAACATTTTCAGGTTCGCCTCGTAGCTGCGCTGTGCTTCGCGCGCGTCCGCGATCTCGACCACCAGATCGACGTTCGATCCGCTGTAATGCCCACTGTCATCCGCCAAAGGGTGCCCAGGATCGAAGACCAGCGGCAGTTCGCGGCGGTCAAGCTGCACGTCACGGGCGCGCACCAGCTCCATCCGATCGGACGAGCCGCTTGCCGGATTGGCCGTAAGCGGGGCCATCACCGCCTCGAACGAGGTCAGCTTGCGGCGGTAGCCCGGAGTGTCATTGTTCGCGATGTTTTCAGAGACATGGCGCAGGCGTTGTGCCTGCGCCTGCATGCCCGAAGCCGACAGCGCCAGGGTCTTGGTCAGATCACTCATGATATGGGGAACCCTTTACTTGCCGCGCCCCAGCGCAGTGCGCTGGATGTTGCTGGCACTGCTGGCGATGGCGAGCGCCATCTCGAACTGCTGGCGTACCTCGGCCGCCTTCACCATCTCGCTTTCCAGAGAGACGGTGTTGCCGTTGGGGGTCTGCGTGCCGGGGCTGCGGTCAGCGCCGGCAAAGGCCGCCGCGCCGGGGGCGGTATGACCAAGATGCCCCGCGCGGGTTCCGCGCATCGCGCCGGCACTGCTGGCCTGCCAGACATCTGCAAAGCTGGGAAGATCGCGCGCACGATAGCCGGGCGTGTCGGCATGGGCCACGTTTTGCGCAATGGCGGACTGTCTCGCCGATGCGTGACCGGCCAGTGCATGCGCCATCATCGAGACATTCAGTCTGTTGAACACCGGGGCTTCTCCCTCGATCCGTTACACGAAGGCTTAAGAGTGATTCCTTTAGAAAGCGTAAGTGGCAGAAGGCCTTGCAGGGGTTCACGAATGGAACGGACGGTATTCGACGGGCTGCGCGCCCAGATCGCCGAGGTGCCCGTGACGCGCCGCGTCGGGCGCCTGGCCGAGATCGGACGCGGCACGCTGAGGGTGACCGGGCTGGGCCGGGCGGCGCTGGGAGACCGAGTCACGATCCTGAGTGGGCGCGATCTGCGGATCGGGGGCGAAATCCTGCGGCTGTCGCGCGAGGGCGCGACGATCCTGCCCGACGGCGGCTCCGAAGGATTGGCGATCGGTGACCCCGTCGAACTTCTCGGCAGTTCCGGCATCGCCCCCGACGACAGTTGGATCGGGCGTATCGTCGACCCATTCGGCCGCCCGCTCGATGGCCGGCCTTTGCGCCGTGGTGTCACGATGCGGCCGCTGCGAACCGAAGCACCGGCCGCCACCTCGCGCCGCCGACTGGGGAGGCGTCTGGAGACTGGCCTTACGGTGTTCAACACGATGCTGCCGTTGGTGCGCGGGCAGCGGATCGGCCTTTTCGCGGGCTCAGGCGTCGGCAAGTCGATGCTGCTGGCCAAGTTCGCGCGGGGTGTCGCAGCCGATGTGGTGGTCATCGCCCTGATCGGCGAACGAGGCCGCGAGCTGCGCGAGTTCACCGAAACGGTCCTGGGCGCCGAAGGGATGAAGCGGTCGGTGATCGTGACCGCCACCTCTGACCAGTCGCCACTCACGCGCCGCCGTGCGGCCTGGGCGGCGATGGCAGTGGCCGAGCATTTCCGCGATCAGGGGCTGCAGGTGCTGTTTCTTGCGGACTCGATCACGCGCTTTGCCGAAGCGCACCGCGAGGTCGCGCTGTCCGCAGGCGAGGAGGCATCGATGCGGGGCTATCCGCCATCCGTCAGCCATCTGATCACAGCGTTGGCCGAGCGTGCCGGGCCGGGGCCGGAGGGCGTGGACGGTGATATCACGGCGGTGTTCAGCGTTCTTGTCGCCGGATCGGACATGGAGGAACCGGTGGCCGACATCCTGCGCGGAACGCTGGACGGGCACGTGGTGATGGACCGCGCGATTGCCGAGCGGGGGCGCTTCCCGGCCATCGACCTCTTGCGGTCGGTCTCGCGCAGCCTGCCCGCCGCCGCCAGCGCCGAGGAGAACGCACTGATCGAACAGGCGCGGCGGCTTCTGGGCGCTTATGATCGGGCAGAGTTGATGATCCAGGCCGGTCTCTATGCCCAGGGATCAGACCCGATGGTGGATGCTGCGATCCAGTGCTGGCCCGCGTTGGACGGCTTCATCGCGGCGGACGAGCCGGAAGACACGGCGGCATCCTTCCGTCGTCTGGCTGCGGCAATGGGGAGGGGATGAGCCTCTTCAGCCGACCTAGCCCCAGAATCCGCCCGGCTCCTGCTGCCAAAGGGGCACGAAGCTCGACGATTGCAGGATCGTCAGCGCGGGCGAGGTGGCACCGCCGCCCTGCATGATCGCCTTCGCCTCGGCCCGGACGACGAAGCGGCGGATCAGATCCTCCAGCCGCTCGGGGTCGGCGAACTGTTCGACAGTGTCGTCGCCAAAGACCTGCTGCGCCTTGCTTTTTAGCGTGTCGAGCTGCTTTTCAAGGTCCAGTTGGACAAAGGCATCCGGCAGGCCAAAGGCGGTCTGCATGACCTCGCGCATCGGGCGCGAGCCGAGGATCGCCAGCCATTTCGAGCGGTCGGTCGAGTCGGTCGCGATCAGCTCCGCGATCTCGCGGCGCACGCCAAGGGCAAGGCGCATGTCGCCGTCGCTCTCGCCCAGCGCGGCCTCGAACTGGCGCACCTTGAATTTCGACAGGATCGTATCGGCGAAGCCCTGCTCGGCGACCTTCGGGCCGGTCTCCGCGCCGAAGCCAAAGGCCTGGGCGAACTGTTTGTAGCGCGGGTCGCTGAACCGATTCGACAGCGCCTTGGGATCTGAAAAGGGATCTTCCAGCACCTTGCGGACAAGCGCGCGCGCGTCGATCTGGTCGTCCAGCCCGAACGCGCCAAGCGCGACCTTCAGCAGCCTACGGTCGGCGACCAGGTCGGCGGCCGAGGTGACCTTGGCGATGTTCTCGCGAAAGTACTCCATGTCGCGCTGCATGACGGGCGTCTTGTTGAACGTCTCCTGCTGCTGCGGCAGGGTGCGGTTCAGGAATTTCCAGCCGCCGTAGCCGGTGATGGGAACGAACGGCTGGAAGCTCATTGCGGTCGCGCTCCGGCGGCCATCAGCCGCTCTTCACGCGGGATCAGGCCACGCAAGGCCTTCAGCACCTGATAGTGCTGGCCCTCCAGCAGGGCCGTGGTGGCCGAATTCAGCAGTGCGCGGCTGTCGTGGTCGGTCAGCACCTGGCTGAGTTGCTCGATGCCGCGCAGAAGCTGGGTGCGCGCCTCTTTCGGGTCCGCGTCACCCGAGAGCACCAGCTGCGCAATATAGGCCACCCGGCGCACCGGCGTGTTGGCCTGTTCGGGATGGATCGCATCGCGCAGGCGCAGGATATGCGCGTTGGGCGTCATGATCGACAGGCGCGAGCGGCGGTCGCCATTCTCGATCACCGCGCCGTTGATCAGCACCCGCTCGCCGGGGGCGAGCTTCAGGACCAGGCCGGTCATGCCGCCGCCCCCTGCCCCGCCAGCCCACGGAGGACGGCGGTGTTGATGTCGATCAGGACCTCTGCCTTCGCCTCGCCTCTCAGAACCTTCTGGGTGTGCTGAAAGGTGAATTCGAACAGATAGAATAGCTGGGCGCGCAATTCGGCGGGCAGGCCGTTGTTGGCCTCGGCAACGTCCCCGGCCAAGGTCACCCAGATCTCGTTGTTTTCGGTCAGCGCCTCGGCAAGCCGGGCAAAGGGAACATCCGCGGCACAGGCCGCCTTGATGCGGGCGGTGACGCGGGCCAGGAGTTCGTATTCGATGCTGCGGGGGGTGCGGATGTGGACGCTCGACGCGCCGTACCCGCTGTGGGACATCTGCAGGGTGTTCATGATGGTCCTTCCTGAACCAGGGGGCTGGGCGCCAGCGTTTCACGGGGCGCGCCAAAGCTGACCCGGCGGGTGAAGCCGGGATTGAAAGGTGGGCCGGGGCAGCAACCGCCCCGGCCCAAGGCATTTAGCGGAAGAGCGACAGGATGTTCTGCGGCGCCTGGTTGGCGATCGACAGCGACTGGGTGGCCAGCTGTTGCTGGACCTGCAGCGCCTGCAGACGCGCCGAGGCCTCTTCCATGTCGGCATCGACCAAGGCGCCGACGCCGGTCTTCAATGCATCGGCCTGCTTCTTCAGGAAGTCGTTCTGCGCATCAATACGGGCCTGGGCTGCACCGAACGCCGCTGCTGCCGTGTTGGCGTCGTCGATCAGCGTATCGATATCGTCCACTGTTGCCGTACCTACGACCAAGGCTGCACCCAGCACTTCGAGATCTTGGGCCGCGACCGCAAGTGTCCCGACCGTCAGGGTGCCAGTGTCGTCACGATTGATCGACACTGTAAGCGTTTGGTCGCCAGCCGCATCCTGGACCAGGTTAATCCCGTTGTACTGGGCTGACTGCGCAATCGACACGATGGTCTCGGTCAGCGCCGTCACTTCTGCCTGGATCTTGTCAGTGTCCGCGTCGGGGTTTTCGGCCTGAACGATCTTTTCCTGAACCTGCTTCAGGATGTCGGAAACCTGCTCGGCAGCGCTGCGTGCGACACCGACCATCGCAGAAGCCGAGGTCAGCGAGTTGGACAGGGTTTTGAACGAGTTGACATCAGATTTCATCGTGGATGCGATCGACCAGCTGGACGAATTGTCCTTGGCGGTGGCGACGCGCATGCCGGTGGAGATCTCGCTCTGCACCTTGCCCATTCCCTTGTTGATCTGCTTCATCGTCTGCAGGGCAACCATGGCGCTGTTGTTCGTCAGAATGCTTGACATACTATCCGTCCTTTGGTGGTGGGCGCTTTGCGCCCGGTTGTGTTCGTGCCGTGTTGGCGGGACAGTCGTTCTGACCTCTGCGTCCCCGGGCTGTTCCCGGTCGCGCCACCCATCTGGATGCCCGGCCACCTTTGCGCGCCGATCCTGAACGGAGTGCTAATGGGCGGGCGCCACATCCCGCGGATTTTATCGGCTTTTGCGCGATACCTCCGGATGCGGGTGGAGAACGGAAAACCGCGCCCGATCAGGGGCGCGGCTTCCGGTGGTGTGATGGCGTGTGACGGGTCAGACGCGCCGATCGGCTTCGCCCGCCCGCGCCGCGCCGATCCGCGCCTCGCGCCCCGACTGGTCGTAACTGGAAAACCCGAGTGCGGCAGCATGCAGTTCCTCCAGATGCCGGCGGGCCGTGGCCACGCCCCGCGCGGCGGCCTCCAGCAGCACGCCGTTGCGCGCGGCCTGCGCCTGCAGGGCGGTCAAGGCCATCTGATCGGGCGCAGGGTCGCAGGCCATCAGCCTGTCGGTCAGCGCGGTCTTTTCCGCCTTGATCCGCTCCAGATGATCGAAGGACGCGGTGCGAATCACCTCGGCCTCGCGCCGCAACAGCGCTTGAAAGTCGGCCACGATTTTTTCGGTGCGCGTAGTCATTTCGTGGCCCCTTCGGCAGCGTTCATCCGTGCGCTCAGCGCCGCGAAAAGGCTTTCGGCCAGCCCGATGCCGCCACGCGCGACCAGTGCCTTGGCGTGCTGATCGACCAGGAAGGACGCGAACTGCTCTTCCCCCACGCCGCCGCCAAAGGCCTCCTGCGCCTTCCCGACGCCGGCTGCGCGCAGCATTTCGGCCAGGAACTGCGCCTCCAGTTCCTGCGCAACCTCTCGCAGGCGTTGGGTCTGGCTGGGGGGGCTGGCGGCCGCATTGGGCGGCTGGGTAGGTGCGGTCACGATCATGGCGCGGGGCCTCCGGTTTCTCCGTTACCGGGCGATCATGCGGGGCGGCGGTAAAGAAGCGGTAACCCGCGCCGCGCATAGTGCCCCCTACGGCAGAAGTCGGAGGCCCCATGCTGGACGCGATTCCATCTACAGCCGCACCCCGTGCGACGCCCCCTGCAAAAGCGGGGCAGAAACCAGGTGCAGAGCCCGAAGACTCGCGTTTCCAGCACGTCTTCGGCAAGGCCGATAAGCCGCCGGGCGACCGCAAGGATCAGGTGGCCGCCGAAGGCGTGGCACCAGAGACCGCGGCTCCGAAAGCTGCCCCGGCGCTGGAAGTTGCCGCTTCCCCGCCGCAGCCTTCGATCACCGAGGCACCCGTTCCGCCCGACGAGGAACCGACAGTAGAACTGCCCGACAGCGACGAGGCGATCGAGATCGCGACGCTGCCGCCCGAACCCGCGCCGCCCCCTGCGCCTCAGGCAGACGCGGCGCCAAGGTCCGTCCCGGCGCAACCCGCAGAATTGACGGAGAGTTTCCCCGCGCCTGTCGCAACCGAGGCTCCGCGCTCATCCACGGCATCGCCGGTCGAGCCGTCTGTGGAGCAATCCGGCGCGACGCAGACCCGCGCGGTTTCGCCGAGTGATGGCGTCGTCCCAATGACCGCCGCCCAAACGACCGAGCGGATCGAAACCCCGCCCGGGGGGCGTGAAGTCGAATCCCGCGCGAGACCCTCGGCGCCGTCCTCGGCCGAAGCCGCCGAGCTTCCATCTGCCCCGCGTGCAGAACCGACAGCCGCTGCTTCCTCACGCGCGGGCGAGGTCGCCGCGTCCCGCGTGACCGAGGTGACTGCGCACCGCGTAGGCGAGGTGCCCGCGACCCCACCGGCGGCGGCCGATACCGCGTCGATCACCGGCCCGCAGGCAGCGTCGCCCGCCCCGGCGCCCCAGACACTGCAGAGCGCGGCCCCGGCCGCGCCACCGCCAGCTGCGGTGATCGAGCAACTGGTCGTGGCGGCGAAGCAGAACAGCGACGGACGCGTGGACCTGACACTGTCCCCCGCAGAACTTGGCCGGGTCAGGATGACGCTGCTCGCTGGTGAAACCGGGATCACCGTAGCCATCCATGCCGACCGTGACGATACCCTGGACCTGTTCCGCCGCAATTCCGATACGCTCGCGCAAGAGTTCCGCCAGATGGGATACGGGTCTGTCGGCTTCGAATTCCGCGGCGGCGGGCAGTCCGGCCGCCCAGTGAGAGAGGCGACGGACGATACAGGCGAGATCATCGCGCCCGAGGCACCACCCCCCCTGCCCCTGGGCATCATGCGCCTGACCGGGATCGGCGGGCTCGACATCCGGCTTTGAAAGGATACCAGATGGACATCGCATCGACCGCCAACCAGCCTGCCACCGCCCAGTCTGGCGCGGCCACGCCCCGGGTCATCAGTTCCGATTTCGAAACCTTCCTGAAGATGCTGACCACGCAGATGCAGAATCAGGATCCGCTGAACCCGATGGAATCGTCAGATTTCGCCGTCCAACTGGCCACATTCTCGGGGGTCGAGCAGCAGGTGCAGACCAACCAGCTTCTTCAGGGGCTGTCGGCGCAGATGGGCCTTCTGGGGATGACGCAATTCGCGGGCTGGGTCGGGATGGAGGCCCGCGCCGCCGCGCCCGCCTTCTTCGACGGCACGCCGATTACGCTGGCCCCGAACCCGGTTGCGCGGGCCGACAGGGCGGAACTGATCGTACGAAACGCCTTCGGGACCGAGGTGGATCGACGCGAAGTACCGGTCTCGACCGACCAGATCACCTGGTCCGGTTTCGCGTCCGACGGAAGCTCCGTTCCCGAAGGCACTTATTCCTTCGAACTGCGCAGCTTTGAAGGCGAAGACCTGCTCCGCACGGATATCGTGGAACACTACGCGCTTGTCACCGAGGCGCGGGGCGAAGCCGATGGCGTCTTTCTGGTGCTTCAGGGCGGCGGAAAGGTTGCTGCCGCCGAGGTGACGGCGCTGCGGCGCCCGACGACGGGCTAACGGTTGCGCCACAGGCCGCGCCCCGTCCATATCGCTGTGCCCCCGAAGAAGGCCGCGCCGATCAGCACGATCTCGGCCGAGGCAATCCCGGCGATGCCCCGGAACGCGATGGCGCCTATCAGCAAAACAAGGCCGCACATGCTGAAGATCAGCCGGAACCAGAGTTCGCCCTGGCCAGGGCCACGGTTTATCCGCGCCATGACGCGGGTGGCTCGGCCGCCAGCACGACCCGGCCCGTGCACTCGCCGAACCCGATCCGATAGCCAGTGCCCTGTGCGCCAGCGCGGAATGTGACGCGATCGCCATCTTTCAGGAATTCGCGGTCGTCCCGGTTCTGCAGAACGACCGGCTCGGTCCCGCCCCAGGTCAACTCCATCAGGCACCCCCGATTGTCCCGATCCGGCCCCGAGATCGTGCCGGTTCCAAGCAGGTCGCCCGCGGTCATCGCACAGCCTGAAGTGGCATGATGGCAAAGCTGCTGCGCAGAGGAATAGTAAAGCTCGCGCATGTTGGTCCGCGCGATGACGGTTTCCGCCTTGCCCTCGGGCGCAAGGGTCACCTCCAACGCGATGTTGTAAAGCATGGGGCCCGGCTCTTGCAGGTAGGGAAGCAGAGGTGCCTCGCGCGCGGGTCCCTGAACGCGAAACGGTTCAAGGGCTGCCTTCATGACGACCCAGGGACTGATCGTGGTCGCCGCCGCCTTGGACTGGAAGGGGCCGAGCGGCTGGTATTCCCACGCCTGGATGTCGCGCGCGGACCAATCATTCAGCAGGACATAGCCGAAGATCATCTCATCGGCGCGAGCCACGTCTACCATCCCGTCCGATGGCAGTCCAATCACGGCCCCCATCTCCAGCTGAAAATCGAAACGCTCGGTCGGTGCGAACCGGGGGGCGTCGTCCCCGGTGCGCAACTGGCCCCAGGGACGGCGCACGTCGGTCCCCGAAACGACGACCGAGGAGGCCCGGCCCTTGTAGCCGAGCGGCATGTGCAGCCAGTTCGGCGGCAGCGCGTTCTCTGCACCGCGCAGGATGGAGCCCATGTTCTGAGCATGGTGCCGACTGGCATAGAAATCCGTGAACTCGGACACCAGAAACGGCAGGTGCATCACCGCATCGGTCTGCGCGACCAGATACCCGTCAATGAGTCCCCGGCTCTCGGCGCCCTGGACGAGATAGCCGAGCAGCAGCGTCCGGAACTGTGCCCAGACATCCGGCCCGAGTTCCATGAAGTCGTTCCAGAACGGCACGTCCAGTACCGGTCCGCCGGGGAGGTCTATCAGACCGTCGGCCTCCATCGCGGTCAGGTCCAGAATCCGGTCACCGATCGCGATCCCGCAGCGCGGCTCATCCTCGCCCACCGAAAAGACGCCGCAGGGCAGGTTGTTCAGCGGAAAATCACCCTCGGGGTCATTCGCGCTTTCGATCCAGCTTGTCAGCAGCGGCATATTTCACCCTTTCGAGTTCGATTTCCAAACCATCCCGGCCGATCGTCAACGGCCCGGTCCAGTGCGGCCGCACGGCCGCCACCCAGTTGTCGGGACCGTAGGCGGGATCATCCGCCGGGATCAAGTGATGCAGGGCCAGATGGCCGACCCCGGCCGCCTGCGCGATCCGCGCGGCATCCTGGGCGGTGGTGTGGCTCGCGTGAAGGTGCCGGCGAAGCGCGTCCCCGCCATTGGTGCGGGCGACCAGCGCTTCGACCGCCTCGGGCAGCATCGCCTCGTGCACCAGAAGGTTCGAGTGCCGGGCGAAGTCCGCGAGGGGCGGAAAATAACCGGTATCGGCCGAGAACGTGACACTGTGATCCTGGTCGAAGCGAAGCGCAAAGCAGTCGTTTACCGGGGGATGGTGGACGCGCAGGGCCGTGACCTTCAGATCGCCCACCATCACCTCGCCCTCCTCGTAAATCCGCAGATCGACAAGTTCGGCCAAGGGAACACGCCCCTCATCCTCGACCCGTATGCGGTTGTCGAACGCCATCGAGTTCAAGAACGCCGCCCAACAGGCATCGGTTCCGGGTGGGCCATAGACGGTGATTGGGCGCGTCCGACCCGTCGTCCAGGCTGTGTGCAGCAAGGGACCCAGTTCCAGAACGTGATCCGAATGCAAATGGGTCACGAAAACCAGATCCACGTCGAGCAGCGACACGCCCGCTCGCGCGATGCCGGCAGTAACGCCGAGCCCGCAATCCACCACGATCCGCCGACCACCGAGTTGCAGAAGCGACGCGGTTGGCAGCGCACCGCCCGGCCGCACCGCAGGGCCGCCCTTGGTTCCGATCAGCACCACCCGGTCGGTCATCGGGACGCTCCCCACCGTCGGTTCAGACAGCCGACGCACGGCAGACCGCCGGAACCGGAGCGGAACGCCGTGCGTTGGGCCGGCAAGACGGAAGACCGACCACTCGTGACACTGAAAGGAAAAACCATGCCCGATGTTGCAGAAACCATTTCAGCCCTCCACACCCAGCTTGTCGATGCCGTGAAAGGTTATGAGGAAGCCGAGAGTCTTGCCAAGCGCAACCCGATCGGCGGCCTGTGCACCGAGCTGCGCGAGGCACACCTGAAGCATGCGCATGAGCTTGCGGGCCTGCTGCTGGAACATGGCCATCGCCCTGACGCGGATGGATCGTACATGAGCCTTGTGCACAAGGCGGTTCTCAACGTGCGGTTCGCCTTCACGGCCGACGAGTCCAGCCTTCTGCCCGGGCTGCGCGATGGGGAGAAGCGGATCCTTGCCAGCTACGACGACGCGCTACGCGAAGCGGAGGTTCCCGGAAGCGGCCTTGCGGCCCATGCCGAAGTGCTCTCACGACAGCGCAAGGCGGTTCTGGAGAACATTGCCAGAATCGACGCGATGAAGACGGCTGCCTGACGGATGCGGCGCCGGGTAGGAAGCTCGCAGGCGCGCGGTCACTTCTGCCCCTGCGTCCCGTCGAATTTCTTCTCCAGGCTGGTCCAGCAGTCGATATAGTCATCTTGCAGCGGTGCCTCGCGCGCGGCGAACTCGGTCAGGTGCTGGGGAAAGCGCGTCTCGAACATGAAACTCATAGTCTCGGCCAGCTTCTCGGGCTGCAGATCGGCGTTCGACGCGCCCTCGAAGGCAGTGCGGTCCGGGCCGTGCAGCATGCAGTTGTGCAGGCTCATGCCACCCGGTACGAAACCCTTGGGCTTGGCATCGTAGACGCCGTAGTTGTTGCCCATCAGTTCCGACATGATGTTCTTGTGATACCACGGCGGACGGAAGGAATGCTCCGCCACCATCCAGCGTTCGCGGAACAGGACGAAGTCGATGTTCGCCGTCTCCTCGACCCCCGACGGGGCGGTCAAGACGGTGAAGATCGACGGATCCGGATGGTCGAACAGGATGGCACCTACGGGCGAATAGGTCCGCAGATCATACTTGTAGGCAGCGTAATTGACGTGCCACACGACCACGTCCAGGGGGCTGTGGTCGATCCGGGTTTCGTGGAACTGGCCGCACCATTTCACCACGACGCAGCTGGGTGCGTCGCGATCCTCGAAGGCGGCAACGGAGCATTTGAAGTCACGCGGATTGGCGAGACAGTTCGCCCCGATCGGGCCCCGGTTCCGCAGATCGAACTTCTGCCCGTAGTTCTCGCAGACGAACCCGCGCGCGGGGCCCTCGATCACCTTGACGCGATAGACGAGACCGCGGGGGATCAGCGCGATCTCCTTCGGCTCCAGGTCGATCACCCCAAGCTCTGTGCGGAACCTGAGCCGCCTGCGGCACGACCAGGAGTTCGCTGTCGGCCGAAAAGAAATATTCGTCCGCCATCTACCGGGTGACCAGATAGATGTGGCTGGCCATGCCGGTCTGGATGTTCACGTCGCCCGCAGTTGTCATCGTGCGCATGCCGGTGAGCCACGTCAGCGGCTCGTCCGGCACAGGCAACGGATCCCAGCGGTACTGTCCCAAGCTGATCACATCTTCGACGATATGCGGTGCAGATTTCCAGTGGGGCAGATCGAGCCAGGTGAAGCGGCCAGTGTGTTTCACGCTGGGGCGAATGCGTAGCACCAGGTGCGTTCGTTCTGACCACGGGGCGCGGTGAACGCGGTGCCAGAAAGCTGCTCGGCATAAAGCTCGTAGTTGCATTTCTGCGGACTGTTCTGCCCCTGCGGCAGTGCGCCCGGCAGCGCTTCGGTCTCGAAATAATTGCCGAAGCCCGGCATGTAGCCGTCGTGCGTGCCCATCTGGGTCAAGGCGCGGGTGAGGCCCGATAGCGCGGTCGGACGGTCCATTCTAGCATCTCCCTCTCGCCCGCGCCGATATCGTTGCATGTGCAACGATGTCAATCTGGGCAAAGGTGCCAGATGAGCGACTTCGAATTGAGCCATTTCCTGCCCTATCGCCACGCCGTCGTCGCGGGCCGGGTCAGTCGTGCGTTCGCCGACCGTTACCGGCGCGAGTTCCGTGTCACGATCCCCGAGTGGCGGGTGCTGGCGCATCTGGCACAGACGGGGGCCGTCAGCGTGCGCGAAATCCATGCGCGCGTTGACATGGACAAGTCAAAGGTCAGCCGCGCGGCGAGTCGACTGGCAGAGGCGGGCCTGATCACGAAGCGCGGTCATCCCGACGACGCCCGCCTTCTGGAACTGAACCTGACCGAAGCCGGGCACGCCCTGTTCGACCGCATCGTTCCGGTAGCGGAAGCCTACCAGCGGGGACTGCTTGCCGCCCTCGGCCCCGACGCCGAGCCATTCGGCCGCGCGCTTGACCGGATCGATAATCAGCCCAGTGCGTAGCCTGCGCCGCGCACCGTGCGGATCGGATCCTCACCGCCGTGCTGCCCCAGCGCCTTGCGCAGGCGGCCGATGTGCACGTCCACTGTGCGGGTATCGACGTAGATGTCGCGCCCCCAGACCCGGTCGAGCAGCTGCTCGCGGCTCCAGACCCGGCTCGGCTTTTCCATGAAGGTGGACAGCAGCCGGAATTCCGTGGGCCCCAGCTTCAGCAGTTTGCCATCGCGCGTGACCTTGTGCGTCTCGCCGTCCAGCACGATGCCCTCGAACTCCAGCACCTGACCGACTTGGGCCGGACGTGCCCGGCGCAGGTTCGCACGCAGCCGTGCCAGCAACTCGTTCATCGAATAGGGTTTGACGACATAATCGTCTGCCCCGGTCTCCAGCCCGCGCACGCGGTCCTCCTCCTCGGTCCGGGCCGAGACCATGATGACCGGGATGGCCCGCGTGGCATTGCGGGATTTCAGCTGCCGGCAGACCTCGATCCCCGACAGGCGCGGCAGCATCCAGTCCAGCAGGATGATGTCCGGCCCCTGTTCGCTGACGGCCAGAAGCGCCTCTTCGCCATCGCCGGCACAGACGGTACGGTAGCCCTCGCTTTCCAGGTTGTAGGTCAGCATCGCCCGCTGCGCGGGTTCGTCATCGACGACCAGAACCAGGGGAGCGTGCTCGTTCATTGCGCGTCACCCGATGCGGCCTTGAAGTCGGGACCAACTGCCAGCGCGGTGCTCTCGCCCTTGATCCTCTCATCTTCCGGCATGCTGCCTGTTGCCATGAAGATGACATGCTCGGCGATCGATGTGACATGGTCGCCCATCCGCTCCAGGTTCTTGGCGATGAACAAGAGGTGCATGCAGACGGTGATGTTGCGCGGGTCTTCCATCATGTGTGTCAGGTATTCGCGGAACAGCGCCGTGGACATCTGGTCGACCTCAACATCCCGCGCACGAACCTCTGCGGCGGCCTCGGCATCGCCACGCGCATAGGCATCCAGCGCGTCCTTCAGCATCAGCCGCACAGATTTCGCCAGCCGCCGGACCGAGGCCGAAGCGCCCGGCACGCTTGGCGCCTGGATCAGGATCGGCACGCGCTTGGCGAGGTTCTTGGAGAAGTCGCCCAGCCGCTCAAGGTTGTGCGCCATTTTCATGACCGTCACGACGAGGCGCAGATCGCTGGCTTGCGGCTGGCGCAGCGCGATGATGCGCACGACCGCGTTGTTCACCTCTTCTTCCAGAGCGTCGATACGCTTGTCGCCCTGAACGACCTTCACGGCCAATTCGTCGTCGCGCTGGTCAAGCGCCCGCGCCGCATCGCCGATCGAGGCCTCGACCAGACCGCCCATGGTCATAATCAGTTGCTGAAGCTTCTGCAGATCCTCGTCAAAGGCGCTGACGGTATGAGTTCTTGTAATCATCCTGCTCTCCTCGATCAGGTCCGGAGCGGTCACGCTTGCGCCTTGCCGGTTTGCCAAAGGCCACTGGTCATCCTGTCGATAGACCGACTGCGCGTCGCTTCTGTGACGTTTTTGTCAATGTTTTATGACACATCCAGCGACGGAGTCCCATCAAATCAATTGATGCCCGTCGGTCGCTGAATTGTCGCGCGGAGCGGGCTTCCTTGCGCGGGCTGCTTGATGATCTGCTGCTCGACTTACGTCGCCACCAATGCGGAAGCGGCTCTGATAAAGCCAATGAAAGACTTGGGTAACTTCTCTCAATATATTGTATTTAATCGCATTTCTTGAACTTTGACAGCCGGAGCCGCAGATGACGTGACCCTGCCACAGGTTTCAGAAACTCCCCTGAATCCGACGGTCAGACCCAGCTGACATCTCCGAGAAAGATGTAGCCGGCGCCGTAGATCGTCTTGATCAGGCGGGGGTTTCGGGGATCCTCGCCCAGCTTGGTGCGCAGGCGGCTGATGCGGACATCCATTGCGCGGTCGAAGCTTTCACCGGCTGCGCCGCCCAGAACCTCCTGCATGCGGGCACGGGTGATCAGCCGCTTGGGCGCTTCCAGAAACAGCCGCAGCACCTCGCCCTCGGCATGCGAGAACGGCACTTCGCGGCCCTGCTCGTCGAACAGAAGATAGCGGTCGAAATGCGCCGCCCAGCCGTTGAACTGCGCGATATCATTGGATTTTTCCGGGCCGGGGCGGGTCTTTCGCAGGCGGGCGCGGATGCGGGCGACAACCTCGGCGGGGTCGAACGGCTTGATTATGTAGTCGTCGGCGCCCAGTTCCAACCCGGTCACGCGGTCCTGCACCTGCGCGCGGCCCGAGATGATAATGATGACGGACCCGGATTCCAGCGCGAGGCGGTGGACGAGGGCGAGGCCGTCGCGGTCGGGAAGTCCCAGATCTACAAGGCAGATTTCGGGGGTGGAGCGGCGCAGGGCGGCTTCGAACTCGGTTGCGCGGGCGAAGGTGGAGGTGCGGAATCCGGCCTCTTCCAGCGCGCAGGCCAGCATCTGGCGGATCTCGGGCTCGTCATCGAGGATGGCAACATGCGGGGCGTTCATGGTTGATATTCCAGAATAATCCCGTGCCACCAACACGCCACCACCGCGCCACCACCCTGCCACCAGGGCGGTGGCAGCGGCGCGCGGTCCCTGCCCGAACCGCGCAACACCCGGTTCCCCGACCGGCGCCAGCACTGCGCAAGCATCCTGCCAGCATGGCGCCAGCATCCGTATGGCACCGGCGTTCGCACCCCGCCCCCATCGTGCAACACCCCTGCCCCGGTCATGCCGCCACCGCCGGCGCGAGGAAGGCGGCGAGATCCTCGGCGGCGAAGGGCTTGGCCAGCACCGGGAACCGCGCCGCCCCGCGGGCGCGCAGCGCGTCGCCGGGCGGGAGCGAGGTCATCAGCCGCAGGTCGGCCGCCAGCCCGCGCGTGACCAGCCGGTCGAGCAGGTCGACGCCACTGCCCTGCCCGGCCAGCGTGATGTCGGACAGCACCAGCCCGATGCCGGGCACGTCGGCCAGATCCAGCGCCTCGTCCAGGCTCGCAGCCTCGATCACCTGATGGCCGAGGGTCACCAGCATGTCGCGCACGCTTGCTCGGATCTCGGCGCTGTCCTCGACCAGCAGGACCAGCGTGCCCTCGGCCCGGGTCGGGGCCGGCCGGAGCGGCAGGCGGATGGTGACCTGCGCCCCGCCGTGGTTGGCCAGCCGAACCGTCCCGCCTGCAAGCTTGGCGTGGTCGTAGACCATCGACAGCCCGAGGCCCGAGCCCTCTCCGCCCTTGGTGGTGAAGAAGGGGTCCAGCGCGCGCTCCAGCGCCTCGGCCGAGAAGCCCGGC
This sequence comes from Paracoccaceae bacterium, assembly GCA_041687395.1. GTDB lineage: Bacteria > Pseudomonadota > Alphaproteobacteria > Rhodobacterales > Rhodobacteraceae > JAWLCA01. The sequence continues at coordinate 86,602 of JAWLCA010000001.1, read as the reverse complement.
CCGGTGTCCTGCACCGTGATCTCCAGCCAGGTGTCGCGGACCGGGCGCGCGATCACGGTGATCGTACCCGCCCCGCCGATGGCGTCACGGGCGTTCAGGACGAGGTTGAGCAGGCTGTCCTGCAACGATCCGGGGTCGATCAGCAGCGGATCGGGCAGATTGTCGGCCGCGACGCGAAGGGTCAGCCCGCCGGGCAGGATCGGCTCGGCCAGAACCCGCAGATCCGCCAGCAGGGCGCCGATGTCGGTCGGCACCGGGCGAAGCTCTCGCGGGCCCGAGATGCGCGCGATCCGGTCCAGCAGGGTGCCGCCGCGCCGCGCGGCGGCCAGCGTCGCCGCGACCAGGTCGGCGCCTGCGTCCGGCAGATCGGGCAGGCGCTGCAACCGCCCCTGCAGGCCAAGGATGATGGTCAGCAGATTGGCGAAGTCATGGGCAAGGCCCGAGGTCAGCTGGGCGGCCAGTTCGCGCTTTCGGGTCTGCGCCAGCGCCGCGCGGGCCTGGGTTTCGGCGGTGACATCCATCGACAGCACATAAGCGCCATTGATCTGGTCGGGCGTGGGGGCATCGGGGGTAAAGGCCACGCGGATGCGGCGACCGCTGGCTTCGTGGGTGAATTCGTGCACTGCCGGTTCGCCCGCCAGTGCCCGGCGCAGGTGGGGTTCGATCTTCTCGAACGCCTCGTCGCCCAGCGCCTCGCGGCCGTGCAGACCGGTGATGTCGGGCGGGCGGCCGGGCAGGACCGACCGCAGGCGGCGGTTGGAATAGGTGTAGCGCAGGTCGCGGCCGACATGGGCGATATGTGCGGGCGTCATCTCGGTCGTCAGGCGGATGCGCGCTTCCATCTCGGTCAGTTCGCGCTTGGCTTCCTCGAGCGCGCTGATGGTGGCCGCAAGCTGGCGGTTGGTGGCGGCCAGTTCCTCGGACCGGGCGAGCACCTGTTCGGACAGTTCGGCCGAGCGGGTGCGCAGCAGTTCCTCTTGCCGGCGGATGGCGGTGATGTCGGTGTAGACGGTGACCCAGCCGCCCTGCGGCAGTGGCGCCCCCTCGACGCTGACCCACATGCCGTTGGGGCGCTGCCGCTCCATGTAGTGCGGCACGAAGGCACGGGCCATGTCGATCCGCTGCTGCACCGCATCCTCGGGGTCGTCCTGGGGGCCGTATTCGCCCCGGTTGACGAGGTAGCGAATGGTGTCCTCGAACGCGGCGCCGGGGGTGGTCAGATGCTCCGGCAGGTCGAACATCTCGGCGTAGCGAGCGTTGCACACCGCAAGGCGCAGGTCGCTGTCGAAGATCGACAGGGCCTGCTGGATCAGGTTCAGCCCGGCGCGGGTCAGTTTGGCGGTCTTCGGATCCATGATCGTCATGGGTAGAACAGCAGGGGCGTCTTGGGAAGCGCCGCGTCGGCCTGCACGTCGGTTACAATTCGTAAGGATTGCGACACAGTGAAGAAAACTTTGGCAGCAAGCGTGGCGTCAGGCAGGCTGGAGCGGTGGGGGAATCGCCCAGCCTGACGGGGGAACGGACGCCGGATTGCCGGCGCGGGGAGGAGATATTGGTGCACGCCGACGCGTCGGGGGACGCGCTGCAGTCGATACCGGCGCTTCTGGACCGGAACGCGCGCCGCTACGGGTCGATGATCGCGTATCGCGAAAAGGAATTCGGCATCTGGCAAAGCTGGTCGTGGCTGGCCACGTCCGAGGAGATCCGCGCGATGGCGCTGGGGTTCCTGTCGCTGGGAATGGCACGCGGGGATTATGTCGCCGTGATCGGGCGCAACCGTCCCGCGCATTACTGGGCGATGGTGGCGGCGCAGTCCGTTGGCGCGATCCCGGTGCCGCTGTATCAGGACGCAGTGGCCGAGGAGATGGCCTATGTTCTGGACCACTGCGGCGCGCGCTTCGTGATCTGCGGCGATCAGGAGCAGGTGGACAAGGTGATCGAGGTGCAGGCCAGCGTGCCGTCGATCGAGCAGATCATCTACACCGACAAGCGCGGCATGCGGAAATACGACCATTCCCGCATGAACTGGATGGAGGACGTGCAGACCGAGGGCCGCGTCGCGCACCAGCGGTTCGAGCCGGAACTGGCCAGGCGCAAGGCGGAACTGACCTACGACCACACCTGCGTGATGCTCTACACCAGCGGCACGACCGGAAAGCCAAAGGGCGTGGTCCTGTCGAACCGCAACATCATCGAGACCTCGAAGAACTCGGCCGAGTTCGACGGGCTGAAGGCCAGCGACGAGGTGCTGGCCTATCTGCCGATGGCTTGGGTGGGCGACTTCATCTTCTCGATCGGGCAGGCCTACTGGGCAGGGTTCTGCGTGAACTGCCCCGAAAGCCCCGCGACGATGATGACCGACCTGCGCGAGGTCGGGCCGACGTATTTCTTTGCCCCGCCGCGCATCTTCGAGACGATGCTGACGACGGTGATGATCCGGATGGAGGATGCCAGCCCGCTGAAAAAACGGGTGTTCGACCACTACATGGCGGTCGCGCGCCGCGTCGGGCCGCAGATCCTGGACGGCAAGCCGGTGTCGGCGGCGGATCGGATGGCCTATGCGCTGGGCGATCTGCTGGTCTATGGGCCGCTGAAGAACACTCTCGGCCTGAGCAAGGTCCGCGTGGCCTATACCGCGGGCGAGGCGATCGGGCCGGAGATCTTCGATTTCTACCGCAGCCTGGGGATCAACCTGAAGCAACTGTACGGGCAGACCGAGGCATCGGTCTTCATCACCCAGCAACCCGACGGCGAGGTGCGGTCGGACACCGTGGGCGTCCCGAGCCCCGGCGTGGAGGTGCGCATCGCCGAAAGCGGCGAGGTCTATTACCGCAGCCCCGGCACCTTCGTGGAATACTACAAGAACGCCGACAGCACCGCCTCGACCAAGGATGCCGAGGGGTGGGTGGCCACCGGGGATGCCGGCTTCTTCGAGGACGGCACCGGCCACCTGCGGATCATCGATCGTGCCAAGGACGTGGGCAAGCTGGCCGACGGGCGGCTGTTCGCGCCGAAATATGTGGAAAACAAGCTGAAGTTCTTCCCCAGCATCCTGGAGGCCGTGGTCTTCGGCGCGGGGCGCGAGTTCTGCACCGCCTTCATCAACATCGACCTGAGCGCCGTGGGCAACTGGGCCGAGCGCAACAACATCGCCTATGCCAGCTATCAGGAACTCAGCCAGCATCCGCAGGTACTGGAGATGATCCAGGGGCATGTCGAAGAGGTGAACAGTTCCGTGGCCGAGGATCCGATGCTTTCGGGCTGTCAGGTCCGCCGGTTCCTTGTGCTTCACAAGGAACTGGACGCCGACGACGGCGAGCTGACGCGCACCCGCAAGGTACGGCGGCGGATCATCGAGGAAAAATACGCCGATCTGATCGCGGCTCTGTATGACGGTTCAAAGACCGTCAGCACCCGGACCGAGGTCACCTATGAGGACGGGCGCAAGGGCTATCTGGCGGCGACGCTGGAGTTGCGCGATGTCGCCACCCGGCGGCCGGAAGCCGAAAGGGCCGCGGCATGAAGGACATGAGCCAGGGCTATACGACGGCGGACGGCCGCAAGATCGGCGGGGTGATGATGGAGATGAAGAACATCACGCTGCGGTTCGGGGGCGTGGTGGCGATCAAGGACATCAGCTTCGACATCCGTGAGGGCGAGATCCGCGCGATCATCGGGCCGAACGGCGCGGGCAAGTCGTCGATGCTGAACGTGATCTCGGGCTTCTACCACCCGCAGGAGGGCGAGGTCTGGTTCCGGGGCGAGCGCCGCCCGTCGATGCGGCCCTATCAGGTCGCCCGGCTGGGCATTGCGCGGACCTTCCAGAACATCGCCCTGTTCGAGGGCATGAGCGTTCTGGACAATATCATGACCGGACGGCTCAACCACATGAAGGCCAGCATGCTGGATCAGGCGATCTGGTGGGGAAAGGCGCAGCGCGAGGAGAGCCTGAACCGCGAGAAGGTCGAGAAAGTCATCGATTTTCTTGAGATCCAGCACATCCGCAAGACGCCGGTGGGCCGCCTGCCCTATGGCCTGAAGAAGCGCGTGGAACTGGCGCGCGCGCTGGCGGCCGAGCCGGAGATCCTGCTGCTGGACGAGCCGATGGCGGGGATGAACGTCGAGGAGAAGGAGGACATGTGCCGCTTCATCCTGGACGTGAACGATGAATTCGGCACCACGATCGCGCTGATCGAACACGACATGGGCGTGGTGATGGACCTGTCCGACCGTGTGGTCGTGATGGATTATGGCAAGAAGATCGGCGACGGCACGCCCGACGAGGTGCGCAACAACCAGGACGTGATCGACGCCTATCTGGGGGTGGCACATGACTGACCGCGCCGGAAATTCGCACATGACAGGCGCATGGCAGTCGGATGGCGCCCGTACGGCACCTGTATGGCACGTGACGGGGGGAGCGCCCGATGCCTGACCAGCTTTTGTTCGCGCTGGAGGTCACGCTGAACGGCCTGACGGCGGGGATCATGTATGCCCTTGTGGCGCTTGGCTTCGTGCTGATCTTCAAGGCATCGGGCATCTTCAACTTCGCGCAAGGGGTGATGGCGCTGTTCGCCGCACTGACGCTGGTCGGCTTCCAGTCGGGGCAAATCCCCTTCTCGCACCTGATCAACGCGATGTTCGGGACGCGGCTGCATCACTTCGGCTGGAACATGCCGACCTTCATGGCGATCATTGCCACGATGGCGGTGATGGTGCTGCTCGCCTTCCTGATCGAGCGTCTGGTTCTGAAGCATCTCATCAACCAGGAGCCGATCATCCTGTTCATGGCCACCATTGGCCTAGCCTACTTCCTTGAAGGGCTGGGAGACATCATGTGGGGCGCCGAGGTCAAGCGGCTCGACGTGGGGATCCCGCAGGGGATGTCGCCGATGATCGACGATCTGACCTTCAACTGGTTCGGCTACGGCTTCTACCTGGACAGGTTGGACCTGTGGGCGGCGGGGATCGCGGCGGTGCTGGTGGTGTCGCTGACGCTTTTCTCGCAATACACTCGGCAGGGCCGCGCGCTGCGCGCGGTGGCCGACGACCATCAGGCGGCGCTGTCGGTGGGCATCAGCCTTCGTGCGATCTGGGTGCTGACGTGGTCCATCGCGGGTTTCGTGGCGCTGGTCGCTGGCATCATGTGGGGCGCGAAGTCGGGCGTGCAGTTCTCGCTGTCGCTGATCGCGCTGAAGGCGCTGCCGGTGCTGATCCTGGGCGGCTTCACCTCGATCCCTGGGGCCATCGTCGGCGGGCTGATCATCGGGGTGGGCGAAAAGCTGTTCGACTTCTTCTTCCAGTCGACCATCGGCGGCGCGACCGAGAACTGGTTCGCCTACATGCTGGCGCTGGTGTTCCTGCTGTTCCGGCCGCAGGGACTGTTCGGCGAAAAGATCATCGAGAGGGTGTAGGTCATGATCTATCGCGAGGTCGGCCAGTACAAGACGAGCTATGTCGCCGACAGCCACACCTTTCCCATCATCGGCGAGCGCCGGGCCTACTACCTGGTGCTGGCAGTGGCATTCCTGGTGGTGCCGGTGTTCTTGACCGACTACTGGGCGCAGTCGATCCTGGTGCCGTTCCTGATCTATTCGATCGCGGCGCTGGGGCTGAACATCCTGATCGGCTATTGCGGCCAGCTGAGCCTGGGCACGGGCGCCTTCATGGCGGTGGGCGCCTATGCCGTGTTCAAGCTGATGACCGCCTTCCCTGAGATCAACCTGCTGATCCACATCGTGCTGGCCGGGGTCGTGACTGCCGGTGTGGGCGTCCTGTTCGGACTGCCCAGCCTTCGGATCAAGGGTTTCTATCTGGCGGTGGCGACGCTGGCGGCGCAGTTCTTCCTGATCTGGCTGTTCACGCGCACGCCCTGGTTCTTCAATTACTCCTCAACCGGCATGATCTCGGCGCCGACACGTACACTGTTCGGCATGCCGATCAGCGGACCCTCCGCCTCGGCCACGACGGTCTATCTGGTGTGTCTGTCTTTCGTCGTGGTGCTGGCCTGGCTGGCGCGGAACCTGACGCGGGGCAGCATCGGGCGGCAGTGGATGGCGATCCGTGATATGGACATTGCCGCCGAGATCATCGGGGTGAACCCGCTGAAGGCGAAACTCACCGCCTTTGCGGTGTCGTCCTTTTTCGTGGGCATCGCCGGGGCGCTGATGTTCGCGGTCTATCTGGGCGCGGCCGAGGCGGGAGAGGCCTTCGGCATCGACAAGTCGTTTCTTGTGCTCTTCATGGTGATTATCGGCGGGCTGGGATCGATCCTGGGCGCGTTCCTGGGTGCAGCCTTTCTGGTCGTAGGGCCGGTGCTGTTGAAGATCCTGCTGGTGAACCAGTTGGGATGGCCCACCGATCTGGCCGCGCATGTCGAGATCATCGTCATCGGCATGCTGATCCTGGTGTTCCTGATCGCGGAACCGCACGGGCTTACCGCGCTGTGGCGCACCTTGAAGGAGAAGCTTCGCCTCTGGCCGTTCCCGCATTAGCGCGGGGACGGCGCATCTTAACCGTCATCCAAGGGAGGAAACCGATGAAGATGACGACACTTGCCGCCGCGATGGCGGTCACCATTACGGCTGCGGCACCTGCGCTGGCCGAGCTGCATTTCCCCTCGCTCAGCTATCGGACCGGCCCTTTCGCTGCGGGCGGCATCCCGTTCGCGGACGGCTATTCCGATTACCTGACGCTGGTCAACGAACGCGACGGCGGCATCGGCGGCGTGCGCATCCGGCAGTCGGAATGCGAAACCGCCTACAACACCGAACGCGGCGTGGAATGCTATCAGGGCGTCCGCGGCGACAGCCCGATGGTGCTGCAACCGCTGTCCACCGGCATCACCTACCAGCTGATCCCGCGCACCATGGAAGACGGCATCCCGATGCACACCATGGGCTATGGCCGCACCTCGGCCGTGAACGGTGAGGTGTTCAACTGGACCTTCAACTACCCCGCCAACTACTGGGACGGGGCCAGCGTGATCATCAACTACCTGCTGGACGAGAACGGCGGCAGCCTGACGGACAAGAAGATCGTGCTGCTCTACCACAACTCGGCCTATGGGCGGGAGCCGATCCCGACGCTGGAGCGTCTGGCCGAAAAGCACGGCTACAACCTAATGACCATCGGCGTGGACAGCCCCGGACAGGAGCAGGGCAACCAGTGGCTCCAGATCCGGCGCGAACGGCCGGACTACGTGGTGATGTGGGGCTGGGGCGTCATGAACGCCGTCGCCGTTCAGGAAGCTGCCAACATCCGCTTTCCGATGGAGAACTTCATCGGCGTCTGGTGGTCGGGGTCAGAGAACGACGTCCGCCCGGCAGGCGAAGGCGCGCATGGCTACAAGTCCCTGGCCATGCACGGCACCGGCCGCGACTATCCGGTCTATGACGACATGCAGGAATACGTGATCGACAAGGGTCTGGCGGCAGGCACCGGCGACGAGGTCGGCACCGTGCTTTATTCGCGCGGACTTTATGCCGCGATGCTGGCGGTCGAGGCGGCCAAGAAGGCGCAGGAGATCCACGGCACGACCGACATCACCCCCGCGATGATGCGCGATGGGATGGAAAACCTGGTCATCACCGAGGAACTCATGAAGGAACTCGGTCTTCCGAACTTCGGCCCCGCCTTCGAGGTGACGTGCCAGAACCATGGCGGCACCGGCCAGGCGATGATCCAGCAATGGGACGCCAATGCCGGTCAGTGGAACCTGATCACCGACTGGATCATGCCCGATCGAGAGTTGATCATGGAACTGGTGATGGAGGACAGCCAGGCCTACGCGGCCGAGAACAACATCACCCCCGGCTGCCTGCAATGACCGCAACGGCGCGCCCCCCGCCCCGCCCCCGCCCCCCCCCCAAACCCAGCCCCCCCAGCTCGACGCCGGCCAGACCCGCGAGACGCTTCTTGAGGTCAACAATATCGAGGTGATCTACAATCACGTGATCCTCGTGCTGAAGGGCGTCAGCCTGACGGTGCCGAAAGGCGCGATCACCGCGCTTCTAGGCGGCAACGGCGCGGGCAAATCGACGACGCTCAAGGCAATCTCGAACCTGCTGCATTCCGAACGCGGCGAAGTCACCAAGGGTTCAATCCTGTACCGCGGCGAGAAGATCCAAGGCCTCGGCCCGTCCGAACTGGTCAATCGCGGCGTGATCCAGGTGATGGAAGGCCGACACTGTTTCGAACACCTCACCGTCGAGGAGAACCTGCTCACCGGCGCATATACCCGCAAGGACGGACGTGGCGCGGTGCAGGCCGATCTCGCGATGGTCTACGATTACTTTCCCAGACTGCGCGAGCGCCGCAAAAGCCAGGCCGGTTACACTTCGGGCGGCGAACAGCAGATGACGGCGATCGGCCGCGCGTTGATGAGCCGGCCCGAGATGATCCTGCTGGACGAGCCCTCGATGGGGCTGGCACCACAACTGGTGGAGCAGATCTTCACCATCGTGAAACGGCTGAACGAAGAGCAGGGCGTGACCTTCCTGCTGGCGGAGCAGAACACCAACGTGGCGCTGCGCTTTGCCCATACCGGCTATATCCTGGAATCCGGCCGGGTGGTGATGGAGGGCACGGGCGACGCGCTGCGCGAGAACCCGGACGTGAAAGAATTCTACCTTGGCATGTCGGACAAGGGCCGCAAGTCCTTCCGCGACGTGCGCAGCTACCGGCGCCGCAAGCGCTGGCTGGCCTGATGTGTGACAGCTTGCAACGATGCCCCGCGCCGGGTGGCGGACGGGGACAGGAGGGGGATGCCCCATGACGACGCGCCATTTCGACGAGCTTGAAACCCGCAGCGCGGACGCGCGCGCCGCCGATCTGGCGCTTGCTGTGCCTGCGCAGATCGCGCGCGCAAAGGCCACGCCGGGGCTGGCCGCGCTGCTGGAAGGGGTGGAGCCGCAGACGATCACCTCACGCGCCGACCTTGCCTCGCTGCCTGTCCTGCGCAAGTCCGCCTTGGTTGAGGCGCAGGGCGCCCGTCCACCGTTTGGCGGCCTCACCGGCCATGGGATCGCGGCGTTCGATCATGTCTTCCAGTCGCCCGGCCCGATCTACGAACCGGGCCAGACCGGTCGTGACTGGTGGCGGCTGGGCCGATTCCTGCACGCCACCGGCATCGGCACGGGCGATGTGGTGCAGAATTGCTTTTCCTATCACCTGGTTCCCGCCGGGATGATGTTCGAGAACGCCGCGCGCGCGGTCGGGGCTACCGTCCTGCCGGCTGGTACCGGGCAAACCGACCTGCAGGTGCGCGCCGCAACCGATGTGGGCACCACCGCCTATGCCGGAACGCCCGACTATCTGAAGGTGATCCTGGATCGTGCCGCCGAGATGGGCGTGACGCTGAAGATCGCGCGCGCGGCGGTGGGCGGTGGGGCGCTGTTCCCGTCACTGCGACAGGAATACGCCGACCGCGGGATTACCTGCCGGCAGTGCTACGCGACCGCTGACCTTGGCAACATCGCCTACGAGACCGACGCGCTGGAGGGGATGGTGGTTGACGAGGGCGTGATCGTGGAGATCGTGCGGCCCGGCACCGGCGATGTGGTGCCCGACGGCGAGGTGGGCGAGGTCGTCGTTACCACGCTGAACCCCGACTATCCGCTGATCCGTTTCGCCACCGGAGATCTTTCCGCGGTGATGCCGGGGGAAAGTCCCTGCGGCCGGACCAATCTGCGCATCAAGGGCTGGATGGGCCGCGCCGATCAGACCACAAAGATCAAGGGCATGTTCGTGCGCCCCGAGCAGGTGGCCGATTTCGTCGCCCGCCACAAGGAGATCGCCCGCGCCCGCGTCGTCGCCAGCCGCGAGGGCGAGATGGACGTGATGACCGTCCAGGTCGAAACTCCCGCGACCGACGCCGCGCGCTACGAGGGAGCCGTTCTGGAAACGCTGAAACTGAAGGGTCGCGTCGAACTGGTTCCCCCGGGCACCCTCCCGAACGACGGCAAGGTGATCGAGGACCAGCGCAGCTACGACTGAGCGGGCGTCACTGCGTCCGCTCGACCATCATCTTCTTGATCTCGGCGATCGCCTTGGCCGGATTCAGTCCCTTGGGGCAGGTCTTGGTGCAGTTCATGATCGTATGGCAGCGATACAGCTTGAACGGATCCTGCAACTGGTCCAGCCGCTCACCCGTCGCCTCGTCACGGCTGTCGATGATCCAGCGATAGGCGTGCAGCAGCGCGGCGGGGCCGAGGTAGCGGTCCCCGTTCCACCAGTAACTCGGACACGCGGTGGAGCAGGATGCGCACATCACGCACTCATAGAGACCGTCGAGCTTCTTGCGATCTTCGATGGACTGGCGCCATTCCTTGGCCGGGCGGTTCGTCTTGGTCTCCAGCCACGGCATGATGCTGGCGTGCTGGGCGTAGAAATGCGTGAGATCCGGGATCAGGTCCTTGACCACCGGCATATGCGGCAGCGGGTAGATCTTCACGTCGCCCTTGATCTCGTCCATGCCGTAGATGCAGGCGAGTGTGTTGATCCCGTCGATGTTCATCGCGCAGGAGCCGCAAATCCCTTCGCGGCATGACCGGCGGAACGTCAGCGTCGGGTCGATCTCGGATTTGATCTTGATCAGCGCGTCCAGAACCATCGGGCCGCAGGTGTCCATGTCGACGAAATAGGTATCGACACGCGGGTTCTCGCCGTCATCGGGGTTCCAGCGGTAGACCTGGAACTTGCGCAGGTTCGTCGCGCGCTCGGGTTTGGGCCAGGTTTTGCCGACACGCATGCGGCTGTTCTTGGGCAGGGTCAGTTGGACCATGATGAAAGCTCCTGTTCAGAGGACGAGCGGCCGCGTCGGCGGCTGCCCGGAGCGGTCGAAGACGCAAAGCTCGTAGATCTTGTGGGGATCGCGGCCCAGCAGGTAGTCGCTGCTGACCGTGATCTCGGTTCGGGCGACGGGCCGGGTTGTGCGGCCGTCGCTGGACACGCCCAGACTGACCTCTCCGGTCGGGCCGGTCGCCATCCGCGCAGGCTCCGCGCACTGACGCTCGGCCACTTCCACCGGGACCGGCCCGCAGGCCGCCAGCGCAAGAAGGCCGAGTGCGAGTGCAGCGGACCGCATCAATACACGCGTGCCTTCGGCGCGATCTTCTTCGGATCAATCCCGCCCTGTTCGTGTGACGTCAGCGGCTCGAGCACAACCGGGCGATAGTCCAGGCGCACCTCGGTATCGTCCACCCAGGCCAAGGTGTGCTTGCGCCAGTTCTCGTCGTCGCGGTCGGGATAGTCCTCATGCGCATGGGCGCCGCGGCTTTCCTTGCGCGCCTCGGCGCTGACGATGGTAGCCAGCGCGTTGGGCATGAGGTTGGTCAATTCGAGCGTCTCCATCAGGTCGGAGTTCCAGATGAGGCTGCGATCGGTGACCTTGATGTCATGCATCTTGGCCGCGACAGCGTTCATCTTCCTGCAACCCTCGGCCAACACCTCCTTGGTGCGAAAGACGGCCGCGTTGTCCTGCATGGTTTTCTGCATTTCCAGCCGCAGATCCGCGGTCGGAAGTGCACCGCTTGCGTGGCGCAGCCCGTCGAAACGCGCCAACGCCTTGTCGATCGAGGCCTTGTTCGGCTCGGGGTTGGGCGCGCGCGGATCGACGGTTTCACCGGCCCGGATGGCCGCCGCCCGACCAAAGACCACGAGGTCGATCAGGCTGTTCGAGCCGAGCCGATTTGCCCCGTGCACGCTGGCGCAAGAGGCCTCGCCCACCGCCATCAGACCCGGCGCTATGCGGGTCGGGTCGTCGGCCGTCGGGCTCAGCACCTCGCCCCAGTAGTTCGTCGGGATGCCGCCCATGTTGTAATGAACGGTGGGCAGTACCGGGATCGGCTCTTTCGTCACGTCCACGCCAGCGAAGATCTTGGCGCTTTCAGAGATCCCCGGCAGCCGCTCGGCCAGCGCCTCTTTCGGCAGGTGATTCAGGTGCAGGTGGATGTGATCCTTGTCCTTCCCGACGCCGCGACCCTCGCGGATCTCGATGGTCATGCAGCGGCTGACCACGTCGCGGCTGGCCAGATCCTTGTAGGTGGGCGCGTAGCGTTCCATGAACCGCTCACCCTCGGAGTTGGTCAGATAGCCGCCCTCGCCGCGCGCGCCCTCGGTGATCAGGCAGCCGGCGCCGTAGATGCCGGTGGGGTGGAACTGCACGAATTCCATGTCCTGCAGCGGCAGGCCGGCGCGGGCCACCATGCCGTTGCCGTCACCGGTGCAGGTATGGGCCGAGGTCGCGCTGAAATAGGCCCGGCCGTAACCGCCAGTGGCCAGAACGACCATCTTGGCGTTGAACAGATGCAGCGTGCCGTCGTCAAGCTTCCAAGCCAGTACGCCCTGACAAACGCCGTCGTCCGACATGATCAGGTCGATGGCGAAATACTCGATGTAGAACTCGGCGTTGTTCTTCAGGCTCTGACCGTACAGCGTGTGCAAGATCGCATGGCCGGTCCGGTCGGCGGCCGCGCAGGTGCGCTGCACCGGGGGGCCCTCTCCGAATTCGGTGGTGTGGCCGCCAAAGGGACGCTGGTAGATCCGGCCATCCTCGGTGCGGCTGAAGGGCACGCCGTAGTGTTCCAACTCGTACACCGCCTTTGGCGCCTCGCGCGCCAGGTATTCCATCGCGTCGGTGTCGCCCAGCCAGTCCGATCCCTTCACGGTGTCGTACATGTGCCACTGCCAGTGGTCGGGGCCCATGTTCGACAGACTGGCGGCGATTCCGCCCTGGGCGGCCACGGTGTGCGACCGGGTGGGGAAGACCTTGGTCACGCAGGCCGTCCGCAATCCCTGTTCCGCCATGCCCAGCGTTGCGCGCAATCCCGCGCCGCCGGCGCCCACCACCACCACGTCGTAGCTGTGAGTCTCGTATTTATATTCAGGCATTCCCAGTTCCTCAGCCGCTGAAGGCGATGGCTGCGACGGCGAAGACGCCGGCCGCACCAAGCGCCCAGTTCAGCAATGTGTTGGCAAGAAGTAGCACGGTGCGCAGGGTTTTCGACGGCACGTAATCCTCGATCACGACCTGCAGGCCCTGCATCAGGTGCCAGAATCCGACGATCAGGAACGCCACGGCGATGAAGGCGTTCCACCAGTTGCGATAGGTCTCGATCACAGCCTCGTAGCCCTGACCGAGGGCGGTGCCGAAGGGAAAGACGAAGAACAGGGTCAGCGGGATCAGCGCGATAGAGGTGAGCCGCTGCATCCACCAGTGATGCGCCCCCTCGCCCGCGGAACCCAAGCCGTGGACCCGCGCGTAATCGGTCTTGTAAGCCATATGTGCCTCCCTCAGATCATGACGACGGTCAGCAGCGTCAGCACGACCGACCCGACGATGACGGCGATGCCGCTTTTCTGCACCATGTCCAGATCGAAGCCCCGCCCCGTGTCCCAGACGAGGTGCCGGATGCCATTGAGCGCATGAAACCAGAGCGCCCAGAGGGAACCGAACATCACCAGATTGCCGATCCACGAGGTGAGCAGGCCGTCGACAAAGGCAAAATAGTCGGTCGAGACGGCGGCGGCGATGAACCACCAGACGATCAGGATGGCCCCAAGCGTCAGCGCCACCCCGGTGATGCGGTGAAGGATGGAGAGGACCGAAGTGATCTGCGGTCGATAGACCTGCCCGATCATGAATGGGGAAAGCGGTCTATTGCCCCGGTTAACATCTGCCATGGCATTTTCCCTTCGCGGCTGCACCGGTCCGGGGTTGGCCCCTGACCGATCTTGCTGCGCCAAGGAATACCGATTTTTGCGGCGGTGTCACGCGCCCCAAGCCAGCGAGGCGCGGCATTTTGCCCGGAATCACGTGCCGGAAGTCAGAAAAATCAGGTTTGTGATCACGCCCCAGCTGAGCGTGATCACCGATTTGGGCGCGCCCAAAGGGCGGCTCAATAATCGTAGGAAACCGAAAGGACGGCGCGCGACTTCTCGCTCGACAGGTTGGTATCGTGATAGCGCAGGTCGATCCCGATGGTGTCGTTCAGGCTGTAGGTCGCCCCCAGATCCCAGTAGTTGTGCGAGGACTCGAGCCGACCCAACCCACCCGACAGTTCGATCTGATCGTTGAGCGGCACGGCGCTGCCCAAACGCGCATTCAGCTTCTCTGCATCGGGATCGTACTTGAACTGCGTGCCCAACGAGAGGCCCTGCCCCATCTCGGCATCGAGCGACAGCAGGAACTCACCGCAGCAGTCGCCGCTATCATCATAGAAATATCGCGCATATCCGACGTCATAGCTGAGCGCGCCGACAGTGTTGCGGTAGCCGAGGTAGAGGTCCACCTCGATCCGGTCGCTGCTATCGGGGAAGCGCACGGTCGATCCCCACAGCCCACCATAGAACCCGTCGGATTCCAGTTCCACGTAACCTTGCAGCGCAGGCTCATTATCGGAATTCGTGCGGCCGCTTGAAATGTAGTCGGTGGTGATCGTGCCCCCCCAACTCAACTCTTGCGCCGCGAGGGACCCGGGCAGGGCAAATACGGATGCCAGACAGAACGCGCCGAAGGCGCTGGTACGGGTGATCATGCTGCTCTCCATCAATCAGAACCGCCGACTTTTCCGCCGGCTTGTTACAATCAAGATGAATGACACAAGATATTGCCGCCGCAAAGCCATTTGCTCAACCTGAAGCAGACAAATCGGCGGATCCAAGCAGGCCGGCAACAACCCAGCCCGGTCACAACGGCATCAGCGCCCAATAATCCAGGTCCAGCAGCACGTGCGGCAGATAGCGCCGGGCCTCGTCCTTCAAGGCCGTTCCGTGCCCGGCCTCCTTCACGGCCACAAGCCGCAGGCGGATGGCACCGACGCCCGGGGCCGCCGTCGGCGCCTTGTCCAGAACCTCGGACCAGGCGCGGACCGTGTCGCCGGCAAAGCAGGGGTTGGCGTGGGATCCGGCATTCAGCGCGACGATCACCTGGGCATTCGCCAGACCGTTGAACGAAAGCGTCCGCGCAAGGCTGATGACATGCCCGCCATAGATGAGCAGTCGGCCATCCTCGCGGTTGGTCTTGTCGAAATGAACCTTTGCCGTGTTCTGCCAGAGCCGCGTGGCCAGCATGTGCTCGGCCTCTTCCACGGTCACACCGTCGACATGATCAATCACCTCGCCGATAGCATAATCGCCCCAACGATGGGGTTCGCCGGCCGCGATGAAATCGTATTCCCGGAAATCCAGTCCACCCGGCACGATCAGCTTTTCGGGGGCCACGACGGATGCGAGATCGGGCACGACCGGGTCGGCAACGGCGGCTTCGGGATCGCGCTTGCGCACCATCACCCAGCGGACATAGCTCAGCACCTCTCGCCCGTACTGGTTGATCCCGGTGGTCCGCACCCAGACCACGCCCGCCTTGCGGTTGGACGTCTCGCGCAGACCGATCACTTCGGATTGCGACCGGATCGTGTCGCCCTGCCAGATCGGCCGCAGCCAGCGCCCCTCGGCATAGCCGAGGTTAGCAACGGCATTCAGCGAGATGTCGGGTACCGACTTGCCGAAAACCATGTGAAACGACGCCAGATCGTCGATCGGGGCTGCGGCCAGCCCACAAGCACGGGCGAATTCGTCCGAGGAATAGAGCGCATGGCGCGCCGGATAGAGCGCATGATAGAGGGCGCGCTCCCCGCCCGAAATCGTCCGCGGCACGGCGTGAAAGATCGTCTGGCCGATCACGTAATCCTCGAAAAACCTGCCCGGATTGGTCTTGGTCATAGCTGCCCCAGCTTGATTTCGGGGGAATAGGCGGCGTCCACGTCCTTCACCACGGCTTGCGCGCAGCGCATCGTGCCGGTGGCGGGATCGTGAGCATAGGCAGGGCTGCCGTGCAGTTGCCAGCCCTTGGCCAGCGCCTCTGTCACCTTGTGGCAGAAGGCCGACGAATCCTCGCCGGTCAGCAAACGGTAGGCACGCATCGGATCAGCCCGGGAACGGCCACGGCCCGACAAGTGCGTGGATCGCGGCAATGACGAAGTAGACGACGACCGTGATGACCCCAAGCCGGATATCCCCCTTGAGACTACCGCCCTTCCACGGCGTCCAGTCGGGCTCTCGCCGGTTGATCATCGCCATCGCCACGAATGCCCACAGCGCAAGTCCGCCCCACAGGATCACCGCGGCGAGGTGCCCGCGCACCAGAAGATGCGCCGCCGCCCAGAGAACCAGTCCCCACAGCATCGGATGGCGCAGCTTTGGGCGCAGCCGGCTCTTCGAGGATCCCAACCCGAACAGTGCCACCGAGATCAGCATCAGCAGGTTCGTCAGGTGGATGCCCCAGGTGGGCGGCATGTAGATATGAACATAGTCTGCGGCGCGGTAGCCGATCACCATCAGCACGACCGAAAGCAGGATCAGTACGGCGAAGATGCCCTTCGACTTGTCGCCCATGCTGTCGGCCAGCGCGATGCGCGGACCCGGCGCCACCCGCTTGAACAGATGTGCGCCCCACCAGAGCGCGACGCCCAGAATTAGCCAGATCATGCGCGCTCCAGTTCTTCTATCACGGCGGCCTTTTCCAGGATCCGACGGGCAGTGGCGACATGCAGGTTCTCGACGATGCGGCCGTCCAGCACCGCCACGCCCTGCCCCGCCGCCAGAGCCTCTTCGAATGCCTCGATCTGTCGCCGGGCCAGATCGATATCCGCCGTACTCGGCGCAAAGACCTCGTTCGTGACTGCAAGCTGCGCAGGATGGATCAGCGTCTTGCCGTCGAAGCCCATGTCGCGGCCCTGCTCGCATTCCGCGCGCAGACCATCCTCGTCCTTGAAGGCGTTATAGACCCCATCGACGCAGACCAAGCCTTGCGCCCGCGCCGCAAGCAGGCAAAACTGCAGGCTGGCGAGCATCGGCATCCGGTCTGCGCGCGGGCGCGCCCCCAAATCCTTTGCCAGGTCGTTCGTGCCCATCACGAAGCCTGCCATCCGGGGATGCGCGGCAATGGCGACGGCGTTCAGCACGCCCGCCGGCGACTCCATCATTGCCCAGAGTTCCACATCGGGCACGATCTGCGCCAGCGCCTCGACATCCGCAGGGCTGCCGACCTTTGGCAACAGCACGCCTTCGACTGTTACGCCCGCCAGCGCAGCGGCATCGGCACGGCCCCAGCCGGTATCCAGACCATTGATCCGCACGATCCGCGCCCGCGGGCCGTAGTCCACCGTCTTGAGCGTGGCAACCAGCAGATCGCGCGCCGCAACCTTCTCGTCCGGTGCGACCGCATCCTCCAGGTCGAAGATGATCGCATCAGCGGGCAAGCCGCGTGCCTTGTCCATCGCCCGCTCGCGCGACGCCGGGATGTACAGGACCGATCGATACGGGCGCGCAGGCTGGTTCATGACTCTCTCCACCGCAAGAATATTTCGCCAAAGACCACAACCGCGGCACAATTGGCAACCCCGGATTCGCCGCAATGCAGCATATCCCAAGATGTCGTCCGTAACATCAGTAGAATCGATCCCACTGCGCCACACCAGCCGAACAGCGCTTGTCACCTGCGGCTGGCAATTACGGTTACGGCGGCACTTGCTTCGCAGGACAGCCGTCCGGAGGATCCCGCGTAACGTCCTGCCAATTCAGGGGCTTGGATGATGGCGCAGGCTTGTCACGGACGGCGTGCCGCCCCTCACCCTTGCGTGACGGCACACTTGGGCTTACCCATCGCGCCGGAAACGACGACCCAACCATGACATCGGAGACATATTCATGGCCAGACCCAAGATCGCACTGATCGGCGCGGGACAGATCGGCGGCACGCTTGCCCATCTCGCCGCGATCAAGGAACTCGGCGACGTCATCCTCTTCGACATTGCTGAAGGGATTCCCCAGGGCAAGTCGCTCGACATCGCCGAAAGCGGCCCGTCCGAGGGCTTCGACGCGGTGCTCAAGGGCACGAACAGCTACGAAGACATTGCCGATGCCGATGTCTGCATCGTCACTGCGGGCGTCCCGCGCAAGCCGGGGATGAGCCGCGATGATCTGCTGGGCATCAACCTGAAGGTGATGAAGGCCGTGGGCGAAGGCATCCGCGACCATGCCCCCGACGCCTTCGTGATCTGCATCACCAACCCGCTGGACGCGATGGTCTGGGCGCTGCGCGAGTTTTCCGGCCTGCCGCATGAAAAGGTGGTCGGCATGGCCGGCGTGCTGGACTCGGCACGCTTCCGGCACTTCCTGTCGGTCGAGTTCAATGTGTCCATGCGCGACGTCACTGCCTTCGTGCTGGGCGGGCACGGCGACACGATGGTGCCGCTGGTGCGCTATTCAACCGTGGCCGGCATTCCGCTGCCCGATCTGGTACAGATGGGCTGGATCACGCAGGACAAGCTGGACGCGATCGTGCAGCGCACCCGTGACGGCGGGGCCGAGATCGTGGGCCTCTTGAAAACTGGTTCTGCCTTCTACGCACCGGCCACCAGCGCCATCGAGATGGCGGAAGCATATCTTAAGGACCAGAAGCGGCTTCTGCCTTGCGCGGCGTGGTGCGATGGCGAGTTCGAGCTGAAGGGCATGTATGTCGGCGTGCCCACGATCATCGGGTCCGGTGGGATCGAGCGGATCGTGGACATCAAGCTGAACAAGGACGAGCAGGCGATGTTCGACAAGTCGATCGACGCTGTCAAAGGGCTGGTTGAAGCCTGCAAGGGAATCGATTCCTCGCTTGCCTGACGCAACGAGCAAAAACTGTGATCACACCCCGAATGGGTGTGATCACAAAACAGGCGTTTTGGCGTCATTTCGCCGTTTTTCCGTTGAAACCCTTTTGAAACGGTCCGATCCTGTGTCAGTAGCCTGCGCGAACGCAGACCATTGACGGGACGGTGCCATGAACATCCACGAATATCAGGCCAAGGCGCTTCTGCGCAGCTACGGGTTGCCGGTGTCCGACGGGCGCGTCGTGCTGCGCGCCGAGGAAGCGAAAACCGCAGCCAGTGGCATGGACGGCCCGCTCTGGGTGGTAAAGGCGCAGATCCATGCCGGCGGTCGAGGCAAGGGCAAGTTCAAGGAAGCCTCTGCCGGCGAAAAGGGCGGCGTGCGCATTGCCAAGTCGGTCGAAGAGGCTGCAGAGCATGCCGCGCAGATGCTGGGCCGCACCTTGGTCACGCACCAGACCGGACCGGCCGGCAAGCAGGTCAACCGTATCTACATCGAAGACGGGTCGGACATCGCGCGCGAATTGTACCTCGCCCTGCTGATCGACCGGAAATCCAGCCGCATCTCCTTTGTCTGCTCGACCGAGGGCGGCATGGACATCGAGGAGGTCGCAGCATCGACTCCCGAGAAGATCCTGACCTTCACCGTCGATCCCGCCACCGGCATCCAGGGCTTCCACGGTCGTCGCGTCGCCTTTGCCCTGGGGCTTGAGGGCAAGCAGGTAAAGCAGTGCGTCGACATCATCAACAAGATGTACGCGCTTTTCGTGGACCGCGACGCAGAGATGCTGGAGATCAATCCCCTGATCGTGACCACAGACGGCGAGCTGAAGCTTCTGGACGCCAAGATGGGCTTCGACTCGAACGCGCTCTATCGTCAGCCGGACATCCTGTCGCTTCGGGACGAGACCGAGGAAGACCCCAAGGAACTGGCAGCCAGCAAGTTCGATCTGAATTACATTGCCCTGGAAGGCGAGATCGGCTGCATGGTCAATGGCGCGGGTCTTGCGATGGCCACGATGGACATCATCAAGCTTTATGGTGCCGAACCCGCCAACTTCCTGGACGTCGGTGGTGGTGCCACCAAGGAAAAGGTCACCGAAGCGTTCAAGATCATCACCTCTGACCCGAACGTGAAGGGCATCCTGGTCAACATCTTCGGCGGAATCATGCGTTGCGACATCATCGCCGAGGGCGTGATCGCCGCGGTGAAGGAGGTCGGCCTGCAAGTGCCGCTGGTTGTCCGCTTGGAAGGCACCAACGTCGAGAAGGGCAAGGAGATCATCGCAGACAGCGGCCTCAACGTGATCGCAGCCGACAACCTGTCGGATGCGGCCGAAAAGATCGTGAAGGCGGTCAAGGGCTGATCTGATGCGCGCTGCCGCCCTCTCTGCTATGGTCGTCCTCGCCGGGTTGGTCCCTGCGGCCGGGCAGAGTTTCGAGGAAGCCGTCCGGACGAACCTGAGCGCCGGCGCGCAACTCTGTCTCGGCGGGGGGTCAGACATGCAGGCTTGGGCGGAAAGCTTTCGCGCAGCCGGTTTTGCGGAACGCGTCGAACGCAGCGCCACGAACAGCGACACAACCCACCATTTCACCGCGCCCGCCGATACGGCGTCGGTTGAACTCTTTTATGGCGAAATGCCGGAATATTGCATCGCCAGAACCCGGCACCTTGGCGTGACGGCGGCATCAGAGGTTCTCGATGCACTGATCCCCCGGCTCTATCCCGTCTATGTCCGTGTGGTCGAACAAGCCGCCTCCGGCGAGCCCGCCACCTGCGTCCGCTACGAAGACCCGGCCAACCCGATCGGGCATGTGGTTGGCGTGGCCTCGGATGCAGGCGATGGCTGCGTCGAGGACGGCACCAGCCTCATCTACAGCGCCTATCGGGTCTGACGAATGTTATCGGTCCCACATCAGATACCGCCAGCTGCCGCCCTGAAGGCTCTGGCGCTCGCGACCCCTTTGTGTTCTGCCTTTCCCGCAGCATCACAGACCTTAGCCGAGGCCGCGGCGCTCAACACCCAATTGGCGATCGAGTTGTGCGTTAGGAACTACCGGGTCGTCGAGCAGATCCGCCCTGCCTTCGAGGCCGCAGGCTTCGTTCACTCGACCGAGGATTTCGGCGGCGGACAGCACATCGACTGGTACGCGGCGCCGGCCGACACGGTGAACGTCGCGATCATCTCCACCGGCGTGGACGCCGCCGATTGCCGCGTCACCACGGGCCACATGGATGTCACACAGGCGCTGCCGTTCAGCACGGCGGTCGTCGAGGCGCTGCTCCCCGGTCAGGTGCAGCCCGGATCGCCTGAAGGACAGAATATCCTCCCGGGAACGCCGGAATCGGAACAGGACTTCTGCTCGGGCTTTCATGTTTTCGCCCCGCGGAAATTGATCTGGGTTCAACTCGCCCGTGCGGGCAACGACGGGACGTGCCGAAGCGACGGCACCGCGTCGATCAATATTCGAATGTAGGAAGGGACAGTCATGGCGGTTCTCGTCGACGAAAACACCAAGGTGATCTGCCAGGGCTTTACCGGCTCGCAGGGAACCTTTCACTCCGAGCAGGCCATTGCGTATGGGACGAAGATGGTCGGCGGCGTCACGCCGGGCAAGGGCGGGCAGAGCCATTTGAACCTGCCAGTCTTCAACTCGGTTCACGAGGCCAAGGCCGCGACCGAGGCGAACGCAACAGTGATCTACGTCCCCCCGCCCTTCGCTGCCGACTCGATCCTTGAGGCGATCGATGCACAGATGGAACTGATCGTCTGCATCACTGAGGGCATCCCGGTGCTCGACATGATGAAGGTGAAGCGCGCTCTGGAAGGCTCTGGCTCGATCTTGATCGGGCCGAACTGCCCGGGCGTCATCACGCCGGATGCCTGCAAGATCGGGATCATGCCCGGACACATCCACCGGCGCGGCTCGGTCGGCGTGGTCTCGCGCTCCGGCACCCTGACCTACGAGGCGGTCAAGCAGACCACCGACGTGGGTCTTGGCCAGTCAACCTGCGTCGGGATCGGCGGCGACCCGATCAAGGGGACCGAGCACATCGACGTGCTGGAGTGGTTCCTGGCCGATGACGAGACCGAGTCGATCATCATGATCGGCGAGATCGGCGGCGCGGCCGAGGAGGAAGCCGCCCAGTTCCTTAGGGACGAGACCAAGCGCGGCCGCTCGAAGCCCACGGCAGGCTTCATCGCGGGCCGCACCGCCCCTCCGGGCCGGCGCATGGGCCACGCGGGCGCCATCGTCGCGGGCGGCAAGGGCGGCGCCGAAGACAAGATCGAGGCGATGAAATCCGCCGGCATCGTCGTCGCCGACAGCCCCGCCGGGCTGGGCGAGGCCGTGCTGAAGGCGCTGGGCCGCTGAAGACCCTTTCCGGCCCCCGGAACCGTCCGGGGGCGCGGTTTTCCGGGAGGACACCATGACTGAACAATCCCCCAACGACGTTTTCCACGCCTCCAGCTTCCTGCAGGGCGCGAATGCGGATTACATCGACCAGCTTTATGCGCGCTACGCGCGAGACCCGGCCAGCGTCGATGCCGCGTGGTCCGACTTCTTCCGCGGCTTGGGCGAGCCGGAACATGACGTGCGCCACGCCGCCGACGGGCCAAGCTGGGCACGCAACGACTGGCCACCGCAGCCGGCCGATGACCTGACTGCGGCGCTGACAGGCGAATGGCCTGCCGCCTCGGCGGAGATGAAGGACGCAGGCAAGAAGATCGCCGCCAAGGCGGCCGAGGCAGGCGTTAGCGTCACCGACACCCAGATAAAGCGCGCCGTGCTGGATTCGATCCGCGCGCTGATGATCATCCGCGCCTACCGCATTCGCGGCCATCTGGTGGCCGACCTCGACCCGCTGGGCATGCGCGACCAGACGCCGCACCCGGAACTTGACCCGCGCTCCTACGGCTTCACCGAGGCCGACATGGACCGGCCGATCTTCATCGACAACGTGCTGGGCCTTCAGGTCGCGTCGATGCGTCAGATCATCGACATCGTGAAGCGCACCTACTGCGGCACCTTCGCGCTGCAGTACATGCATATCTCCGATCCCGAGCAGGCCGCCTGGCTGAAGGAGCGGATCGAGGGCTTTGGCAAGGAGATCACCTTTACCCAACGCGGGCGTCGGGCGATCCTGAACAAGCTGGTCGAGGCAGAGGGCTTCGAGAAGTTCCTGCACGTGAAATACATGGGAACCAAACGCTTCGGCCTCGACGGCGGCGAGGCGCTGATCCCGGCGATGGAGCAGATCATCAAGCGCGGCGGCCAGCTGGGCGTGAAGGAAATCGCCATCGGCATGCCGCACCGCGGCCGGCTGTCGGTTCTGGCCAACGTGATGGGCAAGCCCTATCGCGCCATCTTCAACGAATTCCAGGGCGGCAGCTTCAAGCCCGAGGATGTCGACGGGTCGGGCGACGTGAAATACCACCTCGGCGCCTCGTCCGACCGCGAATTCGATGGCAATGTCGTGCACCTGTCGCTGACCGCAAACCCCTCCCACCTGGAGGCCGTCAATCCGGTGGTTCTGGGCAAGGTCCGCGCCAAGCAGGACCAGATGGGCGATGGCGAACGCAAGCAGGTCGTCGGCGTGCTTCTGCACGGCGACGCGGCATTCGCGGGTCAGGGCATCGTGGCCGAGGGCTTCGGCCTTTCGGGCCTGCGCGGCCACCGCACCGGCGGCACGATCCACATCGTGGTGAACAACCAGATCGGCTTCACCACCGCGCCGCATTTCTCGCGCTCCTCGCCCTACCCCACCGACATCGCCCTGATGGTCGAGGCGCCGATCTTCCACGTCAACGGCGACGACCCCGAGGCCGTGGTCCATGCCTCGCGGATCGCCATCGAATACCGCCAGAAGTTCGGCAAGGACGTTGTGATCGACATGTTCTGCTACCGCCGCTTTGGTCACAACGAGGGGGATGAACCGATGTTCACCAACCCCGCGATGTACAAGCGGATCAAGACGCAGAAGACCACGCTGCAACTTTACACCGAGCGGCTGGTCAAGGACGGCCTGATCCCCGAGGGCGAAATCGAGGACATGAAGGCCGCCTTCCAGGCTCACCTGAACCAGGAGTTCGAGGCCGGCAAGGACTACAAGCCGAACAAGGCCGACTGGCTGGATGGCCGCTGGTCGCACCTGAACCGCGAGGGCGAGGAATACCAGCGCGGCCAGACCGCCATCTCGCCCGAGACCATGGCCGAGGTCGGCGCCGCACTGAGCCGCGCGCCCGCCGGGGTGGACCTGCACAAGACCGTCACCCGTCAGCTCGAGGCGAAAAAGGCGATGTTTGACACGGGCCACGGCTTCGACTGGGCCACGGCCGAGGCGCTGGCCTTCGGCTCGTTGCTGACCGAGGGCTATCCCGTCCGCCTGTCGGGCCAGGACAGCACCCGTGGCACGTTCAGCCAGCGCCATTCCGCCCTGATCGACCAGACGACTGAGGAACGCTACTACCCGCTGAACAACATCCGCGCCGGCCAGCAGCGGTACGAGGTCATCGACTCGATGCTCTCGGAATACGCGGTGCTGGGCTTCGAATACGGCTACAGCCTTGCCGAACCCAACGCACTGGTGATGTGGGAGGCGCAGTTCGGCGACTTCGCCAACGGCGCGCAAATCATGTTCGACCAGTTCATCAGCTCGGGCGAGGCGAAATGGCTGCGGATGTCGGGCCTTGTGATGCTGCTGCCCCACGGGTTCGAGGGGCAGGGGCCGGAGCATTCGTCGGCGCGCCTGGAGCGCTTCCTGCAGATGTCCGCGCAGGACAACTGGATCGTGGCGAACTGTACCACGCCCGCCAACTACTTCCACATCCTGCGCCGCCAGATCCACCGCAGCTTCCGCAAGCCGCTGGTGCTGATGACGCCGAAATCGCTGCTGCGTCACAAGCTGGCGATTTCGGACGCCGACGATTTCACCACCGGTTCCAGCTTCCACCGGGTGCTGTGGGATGACGCCCAGAAGGGCCATTCCGACACGCAGCTGAAATCCGACGACCAGATCCGCCGCGTGGTGATCTGTTCAGGCAAAGTCTATTTCGACCTGCTGGAAGAGCGCGACGCCCGCGGTATCGACGACATCTACCTGCTGCGCGTCGAACAGTTCTATCCCTTCCCCGCCCTGTCGATGGTGAAGGAGCTGGAACGCTTCAAGCAGGCCGAGATCGTCTGGTGCCAGGAAGAGCCGAAGAACCAGGGCGCCTGGACCTTCATGGATCCGAACCTGGAATGGGTGCTGGGCCGCATCGGCGCCAGCGCCGCGCGTGCGCGCTACGCCGGGCGGCCCGCCGCCGCCTCGCCCGCGACGGGTCTGGCCAGCATGCACAAGAAACAGCAGGAAGCGCTCGTGAACGACGCGCTGACGATCGAGGGATAATCATGGCAACTGAAGTCCGCGTGCCCACCCTGGGCGAAAGCGTCACCGAGGCAACCGTCGCCACCTGGTTCAAGAAACCGGGCGACAGCGTCGCGGTGGATGAAATGCTCTGCGAGCTGGAGACCGACAAGGTCACGGTCGAGGTGCCGAGCCCCGTCTCCGGCACGCTGGAGGAGATCGTCGCCGAAGAGGGCACGACCGTCGGCGTCGATGCGCTGCTGGCCCAGATCGCCGAGCAGGGATCGGCCGGACCCGAAGAGATGACGCCGAAGAAATCCGCCGACAAGCCCAAGGCCAAGGCCGCCGACGAGGCCGCCAAGGACGTGCCGGTGATGGTGCCGACGCTGGGCGAAAGCGTGACAGAGGCGACCGTGTCGACCTGGTTCAAGAAGGTGGGCGACACCGTCGCGCAGGACGAGATGCTGTGCGAGCTGGAGACCGACAAGGTGTCGGTCGAGGTGCCCAGCCCCGCCGCGGGCGTTCTGGCGAAGATCCTCGCCGACGAAGGCGCGACCGTGCAGGCCCTGGGCCAGCTGGCCGTGATCTCGGGCGGCGCCTCTGCCCCGGCCGAGGCCGACGCGCCGAAGGCCGAGGCCGCGACGGCCAAGGCAGAACCCAAGGGCCGCGATGTCGAGGATGCGCCCTCGGCCAAGAAGCTGATGGCGGAAAAGAACCTGTCGGCCGATCAGGTCACGGGAAGTGGCCGCGACGGGCGGATCATGAAGGAAGACGTGCAGAAGGCCCTGGCCGCAGCTACGGCCCCGGCGCCTGCAGCGGCCACCCCCGCCCCGCGCGCCCCCGTCCCCGCCGACGATGCGGCGCGCGAGGAACGGGTGAAGATGACCCGCCTGCGGCAGACCATCGCCCGCCGCCTGAAGGACGCGCAGAACACCGCCGCCATGCTGACCACCTACAACGAGGTGGACATGTCCGGCATCATGGAGCTGCGCAACGAATACAAGGACGCCTTCGAGAAGAAGCACAAGGTGAAGCTGGGCTTCATGTCCTTCTTCGTGAAGGCCTGCTGCCACGCGCTGAAGGAAGTGCCGGACGTCAATGCCGAGATCGACGGCACCGACGTGGTCTACAAGAACTACGTCCACATGGGTGTGGCCGTCGGGACGCCCTCGGGCCTTGTGGTGCCGGTGGTGCGCGACGCCGATCATATGGGCTTTGCCGCGATCGAGAAAAAGATCGCCGAACTGGGCCTGCGCGCCCGCGACGGCAAGCTGTCGATGGCCGAGATGCAGGGCGGCAGCTTCACCATCTCGAACGGCGGCGTCTATGGCTCGCTGATGTCCAGCCCCATCCTGAACCCGCCGCAATCCGGCATCCTGGGCATGCACAAGATCCAGGAGCGTCCGGTGGTGGTGAAGGGCCAGATCGTGATCCGCCCGATGATGTATCTGGCGCTGAGCTACGACCACCGCGTCGTGGACGGCAAGGGCGCGGTGACGTTCCTTGTGCGGGTGAAAGAGGCGCTGGAGGATCCGCGGCGGTTGCTGATGGATTTGTGAGGAAAGGCTGTGCTCGGGAGTTTGAACCTGTTCGCGACGCTGGGCGTAATGATAGTCGCATTTGCGTTCGGGATTTATGTCCAGCGGATCGACCAGCGTGTTAAGGCGATTAAGAATCAGCTTGGACGCCTTTCTGTGACATTCCTGAAAATTGAGAATGACCTCGCCGCAATACAGGACTCGCTTCTCTTGGTCAGTCGCGCAGATGAAGCGGTAGAGAAAGAGATCGAACACATAAGGAATCGTCGACCGACTGTTCTAAAGTCCATCATTCAGAATAGCCCAACTGATGCAGAAATCATGCGGGGTCTAGAGCCCCCTGATATTGATGAGGACCCGGCATTCTGGGCCAAAGATCGCCTGAAACGCCTCGGCTTGGACTAAGCGCATCCCGTGGCGGCCGCCGTCAAAAAGGGAGACCCACCATGCAAATGATCGCCGACTTCAACACCCCCGACTATGCCGCCTGGAAATCCGACTTCGACGCCGATGCCGACGGCCGGATGCAGGCCGGGCTGTCGCTGCTGCAGATCTGGCGCGATGCCGATGACAACGCGCGCACGCTCTGCCTGTTCGAGGTGAACGACCGGAGCAAGGCCGAGGGGTGGGCGAAAAGCGAGGGCGCGCTCGTCGCCGCTGCCAGCGTCCGCTTCCTGAAGACTGCCTGACATGACCCCCGAACTCACCGCCCTCGCCCTCGCCGGTCTGCTGCAGGCCATCCAGTTCATCGCCTATTCGGTCGTGGCCAACCGGCAGGTCGGCCCCAACTACGCCATGGGGCCACGCGACGAACCGCGCCCGCTGACCGGGCTGGCCGGGCGTCTGCAGCGCGCGCTGACCAATCATTTCGAGGGGCTGATCCTGTTCACCCTCGCCGTGGTGGTCATCACTGCATCAGACCAGACCACCGGGCTGACGGCGGCCTGCGGCTGGATCTACCTGGCAGCCCGCGTGCTTTACGTCCCCGCCTATGCCCTTGGCTGGTCGCCGTGGCGGTCGGTGATCTGGGGGGTGGGGTTCTTCGCCACGCTGGTCATGCTGATCGCCGCACTGGTTTGACCTTGCGCCCCTGTTGACAGAAGGTAGAGCCAACGCGCGCAACGTATGCACATGATATGCACGCCGGATGAACGTAACACATACGTGGATGCACACGGCGAATGTGAGAGGGACTGACACATGGCAAGCTTCGATCTGATCGTCATCGGCGGCGGCCCCGCAGGCTACGTCTGCGCCATCCGCGCAGCGCAGTTGGGGATGAACGTGGCCTGTGTCGAAGGGCGCGAAGCCTTGGGCGGCACCTGCCTGAACGTGGGCTGCATCCCGTCCAAGGCGTTGCTGCATTCCACGCACATGCTGCACGAAGTGCATGAGAACTTTGAGAAAATGGGCCTGATGGGCGGTAAGCCAAAGGTCGATTGGACCAAGATGCTCGCCTACAAGGACGATGTGATCGGCCAGAACACCAAGGGTGTCGAATTCCTGTTCAAGAAGAACAAGATCACCTGGCTGAAAGGCTGGGGCAGCATTCCGGAACCCGGCAAGGTGAAGGTCGACGACGAGGTGCACGAGGCGAAAAACGTCGTGATCGCAACGGGTTCCGAGGCGTCGCCCCTGAAGGGGGTCGAGGTGGACGAGAAGGTGATCGTCACCTCCACCGGCGCACTGGAACTGGGCAAGATTCCCAAGAAGATGGTCGTGATCGGCGGCGGCGTGATCGGGCTGGAACTGGGATCGGTCTACGCCCGTCTGGGGGCCGAGGTGACGGTGGTCGAATACCTCGACCGGATCATCCCCGGCAATGACGGAGAGGTCGCCAAGGTCTTCCAGCGTCTGCTGCAGAAACAGGGGATGAAATTCATCCTCGGCGCCGCGGTGCAGTCCGCCACCGCAGCCAAGGGCAAGGCGACCGTCAGCTACAAGCTGCGCAAGGACGACAGCGAGCACACGCTGGAGGCCGACGCCGTCCTCCTCGCCACCGGCCGGCGCCCGTATGTCGAGGGGCTGGGGCTGGACGTCGTGGGCGTGAAGATGACCGAGCGCGGCCAGATCGCCACGAACGGAAAATTCGCCACCAACATCAAGGGTATCTACGCCATAGGTGATGCAATCGAGGGGCCGATGCTGGCGCACAAGGCGATGGATGACGGGCACGCGCTGGCCGATCTGATCGCCGGGCACGCAGGCCACGTGAACTACGACACTGTCCCCGGCGTGATCTACACCACGCCCGAGGTGGCCAGCGTCGGCGCGACCGAGGAAAGCCTGAAAGCGGACGGCCGGACCTACAAGGTGGGCAAGGTCAGCTTCATGGCGAACGGCCGCGCCAAGGCAGTATTCCAGGGCGACGGCTTCGTGAAGCTTCTTGCCGACAAGGACACCGACCGCATCCTGGGCGCGCATATCATCGGCCCGATGGCGGGCGACTTGATCCATGAGATCTGCGTGGCCATGGAGTTCGGGGCGGCGGCCGAGGATCTGGCGCTCACCTGCCACGCCCATCCGACCTATTCGGAAGCCGTGCGCGAGGCCGCGCTGGCCTGCGGCGACGGCGCGATCCACGCCTGACCGCGCGCCCCGCCTCGGCGCCGTGGACCCGTATGCGTCGGGGGAAGGGGGTGGCCGTTTGCGCAACTGTTGCTACACTCTGCATCGCAGCGGGGCCGAGCCCACCGCTACGGTGCAAGGTATTGAATGACAACGACCGATCAGACCACGCGGCAGGGGCAGGTGGCGTCCATGGCGGACGCCGACGGTGCGATGACAGTCGCCCATGACGCCGATGCCGCGCGGCTGACGCTGGGCGGTGCGCTCATCCTGCTCAACGTTGCGCGACTACACCGGGCCGCCCAGGCGGTCGGGACCGAGCGCGATCTGACCGTCGACCTGGGCGGCGTCACGCGCCTCGACACGGCCGGCGCATGGGTGCTGGCCGATCTGCAGGCGCGCATCGGCGCCGCCGGCCACACCTGCACGATCACCGGCGCCTCGGACAGCAGCGCCAGCCTGCTGGAAACCGTGACCGAGGCGCTGCCGAAGCCGGACGCCCCCCCGGCGGGCCGCCCCACCCTGTCCGACCGGATGGAGGCGCTGGGCCGGTCCGTCGTCACCGGTGTGGGATTTCTCGCGCAGCTCACCGCCTACCTGGGCATCTTCGTCGCCCGTCTGTTCCGCAGCCTCACCCATCCCAGCGAGTTCCGCCTGACCTCGCTCGTTCACCATTGCCACGAGGTCGGCGTGAAGGCGGTGCCCATCGTTTCGCTCATGGCGTTCCTGATCGGCGTGGTGCTGGCGTTTCAGGGCTCGGCCCAGTTGCGCCAGTTCGGGGCCGAGGTGTTCGTGGTCGATCTGATCTCGATCTCGATCCTGCGCGAACTGGGTATCCTGCTGACCGCGATCATCGTCGCGGGGCGCACCGCCTCGGCCTTCACCGCCGCCATCGGCTCGATGAAGATGCGCGAAGAGGTGGACGCCATGCGCACCCTCGGCCTCGACCCGGCGATGGTGCTGTTCGTCCCGCGGATCCTGGCGCTGATCCTGATGCTGCCGATCCTCGGCCTGATCGCGAATATCGCGGGACTGTTCGGCGGCGCGCTGATGTCCTGGCTGGAGCTTGGCATCTCGCCTGGCATGTTCCGCACCCGCCTGATCGAGGGGACGGATGTCAGCCACGTCATCGTCGGCATGGTCAAGGCGCCGGTCTTCGCGCTGATCATCGGCGTGGTCGGCTGCCACGCCGGGATGCAGGTACAAAGCAACGCCGAATCGCTGGGCAGGATGACCTCGAACGCGGTGGTCACCGCGATCTTCGCGGTGATCGTGGCGGATGCGCTGTTCTCGATCTTCTTTGCCGAGATGGGGATCTGATGGACGGGAACGGGCGCGAGGTGTTGATCCGGCTGCGCGGGATCCGCAACCAGTTCGGCACCCAGGTGGTGCATGACAACCTTGATCTCGACGTCTACCGCGGAGAGGTGCTGGGAGTCGTGGGCGGTTCGGGCACGGGGAAATCGGTGCTCTTGCGCACCATCGCCGGGCTGCAACGTCCCGCCGCGGGCAGCGTCAACGTCCTGGGCGTCGATGTCCTGACAGCGGACGAGGACACGCGGACCGAACTCGAGCGCCGCTGGGGGGTGATGTTCCAGGACGGGGCGCTGTTCTCGTCGCTGACGGTGCGCGAGAATGTCGAGGTGCCACTGCGCAGCATCCCCGATCTGCCGCCCGACCTGCGCGCGGCACTCGCCGACCTGAAAATCTCGATGGCAGGGCTGCCCTATCTGGCGGGTGACAAGTATCCCTCGGAACTCTCAGGGGGCATGCGAAAGCGGGCAGGGCTTGCCCGCGCACTGGCGCTCGACCCCGAAATCGTGTTTCTGGACGAACCCACCGCAGGCCTCGATCCGATCGGGGCCTCCGCTTTCGACGAACTCATCCGGGAATTGAGCCGATCCATGGGCCTGACGGTGTTCCTTGTCACCCATGATCTGGATACACTGCACGCCTGCTGCGACAGGATCGCGGTGCTGGCCGAGAAGAAGGTGCTCGTGACGGGGACGATGAAGGACATGCTTGCGGTCGATCACCCCTGGGTGCACGAATATTTCCACGGGCCGCGCGCCCGCGCGGCCCAATACGTGGCCGCGGGGGCAGACGCCTAGATGGAGACGCGCGCCAACTACATCCTGATCGGGGCCTTCACGCTGCTGGGCTTCTTCGGCCTGCTTGCCTTTCTGCTGTGGTTCGCGCGGGTCGAACTTGACCGCCAGTTCGCCTATTACGACATCAACTTCGACACCGTCTCGGGCCTGGGCCGCGCGTCCGACGTGCGCTTCAGCGGCCTGCCTGTGGGCCAGGTGGTCGACGTGGGCCTCTCGCCCGAGGGCGACGGCCGGGTGCGGGTCCGCATCGAAATCGCCGCCGACACGCCCGTGCGCGCCGACAGCATCGCCACGATCGAGGCGCAGGGCGTCACCGGTGTCTCCTTCGTCGGCATCAGTGCCGGCACCCCGGACGCTCCGCTGCTCACCCCTGAAACAGGCGTGCCGATCCCCGAGATCGAGTCCGGCCGCTCGATGCTGCAAAGCCTGACCGAGGATGCGCCCGCCATCCTCGAAGAGGTGTTGACACTGGTGCAGGACCTGCGGTCCCTCATCAGCGGCGAGAATCAGGACCGGATCGACAACATCCTGTCGAACGTCGAGGGCGCGACCGAAAACTTCGCCACCGCGCTCGACGACTTCTCGGTCGTCACCGCCTCGGTCTCGGGCTTCGCCATCGAGATCTCGCGCTTCAACGCCACGCTGGACGAACTGACCGGGGCGGTGACCGAGGTGCTTGCCTCGGCCGACGTCACGCTGGAAGCCTATGCCGCGCTGGCCAACGACGCGCGTGATCTGGTCGAGGCCGGCTCCGGCACGCTGGATATCGCCGAGTCCGCCGTGGTCGAGGCCGAGCGCCTGCTCGCAGGCGAGGTTGCCGAAACGCTGGCGGCTGCGCGCGACACCGTCGTCAACCTGCAGGGCCAGGTGGACAGCATCGGCACCGAGGCGCGGGTGATGATCGCCAGCTTCACCGACGCTGGCGCCGCCGCCACCGCCCGCCTGGTCGAGGCCGAGGCGACCATCGCGGCCACCGACGACATGATCGTGCGCCTGAACGATACGCTGGAGACGATCGACACCGCTGCGCTCGAATTCGACGCACTCATCACCGGCGACGGCGCGACACTGGTGGCGGAAACCCGCACCGCCGTAGCCGAGGCGACAGAGGCGATCCGCAGCGTCAATGCCGTGGCCGAAACCGACCTGCCCGGCATCGTCGCCGATATCCGCAGCGCCACCGACACCGCCGTGCGCGTGATAGAACAGGTCGGCACCGATCTCTCCTCGGCCTCGGGCCGGGTGGACGGCCTCGTCACCGACGCGACCGAGGCGCTCGACAGCGTGACCGAGACCTTCGACAACGCCAACACCACGCTGACCGCGATCAACGAGGCGCTGGCCGTGGGCGAACGCACGCTCGTCTCGGCCGAACGGGTCTTCGACGGCGCAGACCGCGTCATCAACGAGGATATCTCGGCCATCACCGCCGACCTGCGGACCACGCTCGCCAATTTGGACACCGCCATCGCCCAGGTGTCCGAGGATATTCCCGGCATCACCGCCGACCTGCGCGCGGCCAGCGATACGGCGCGCCAGGCCTTCGACGAGATCGGGCAGCTGGTTACCGCCTCGGGCGGGCCCTTGCGCGATTTCGCGGCCAACGGCCTGCCCCAGTTCACCCGCCTCGCGCTGGAAAGCCGCAGCCTGATCACGAACCTCGAACGGCTGACCCGCACGATAGAGCGCAACCCGACCCGGTTCCTGCTGGACCGCCAGACCCCGGAATTCAGACAATGAGGTCCCGATGAATCGCCGCGCCGCCCTGTCGCTTCTCGCCCTGCCGCTTTTCCCCGGCTGCAGCGCCCTCGGCGCCCTCAGCGATGCGGCCACCCCGCTCGACGCCTACGAATTGCGCCCGCCCGCCGACCTGCCTACGGCCAACCGCCCCCTCGCCCGCGACCTGATCATCGAGGTGCCGACCGCCGGCGGCGGCCTGGATACCGACCGCATCCTGATCCGCCCCAATCCGCTGCAGGCGCAATACCTGCCCGGCGCCGGCTGGACCGATGAGGCCCCGGTGATGGTGCAGACCCTGATCCTGCGCTCGTTCGAGGCGACGGCCGCACTGCGTTATGTCGGCCGCCGCCCGTTGGGTCCGGGGGGCGATTTCGCGCTGGTCAGCGAGCTGACCGACCTTCAGGCCGATCTCGGCGCCGATGGCGCCGTGACCACCCGCATGGGCCTGACCGTCCGCCTGGTGCGCGAGGAAACCGCCAGCGTCGTCGCCACCCGCCGCTTCACCGCCACCCAACCCTCCGCCTCCACCGAAACGATGGACGTGGTCGTGGCGCTGGATGCCGCAGGCGCCGCGGTGATGCGCGATCTGGTCCGCTGGACGCTCTCAACCCTTGGCGCACCGCTGCCGCAGGCCTGAGCCGGCGGGCGGGATGGTGCGCGGCCGCGTTTCGTGGTCTATGATGCGCAACAGTTTCCCCGGAGTGCCTGCCATGAACCGCAACCTGCTCTACTTCGTCATCGGCGCGCTTGTGATCGTCGTCGCCGTGCTCGGTTACCGCTATTATGAGGATAGCCAGTCTACCGGCATCGAGATCGAACTGAACGACAGTGGCATCTCGATCCAGGGCAACTGACCCCCGCACCAAGGACCACCCAATGGCCGATACCCGCCCCGCCCGCCTCTGCGTCCTGATCGACGCGGACAATGTCCCCGCCAGCCACGCCGAGGCGATCTTCGAGGAGATATCGGGCCTGGGTGAGGCATCGGTGCGCCGCATCTACGGCGACTGGTCCAGCCAGCGGCTGGGCGGCTGGGCCAAGAAGATCCAGGCCCTCGGCATGGTGCCGGACCAGCAGTTCTCGAACACCAAGGGCAAGAACGCCTCCGACATCGGGCTGGTGATCGCGGCGATGGACTTCCTGCACTCC
This sequence comes from Paracoccaceae bacterium, assembly GCA_041687395.1. Taxonomy (GTDB): domain Bacteria; phylum Pseudomonadota; class Alphaproteobacteria; order Rhodobacterales; family Rhodobacteraceae; genus JAWLCA01. The sequence goes on along the minus strand of JAWLCA010000001.1, from coordinate 52,491 downwards.
GGCATCTTCGACGGCTTCGTGCTGGTGTCGTCTGACAGCGATTTCACCCGCCTCGCCGCCCGCATTCGCGAACAGGGCGTGGATGTCTACGGCATCGGCGAGAAGAAGACGCCTGATGCCTTCCGCATGGCCTGCAAGCGCTTCATCTATGTCGAGAACCTGGGCAGCGCCGACGAGAGCGCCGACAAGCCCCGCGACAGCGTTGAGCCCGATGCCGCGCCGCGCCGCGACAACACCAAGGAACCGCCGAAGAACGCGATCCCCCTGATCGTCGACGCCATGAAGCGCATCGACCCCGAGGGCGAGTGGTTCACACTGGGCCAGATCGGCCAGTTCATCACCCAGGCCCACGCCGACTTCGACCCCCGCACCTACGGCAGCGGCAAACTGTCCGACCTGATCCGAAAGACCGCCCGCTTCGACGTGAAGCAAGGGCCGGGGAATACGCTGCTGGTCAGGGACAAGGCGTAGGCGGCGCCCGGGCCATCCCTCACCGTTACGCCCCCCGGCCCGAGCCGGGATCCGGGATCCGGGATCCGCGACAGCGGCGCACACCGAGACCGACCGCGACCCATCTCCGCCTCCTCAAGGCTTTTCCGGTCTCCACCAACCCGCCCGAACAGGCCGCAACCAGCGGCCCGGTCCAGCGCCTTCCCGGCGGGCAGCCCCTGCCCTCTCATAGCGACATGCAATCGGCACAAGCCTGCCAAGACGCACTCCACCAGTAGCTCCAAGCTGTCCCACCCCGGCTCACGCGGCGGAGCCTCGACCCGTTGCGCAAAACCGCCCTCCGCCGATCGGTGGTGCCACCGCCGCGGTGGCAGGGTGGTGGCGCTCTGGTGGCGGGGTGGTGGCAGCCCGGTGCCCGGCTCCGCGTTGCGCAATCCCGCCCTCACCGCGCGCAACGTATGCACGTGATGTGCACCGCAGATGCATGTGAAACATACGTGCATGCGCACGCCCCTCAGCGCAGGGCGGCCCAGCGCTCCGCCACGTCCAGCATGCGGCAGGAAAAGCCCCATTCGTTGTCGTACCAGCCGAAAACGCGCACCAGACCGCCCTGTGTGACGGCTGTCTCGCGCAGCGCCATGACCACGCTTTCAGGTCGCGCCCGCAGGTCCGACGACACCAGCGGGCGGTCTGTCCACCCGATCACGCCACCCGCCAAGCGCATGATTTTATTCACTTCCTCGCGTGACGTGGACCGCTCCGGCAAAAATGTCAGATCGACGGCCGACACGCTCGCCGTGGGCACGCGCACCGCCGCGCCCTCGATCCGGCCGGCCAGTTCCGGTAGCACCACGTCCAGCAGCCGCTGCGCGCTGGTCGTCGTCGGCACCATCGACAAGGCCGCCGCCCGGCTGCGCGCCGGATCCCCCCGTGGTGCATCGACGGTGGGCTGCGACCCCGTGTAGCAATGGATCGTCGTCATCCAGCCCGTGCGAATGTTCAAAGCCGAATTAAGGACTTTCACCAACGGCGCCAGGGCATTGGTGGTGCAGGATGCGTTCGAGATCACCCGATGTTCGGCCGTCAACCGTACCTCATTCGCCCCCAGGACCACAGTAAACTCAGCCGCCCCCGACGGACCGGAAATCAACACCCGCCCCGCCCCGGCCGCCAGCCCACGACGAGAGATCTCCACCGTCTCGGCCCGCCCCGTGCACTCCAGAACGATGTCGATATCCGTCAGATGCAGCGTCGACAGATCCGCTGCCTGGCTCAGCCGGATGGGGTGCCCATCGACCAGCAGCACGCCCGGCTCCAACGCCACCTTGCCCGGATAGGGGCCGAAAACGCTGTCGTATTCAAACAGATAGGCGCAATCCTCTGCCCGCGCGATGTCGTTGATCGCCACGATCTCCAACCCCGGCCAAGCCCTGCGCAGCAGCGCCGCGCGCAATACCGTGCGCCCGATCCGCCCGAAGCCGTTGATCGCCAGCCGTATCGTCATTCCTGCCTCCACACGGAAACGGGCGGCCAAGGGCCGCCCGCATACACGTTAGTCTCAACGCATCGCGCGCCGCAAGCGCCCTAGAAATCGACCTCGGTCGCCAGCCTGCGCTTCACCGCCAGCGCCACCGCGCGGCTTGCGACCGCCAGATCCTGCAGGCCAACACCCGTGCCGTCGAACAGCGTGATCTCGTCGTCGGACGTCCGCCCCGGATGGACCCCGTTGATCACCGCGCCGATCTCGACGATATCGGCTTCCTTGATCAGCCCCGACGCGATCGCGTGCTGCGCCTCGCCGATCGAGACCGACTGCGCCACCTCGTCGGTAAAGACCGTGGCACGGCCCAGAAGTGCGGCCTCGACCTCTTGTTTTCCCTTGGTATCAGTTCCCATGCAGGCCAGATGCGTGCCACGCTTCACATGCGCGTCGAGCAGGCTTGCAGCGGGCGAGGAGGTGATGGTGATGACCACATCCGCCTCTGCCCCCAGTTGGTCCAGTTCCACCGCCTCGAACGGCAATCCAAGCTCCGCCGCAGTTTCAGCCAGACGCGGCAGCATGTCAGGATGAAGGTTCCAGCCGACAACCTTTTCAAAGCGCCGCTGCTTGACGGCGGCGCGCATCTGAAAGGCACTCTGGTGGCCGGCACCGACCATGCCCAGCACCCGCGCATCTTTGCGCGCCAGATGATTGATCGAGATCGCACTGGCGGCCGCCGTCCGCAGCGCCGTCAGCAGGTTGCCCCCAACCGTCGCAGTCAGCTTGCCACTGTCAGGATCGAACAGGAAGACCGTGGACTGATGGTTCGGGATGCCCCGATCCGCGTTGCCGGGGAAATAGCCGCCAGCCTTTACACCCAACAGGTTGCCGGGGCGATCCAGGCCAGACTTGAAGCCATATTGCCGCCCCTCGCCCAGCGCCTCGCGCACGACGGGAAAGTTGTACGCCTCGCCCTTCGCCATGGCGGCAAACGTGGCCTCCACAGCCTCGTAGGCGGCTTCCGGTGAAATCAGATCGGCAATCAGCCGCTCGGGCACGATGATCATGCACGCTCCCCTGTCCTGAAGGGGTCGGCCCCTTCCCGCATTCCGTGAAATGGGGCGGGCACAAGCCCCGCCCCCCGTGAGTTCAATAGGCCTTGCCGCGGGCCGACACGGGCCAGAGCGTTTCCACCTTGCCGCCCCGAACACCAACGTACCAGTCGTGCACGTTGCAGGTCGGATCGCAGTGACCGGGCACGAGGCGCAGCTTCTCGTTGATCTTCAGCACGTTCTGCGGATCTTCGATCACGCCGTGCTCGTCCGAGCACTTGACGTACTTCACATCGTCGCGGCCGTAGATCACCGGTAGGCCGCTGTCGACCGACTGGGCTTTCAGGCCTGCGTCGCAGATCGCCTTGCCCGGCTTGGCGTGGCTCATCACGCTGGTCAGGATGAACAGCGCATTCTCCCACTCACCCTGATCGATGCGGTTGCCGTCCTTGTCCAGAATGCGGCCATAGTCGGCATCCATGAAGGCGTAGCTGCCGCACTGCAACTCATTGTAAACGCCCGAGGTGCTCTCGAAGTAGTAGCTGCCTGTGCCGCCGCCGCCGACGATGTCACAATCCAGCCCCTCGGCCTTTAGTGCGTCGACCGCATCCTTCACCATCGCCACTGCGACAGCAATCTTCGCCTTTCGGTCCTCATAACTGTCCATGTGCTGCATCGCGCCCTGATAGGCCTGAATGCCGCTGAACTTCAGGCCCGGCGCCGCATCGATCGCCTTGGCGATTTCCACCACCGCCGGCGTCGTGGTCACCCCGCAGCGCCCCGCGCCGCAGTCGATTTCGACCAGACACTCGATCGTCGTGCCATGTTTCTGCGCCGCAGCCGACAGATCCGTCACGTTCGTCAGATCGTCTACGCAGCATATCGCGCGCGCGCCCAGCTTCGGAATCCGCGCAAGCCGGTCGATCTTGGCCGGGTCGCGCACCTGGTTCGAGACCAGCACGTCCTTGATCCCGCCGCGGGCAAAGACCTCGGCCTCGCTCACCTTCTGGCAACATACGCCGACGGCGCCGCCAAGGCTTTCCTGCAGCTTGGCAACGTCCACCGACTTGTGCATCTTGCCATGCACGCGGTGGCGCATGCCATGCTCACGTGCATAGTCGCCCATCTTCTTGATGTTGCGCTCCAGCGCGTCGAGGTCGAGGATCAGGCAAGGCGTCTGGATGTCTGCCTCGTCCATCCCCGGCAGGGCCGGCACATCATAGCCAACTTCCAGTTCTTCGATCCTGGTCGGTGCGTTCATTTCTCGCCTCCCTCAGCTCTTGATCCATGGCAGCTTGTCGAGATCGACATTGCCGCCGGTGATGATGACGCCCACGCGCTTGCCGCGGAACGTCTCAGGGTTCTTCAGGATCGTGGCCAGCGGCACGGCGCAGCTGGCCTCGATCACGATCTTCATCCGCTCCCAGGTGATCTTCATCGCGTCGATGATCTCCTGCTCGCTCGCGGTCAGGATATCGGTGACGTGGTTCTTGACGAAGTGCCAGGTCAGATCCTTCAGCGGAACCTTGAGCCCGTCAGCCACCGTGTTCGGCGCGTCGTCGGCGATGATGTGGCCAGCCTTGAAGCTGCGATATGCGTCGTCGGCCTGCTCGGGCTCGGCCGCGTAGATCTCCACGTTGGGCGCCGTGTTCGACAGTGTAAGACAGGTGCCCGACACCATGCCGCCACCACCGATCGGCGCGATCACCGCATCCAGGCCGTTCACCTGCTCCATCAACTCGCGCGAACAGGTCGCCTGGCCAGCAATCACGCGCGGATCGTTGTAGGGATGGACGAACTCCGCCCCCGTCTCGGCCTGCACGCGGGCAAAGACCTCCTCGCGGCTGCTGGTCGAGGGCTCGCATTCGGTGATGATGCCGCCGTAACCGCGCACGGCGGCTTTCTTCGCCTCGGGTGCCGTGCGGGGCATGACGACGTGGCAGGGAATGCCGCGGCGGCCAGCCGCGTAGGACAGGCTGAGCGCGTGGTTGCCGGAGCTGTGGGTGGCCACGCCCTTTTCCAGCATGTCGTCCGGCAGGCCGAAGACCGCGTTCGATGCACCGCGCACCTTGAACGCGCCGGCCTTCTGGAAGTTCTCGCACTTGAAGAACAGCGTGGCGCCGGTCAGATCGTTGAAATAACTCGACGTCAGGACCGGTGTTCGATGAATGTAGGGTCGAATCCGCTCGTGCGCGGCCACCACGTCATCAAAGGTCGGGATGTACATGTCTGCGGTGTCCTTCATCTCGTCCCCCTCAGGCTGCAGCGCTCAGCGTGGCGGCGCCACTGGTACGAAAGTATTCCTGCGCGGCGGCGACGCCAGAGCCAAGGCGTATTTTCCAGCCCAGATCGGCCATGCACATCTCGGCTGTGGCAAGGCCCGACAGCACCATGACGTCGGTCAGCATGCCCAGATGGCCGATGCGGAACACCTTGCCCGCAACCTCCCCCAGACCGACGCCGAAGGCCACACCGTATTTGTCGGCCGCCAGCTTCACAAGGTCGGTGCCGTTGCAGCCATCGGGCACCACGACGGCGGTGACGGTGTCCGAATAGAGGTCGGCGGAAGCGGCGCATGGCTTCAGTCCCCAAGCGGCGACCGCGCGGCGCACGCCTTCGGCAAGCCGATGGTGGCGGGCGTAGACGTTTTCCAGCCCCTCGTCCTCGAGCATCTCGATCGATTTCGCCAACCCGGCAATCAATCCCACGGCCGGCGTGTAGGGATAACCGCCCGTTGCATAGGACTTCAACATGTCGCGGAAATCAAAGAACGTGCGCGGCAGGGTTGCCGCCTCCATCGCCACGAGGGCCTTCGGGCTGCCTCCCAGGATCGCCAGACCCGCGGGCAGCATGAAGCCCTTCTGCGATCCGGCCACCGCGATGTCCACACCCCAGGCGCTCATCTCGAACGGCATCGAGCCGATTGATGAGACGCCATCGACAAACAACATCGCGGGGTGTCGCGCTGCATCCAACGCGGCGCGCATTCCCGCGATGTCGGACTTCACGCCGGTCGCGGTCTCGTTGTGCGTGGCCAGAACCGCCTTGATCTTGTGGCCCGTGTCGGCCTTCAGCGCGGCCTCGATCTCACCAAGCGGAGCGCCCTGGCCCCAGGGCGTCTCGATGATCTGCACGTCCAGACCATGCCTCTGGCACATGTCGATCCAGCGGTGGCTGAACATGCCGAACCGCGCGGCAAGCACGGTGTCCCCGGCGCTCAAGGTGTTGCTGATCGCCGCCTCCCAGCCGCCGGTCCCGGTGGACGGCAGGATGATGACCTCGCCCTCGGTCATGCGCATTACGCGCCGCACACCGGCCACTGCCGGTTTGAACATGCGCGCGAATGTGGGCGACCGATGGTCGATGGTCGGCTGGTCGCAGGCCTTGCGAATCTCCTCGGGGATATTCGTCGGGCCGGGAATGAAGACGGGGTTCTGGAACGACATGGGCTTTCCTCCCTAACGGTGTTGACGGTGTAGCGGACCCGACCCTCGGCTTCAATTTTTTTGAAATCTTTTTTTGACAGTCGAAAAATGACTTTACTTTTTGAAAACTATACCTATTCTGTTTTTCAGCATGCGAAACCGTTTTTCGCTGCACCTGCGAAAGGAGCCGAATCTTGGCCGAGACCCGCGCCCGAGGGCGCCCGAAGTCGTTTCACGACAAGACGGAGCAGAACACCGTGCAGTCGCTCGACCGCGCGATGGGCATTCTTGCTGCGGTGGCCGATGGGCCGGGTCTGACACTCACCGAACTGGCGCAGCGCACCGATCAGTCGCCCGCCACGGTCTATCGCGTGCTCACCACCTTGCAAGCCCATGACATCGTCGAGGTCGAACCAACCGGTCAGCTTTGGCATATCGGCGCCGGGGCGTGGCGCATCGGATCCGCCTTTCTGCGCCGCACCCGGGTTGCCGATCGCGCCCGCGCCGCGATGCAGGACCTGATGCGCGCCACCGGCGAGACAGCGAACCTTGGCATCGAAAGCCAGGACGAGGTGCTGTTCCTGACCCAGGTGGAAACGCACGAGGCCATTCGCGCCTTCTTTCCGCCGGGCACCAAGAGCCCGATGCATGTGTCGGGAATCGGCAAGGCTCTGCTTGCCTGGTATCCCGAAGACCGCGTGCGGCGAATCGTGGAAAAGACCGGCATGCAGGGCTATACGCCCGCGTCGCTGACGCAGGTCGAATCGCTACTCGAGAATCTTGCGGATATACGGGCGCGCGGCTTCGCCATCGACGACCAGGAGCGGGCAGAGGGCATGCGCTGCATTGCCGCGCCGATCTTCAATGCACACGGGGAACCGATCGCGGGATTGTCGGTTTCGGGCCCATCGTTTCGCATCCCGCTCGACGATGCGGGGCGGATCGGGGCGCTCGTCAGGCAAGCCGCCGACGAGGTGACCAAGGCCACCGGTGGGATCGTGCCCTGACAATCCGAAACGAAAGGGCCGCCGACACCCAGGTGCGGCGGCGCCGAATTCGTCGCTGCGGTCTGCTCAGCCCTGACGGGCCTTGTAGCGCTTTTGCGTCTTGTTGATCACATAGACGCGGCCCTTGCGGCGCACGATCTGACAGTCGCGGTGACGCAACTTCAGCGAGCGAAGCGAGTTCTTGACCTTCATCGGCCGTCTCCTTGTCGCGGCGCGTCCGCGCCTGGTTCGTCGGTGCCCCGTCAGGGGCGGTGATGGTGGGCGCGACAGGGATCGAACCTGTGACCCCTACGATGTCAACGTAGTGCTCTACCGCTGAGCTACGCGCCCGATTGCGACCTGCCCGAAAACAAAACAACGCGGGCAGAACCGCGTCGGTTGGGGGTCATTAAAGGGAATCGAAAAACTCTTCAAGAGGTTTTGGCAAGCCGCAAAGCCACGCTATAAGGTTGCTGATGGAGTACGAAGCATGACGCCACCCTTTCGCCTTGATCCGCCGTCCGAACGGCAGAGTTCCGTGGTCTTCGCATCCCCGCATTCGGGCCGCGACTACGCGGCGGATTTCCTGGCCCGCACGGTGCTCGACCGCAGGACCCTGCGATCGTCGGAAGATGCTTTCGTCGACGACCTGTTCGCGACGGCCCCGCAGCACGGCGCGCCGCTGCTGCGGGCGCTGGCGCCGCGGGCCTATGTCGACCTGAACCGAAGCGCGGACGAGCTTGATCCTGCGCTGATCGAGGGGGTGCGGGCGCTGGCGATGAATCCGCGCGTCGGATCCGGCCTCGGGGTGATCCCGCGTGTCGTCGCCAACGGCCGGGCAATCTATCGCGGCAAGCTGTCACTGTCCGAGGCCCGCGCCCGTATCGACACCGTGTGGCACCCCTACCACCGGACCCTGCAGCAGCTTCTTGACGAGCACCTGACTTTCTTCGGCGAAGCGATCCTGATCGACTGCCATTCGATGCCGCATGAGGCGATCGAAAGCTGCGGTCTGCGAAACGCACCGAAGCCCGAGATCGTTCTGGGGGACCGTTTCGGCGCCTCGGCCTCGCCGGCCGTCGTGGAGGCCGTGGAATCGATCATCCGTGGCGCGGGCCTGCGCGTCGTGCGAAACGCTCCGTTCGCGGGTGCGTATGTGACGCAGCACTACGGTCGCCCCTCCAAGCACCAGCACGTGCTCCAACTGGAAATCGACCGCGCGCTCTACATGGACGAACGGACGGTCGAACCCAAGGCCTGCTTCGAGGACGTCCGGACGCTGATCGCGCAGATCACTGCCGGCATAGCAGCGATCGGCAGGCGGGATGTTCGGCTTGCTGCCGAGTGATCCCCCTGCCACAACGATGCCGACCGAAAAGCAAGTCCCGAGGCGCCAATGCCCGCTGAGTCCCCAACCTGGCAGTGCGCAATGGTCTGCTGGGGCGACCGTTACGGTGTGGATTATCTGAACACGCTTGTCGCAGCCGTCCGGCGCCATGCGGAGACCGCGCCGCGATTCTGCCTGATTACCGAGGCCGAAAAGCCCGGCCTCGACCCCGAGGTCGTGATCTGCCCGTTTCCCGAGTTCTTTCTGCAAGAGGAGTTTCGCCGCTCCGGCTGTCAGGCGAAGCTCGCGATGTTCGAGAGCGGGGTTCTGCCGGATGACCTGCCGACGGTCTATGTCGATCTGGATACGGTAATCCTTGGCGATATCGGGCAAGGCGTATCGTTGCTGCAGGACCGACGCGCTATCCTGATGATACCAAACACCATCATACGTTTTGGCAAGCTTGGTCGCATCATCGCGCTTCTTTCGGCGGGGCGCCGGTTTGATCGAGGAAATTCCTCCGTCGTGATCTTTCACCCTCCGGAGAGCGCCTACATCGCCGCGCGCTTCCGAAAAACGTGGGCTTTGCACAAGAAAACCTTCAAGCCTCACGGCGCTGATGACCGTTACATCAGTTGGGCAGCGCAATCCCATCTGGTTGCACTGCCGAGCTCGTTCGCGGTGAAATTTACTGGGGAATACATGTCCCGCATCCCGCCATGGCTTTATCTCAAGGCGCGCCTGCCCTGGGTGCGGCGCCGACGGGCGCGACAATTGGCGGTGACACTGAACAGTCCGTCGATCAAGCCCGAGGCACTTCTTGCCCTGCCCGAAGGCGGACGTATCACTGACCGGAAGGGCCGCGTGCTGATCTGGTCTGCCGCCACCCTGGGGCCGATGCAGGACAAGCTGCGAGCCTTCTACAGCGGGTTCCTGTCCTAGCCGTCTGCACGGATACGGGCATTGGTCGGATCGTGTGGGCTGTCTTCCACAACCTGGGCGTCCCATAATTTCCGCTGCATCCGAACCTTCAGCCGGGTGTCCACGGCCGTCAGGTCAGGGCGCACATAGCCCATGCCGATTTGCTTGCCGAAGGCGACGGACCACCCGCCCGAGGTCAGGCGACCGACCTTCTCGCCGTCATGATACAGCGCCTCGCGACCCCAGGGGTCGGCATCTTCCGGTCCGTCGATCAGCAGCGTGACGCATTTCGACCGGACCCCGGTCGCCAGCATCGCCTCCTTGCCCTGAAACTCCTTGGACAGATCGATGAAACGGTCGAGGCCGGCCTCCATCGGAGTGGCGTCACGGCCCAGTTCGGTGCCGAAGGCGCGGTAGCTTTTCTCCTGCCGCAGCCAGTTCTGCGCCCGCGCGCCGACCAGCTTCATCCCGTGCTTCTCGCCTGCGGGAACCAGCAGATCCCACAGGTAATTCTGCATCTCGATGGGGTGGTGCAACTCCCAGCCAAGCTCTCCCGTGTAGGCCACGCGCACGGCGCGGACCGGGCACATTCCAAGCTCGATGTTGCGCATCGACAGCCACGGGAAGCGCTTGTTCGATAGCACCGTGTCAGGATCGCGGTCACGGATGACGTCGTAGAGGATCGCGCGGCTGTTCGGGCCGGCGAGCGCGAACACACCCCATTGGGTCGTCACGTCATGGATTTCGATCCAGCCGAAATCGGTCATCCGGTCCTCGGCGCATTTGCGCAGGTAGTCGCCGTCATAAGCGGTCCAAGCGCCCGCACTGATCAGGTAGTATTCATGTTCGGCCAGACGGACGATGGTGTATTCCGTCCGCGTGGTGCCGGTCGGTGTCAGCGCATAGGTCAGGTTGATGCGACCCACCGCCGGCAGCTTGTTGGTCGTGAACCAATCAAGGAAGGCAGTCGCCCCTGGCCCCCGTACCAGATGCTTGGTGAAGGCCGTGGCGTCGATCAGACCCGCGGTTTCGCGGATCGCGCGCGCCTCGGCCTCGGCGTACTGCCACCAACCGCCACGGCGGAAACTGCGGGCATCGTGATCGAAGCCCTGGGGCGCATCGGTGGGGCCGTAGTAGTTCGGCCGTTCCCAGCCATTGACCTGCCCGAACTGCGCGCCCTGCGCCTTCTGTCGGTCATAGGCGGGTGCTGTGCGCAGCGGACGGCAGCCTTCGCGCTCTTCGTCCGGGTGGTGGAGAATGAAGACGTGCTCGTAGCACTCCTCATTCTTGCGCGCGGCGTATTCTGTGGTCATCCAGTCGCCGTAGCGACGGGGATCGAGGCTCGCCATGTCAATCTCGGCCTCGCCTTGGGTCATCATCTGGGCAAGGTAATGGCCGGTGCCCCCCGCCGCCGTGATGCCAAAGCTGAAGCCTTCGGCCAGCCACATGTTCCTGAGCCCCGGCGCCGGGCCGACCAGCGGGTTGCCGTCTGGCGTGTAGCAGATCGGGCCGTTGTAGTCGTCCTTCAGACCCACCGTTTCGGACGACGGCATACGATGGATCATCGACATGTATTCCTCTTCGATCCGCTCCAGGTCGAGGGGGAAGAGGTCGGCGCGGAAGCTCTCGGGCACATCGTAAAGGAAGCGGGCAGGCGCGTTGCGCTCGTAGGGGCCGAGGATCCAGCCGCCGCGTTCCTCGCGCACGTACCACTTCGCGTCAGCGTCGCGCAGAACCGGATGCTGCGGATTGGTCTTTCGCCATTCGACCAGCGCGGGGTCGGGTTCGGTGACGATATACTGATGCTCGACCGGAATGGCCGGGATCTTGATACCCAGAAGCCGCGCAGTGCGCTGCGCGTGGTTCCCGGTTGCCGTAACGACGTGTTCGGCCGTGATCTCGGAGACTTCGTCCGAGGTGACGAGGTTTCCACCCTGTTCCACCATGCGCGCGCAGGTCACGATCCATTCGCTGCCGGTCCAGCGGTAGCCGTTGACCTGGATACGCCGCTCGATCGTGGCGCCCAGTTGGCGCGCGCCCTTGGCCATGGCCTGCGTGACATCCGCAGGGTTGATGTAGCCGTCGGTCGGGTGAAACAGGGCACCCTTCAGATCGTCCGTGCGCAGAAGCGGCCAGCGGTCCTTGATCTGGGGGGGCGTCAGAAACTCGTGCTCGACCCCGACCGTCTCGGCGGTGGCGGAATAGAGCATGTATTCGTCCATCCGCGCATCGGTCTGCGCCATGCGCAGGTTCCCGACGACGTAGAAGCCGGGGTTCAGCCCGGTCTCGGCCTCCAGGCCCTTGTAGAACCGCACCGAATAGTCGTGTATATGGCTGGTCGCGTAACCCATGTTGAACAGGGGAAGAAGCCCCGCCGCATGCCAGGTGGAGCCCGAGGTCAGTTCGTCCCGCTCCACCAGCATGGTGTCCCAGCCAGCCTTGGCCAGATGATAGGCGATGCCGGTGCCGACAGCCCCGCCGCCCACCACTAGCGCCTTCACATGGGTTTTCATCGCACCGCCCCCTCGCACCACTTCGCGCCCCCTAGATGCCAGAGGGCGCGCGATCTGCGAGGATCGGCCCGACCTGTTGGAAAGGGAAAACGACACGAGCCCGGCTGTGGGCAAGGGATGGTTGACTTGCCCCGCCCCGGCGCCACACTCTTGCAGCGACGCGAACAGGGAAGACCGATGACGAAGGCTGTGCTGGTCCTGAACGGGCCGAACCTGAACCTGCTGGGCCAGCGCCAGCCAGAGATCTACGGGTACGAGACGCTGGCCGGTGTGGAGGCGGCCTGCAGGGCGCTCGCGGAACCGGCTGGGTTGGCGCTGCAGTTTCACCAGTCCAACCGCGAATACGAGTTGATCGACTGGGTCCAGCAAGCGCGCGGACAGACCGACGGCATCATCATCAACCCCGGCGCATTCTCGCACACGTCGATCGCGATCCTCGATGCGCTCAACGCATTCGACGGTCACGTGCTCGAGGTCCATGTCTCGAACATTCACCGGCGCGAGGGGTTCCGCCACCATTCCTATGTGTCCCACCGGGCCGACGGGGTGATCGCCGGGTTCGGGGTCGAGGGATATGAGTTGGCCGTGCGACGCATGATATCGCTACTGAACGCGGGGTCGTGACAGAGATGCCGCCGGCCTGACGGACGCCCGCGCGGCAGCTTGGCGTATTGCGTGCGGCGCCAGAATCGGCATTGATCGCGGCAACGGAGGGAGGATGATCGTATGGAACTCAAGGGCTCGCGGCTGATCGCTGCGGACCGCGCCACGGTCTGGACGGCGCTGAACGATCCCGAGGTGCTGCGGGCGTCGATCCCCGGCTGCTCCGACCTGAGCGGTTCGGCCGAAGAGGGGTTCGAGGCCACCGTCACCCAGAAGATCGGCCCCGTGAAGGCGACCTTCAAGGGCAAGGTCACGCTGACGGACGTGGTTCCGAAGGAAAGCTACCGCATCGCGGGCGAGGGGAAGGGCGGAGCGGCCGGCTTCGCCAAGGGCGGGGCCGACGTGAAGTTGTCGGACGACGAGGGTGGCACGCTTCTGGAATACGACGTTCAGGCCAGCGTGGGCGGGAAGCTTGCGCAGCTCGGCTCGCGGCTGATCGACGGGGTGGCGCGCAAGCTCGCCGATCAGTTCTTCGACAATTTCCAGAACCATGTCGCCCCGCCCGAGCCAGAGCCCGAAGGCGTGGACGCCGCTCACGCAGAGACGAAGAAAAAAGGATGGCTGTCCCGCCTGCGCGGCTGACGGCCCGGAAATCACCCCAGGGAGGATGAGATGACCAAGGTGACGTTGAAGGTAAACGGCAAGGAAGTGAGCCGCGAAGTGGAAGGCCGCACGCTGCTTGTCCAGCTTCTGCGCGATGGGCTGGGCATGACAGGCACCCATGTCGGGTGCGACACCAGCCAGTGCGGCGCCTGCGTGGTGCATGTGAACGGCGAGGCGGTGAAATCCTGCAGCGTCTTCGCGGCCGAGCTGGACGGAGCCGATGTGAAGACGATCGAAGGGATGGCAAATCCCGACGGCTCACTCTCGGTCATCCAGCAGGCGTTCCAGGATCATCACGGCCTGCAATGCGGCTTCTGCACCCCGGGCATGGTGATGAGCGCGGCGGCCCTGCTTAAGGAAAACCCGCGCCCGACCGAGGACGAGGTTCGGCACTACCTGGAAGGGAATATCTGCCGCTGCACCGGCTACCACAACATCGTGAAGGCGATCATGGCCGCATCCGGCCAGGATGTCGCCGTCGCCGCCGAATAATCAGAACAGGGGAGGAAACGACATGCCAAAGGATTTCGGCATTGGCGCCAGTTCGAAGCGCCGCGAGGATCTGCGCTTCCTGACGGGCAAGGGCCATTATACCGACGATTTCAACCGTCCCGACCAAGCCCATGTGGCCTTCATCCGGTCTGACGTGGCCCACGGGCGCATCAAGGGGATCGACGCCGCCGCCGCCGAGGCGATGCCCGGCGTGCTCAAGGTCTTCACTTCCGCGGATTTCGCCGATGCGGGCGGCATCCCCTGCGGCTGGCAGATCACCGACCGCCATGGCAACCCGATGCAGGAGCCGAAGCACCCGATCCTCGCCGAGGGGAAGGTGCGCCACGTGGGCGATCCGATCGCGGCCGTGGTGGCCGAAACCTACGAGCAGGCCCGCGACGCGGCCGAGGCGGTCGTGATCGACATCGAGGAACTGCCGGCCGTCATGGACATGAAGGCCGCGCTGGCCGAAGGCGCGACCAAGGTCCACGATGATCTGACCTCGAACCTCTGCTTCGACTGGGGCTTCGTGGAGGAGAACAAGGCGGCCGTGGACGAGGCCTTCACCAAGGCGCATCACGTCACCACGCTGGAACTGGTCAACAACCGGCTGATCCCGAACGCGATGGAACCGCGGGTGGCGCTGGCGGAATACGACCGGCCCGGCGACAGCTACACGCTCTATACCACCAGCCAGAACCCGCACGTGATCCGCCTGCTGATGGGCGCCTTCGTGCTGTCCATCCCCGAGCACAGACTGCGCGTCGTGGCGCCAGACGTCGGCGGCGGGTTCGGATCCAAGATCTACCACTATGCCGAGGAAGCCTTCGTCACCCGCGCCGCAAAGGTTCTGGGCCGGCCGGTCAAGTGGACCTCCACCCGGTCCGAGGCGTTCATGTCCGACGCCCACGGCCGCGACCATGTGACCAGGATGGAACTGGCGCTGGACGAGAACGGCACCTTTCTTGCCATGCGGACCGAAACCTACGCAAACATGGGCGCGTATCTGTCCACCTTTGCCCCGGCCGTGCCCACCTATCTGCACGGCACCCTGATGGCCGGCAACTATGCCACGCCGCTGATCTACGTGAACGTCAAGGCAGTCTTCACCAACACCGTTCCGGTCGATGCCTATCGCGGCGCGGGCCGACCCGAGGCGACGTACCAGCTGGAGCGGATCATCGACATGGCCGCGCGCGAGATGGGCATCGACCCGGTGGACATCCGGCGGCGCAATTTCATCAAGCCCGACCAGTTCCCGTATCAGACCCCCGTCGCCGTGGTCTACGATACTGGCAACTACCAGGCGACGATGGACCGCGTGCTGGAGATGACCGACCACGGCGGCTTCGAGGCGCGGCGGGCGGAAAGTGCGGCGCGGGGCAAGCTGCGCGGCGTCGGCATCGCCCATTACATCGAGGCCTGCGGCATCGCGCCGTCGAACCTGGTGGGGCAGCTTGGCGCACGGGCCGGACTTTACGAATCCGCCAAGGTGCGGGTGAACGCCACCGGCTCGATCACCGTCTTCACCGGCAGCCACAGCCATGGCCAGGGGCATGAGACCACCTTCGCCCAGGTCGTGGCCGACAGGATCGGCATCCCCGAGAACATGATCGAGATCTCCCATGGCGACACCGCCAACACGCCGATGGGCATGGGCACCTATGGGTCGCGCAGTCTGGCGGTGGGCGGGTCTGCGATCGTGAAGGCCACGGACAAGATCATCACCAAGGCCAAGAAGATCGCGGCCCACATCCTGGAGGCGTCGGAGGACGACATCGAACTGGCCGATGGGGTCTTCACCGTCACAGGCACCAACAAGTCGCTGGACTGGTCGGCGGTGACGCTGGCGGCCTATGTGCCGCACAACTACCCGCTGGAAAGTCTGGAGCCGGGGCTGGAGGAGACGGCGTTCTATGACCCCACGAACTTCACCTATCCTGCCGGTGGATATATCTGTGAAGTCGAAGTCGATCCCGAGACCGGCAAGGTCGAGGTGGTCGGCTTTGCGGCCGCCGATGACTTCGGCAACGTGGTAAACCCGATGATCGTGGACGGTCAGGTACACGGCGGGCTGGCGCAGGGAATCGGGCAGGCGCTGCTGGAACAGGCGGTCTATGACGAGAACGGCCAGCTTCTGACCGGGTCGTACATGGACTATGCGATGCCGCGGGCGGATGATCTGCCATTCTACAAGGTGGACCACGACAACGTCACGCCCTGCACCCACAACCCGCTGGGGGTAAAGGGCTGCGGTGAGGCCGGGGCGATTGGCTCGCCCCCGGCGGTGGTGAACGCGGTGATCGACGCGCTGCAGCGTGCCGGTCACACGCATGTCACCCATATCGACATGCCCCTGACGCCGTCGCGCGTCTGGGCCGCGATCAACGGTTGAGGGAGGGACACTCATGTACGCTTTCGAATTCGCCCGTCCCGCCACCCTGTCCGAGGCGCTCACGGCGCTGAAGGATGAGGATGCTCAGGCGCTGGGTGGTGGTCAGACTCTGATCCCGACACTGAAGCAGCGGCTGGCCAGCCCCTCCACCCTCGTCAGCCTTGCAGGGGTGGACGAGATCAAGGGGGTCTGCATCGACGATGACGGCCGGGTCTGCATCGGCGGGGGCACGCCGCACGCCCGCGTAGCGCGAGAGGCCGCCGAGAGTTATCCGGCGCTGGCGCAGCTTGCGGGCCATATCGGTGACCCGGCGGTGCGCAACAAGGGCACTATTGGCGGGAGTCTCGCCAACAACGACCCCTCCGCCTGCTACCCGGCGGCGGTGCTGGCCTCGAACGCCACGATCATCACCAACGCGCGCGAGATCGCGGCCGACGACTATTTCCAAGGAATGTTCACCACCGCGCTGGAACCGGGCGAGATCATCACCGAGGTGAAGTTCCCGGTGCCGGAGAAGGCGAATTACCAGAAGTTCCTGCAGCCGGCCTCACGGTTTGCGCTTGTCGGGGTCTTCGTTGCGAAGTTTTCTGACGGGGTGCGGGTGGCGGTCACGGGGGCGTCGGAATCCGGCGTCTTCCGGTGGACCGAGGCCGAGGCGGCGCTGTCGGACAACTTCACCGCCGGGGCGCTGTCGGACCTGACCGTACCGGCCGACGGTATGATCGCGGACATCCACGGATCGGCGGCCTATCGCGCCCATCTGGTGAAGGTGATGACCAGCCGGGCGGTGACGGCGGCGGGTTGAGCTGAGCTGGTAGCATCGGAGACGCCCGGTGTGCACGCGTGCACATCGGGCATTTTCTTTATCTTTCAGTGGGTTAAAATTTTCCGTTAACCAGATGGAAACCGTTGTGCACGCACACGCGCACGGGTCGGGTCAGGCCGTGGCTTTCTCTGCCACGGCGAAGCAGGCTGCCGTCCCGGTTGGCGTCGCCACGGTGGGAGGCGCCTCGCGGCGGCAGATGTCCATCACCAGCGGGCAGCGGGGGTGGAACGGGCAGCCGGGCGGCGGGTTGATCGGGTTGGGGATCTCGCCCTCGACCGGTTTGCGACGACGGCCCGACAGCGCCAGATCCGGTACCGCATCGAGCAGCATCCGCGTGTATGGGTGTTCCGGCGCGCTGAACAGCGTCTTGCCATCCGCGACCTCGACCAGCCTGCCGAGGTAGAGCACGCCGATCCGGTTCGCCATGTGCCGCACCACGCTCAGGTCGTGGCTGATGAACAGATAGGTGAGGCCCATCTCGTCCTGAAGGTCGCGCATCAGGTTCAGGATCTGCGCCTGCACCGACACGTCCAGCGCGCTGGTCGGTTCGTCGCAGACGATGAACTCGGGCTTTGACGACAGCGCGCGGGCAATGGCGATACGCTGGCGCTGGCCGCCGGAAAATTCGTGCGGGAACTTCTCTGCATCCCTGGACGACAGGCCTACGGTATCCAGCAGTTCGCCCACCCGGTTGGTGATCTCGGCCCCCTTCAGCAGGCCGAATGTGCGGATCGGCTCGGCGATGATCTCGCCCACCCGCCAGCGCGGGTTCAGGCTGGCAAAGGGATCCTGAAAGATCATCTGGAACCGCTTGCGCAGGGTCCGCATCACGCTGCCCGAGGTGCCGGACATCTCCTGCCCATCGAACAGGATGCGCCCCTGCGATGCCGCCAGCAGGCCCACGACCATCTTGGCAATGGTGGACTTGCCCGACCCGCTTTCGCCCACCAGCGCGAAGGTCTCACCCCGGTTGATGGTGAAGCTGACATCGGCGACGGCGGTCAGGAACTGCTTCTCATCGCGCTCGATCACCCGGTTCAGCCAGGGTTTCGACACGTCGAACCGGCGCCAGAGATGATCGACCTGCACCAGCGGTTCAGCCATGCTTCACCTTTAAGGTGGCTTCGTCGTAGAGCCAGCAGGCGACCTGCCGGCGGTTGCCCCGGTCGATGGGATCGGGGCGTTCGATCCGGCAGCGCTCCATCACATGCTCGCACCGGGGGTTGAAGGCACAGCCCTGCGGGATCGCATTCAGCCGAGGCATCGAGCCGGGGATCTGTACCAGCCGGTCGGTCTGCTGCGTGAGGGTGGGAATCGAGCCCATCAGACCGCGGGTGTAGGGGTGCTCGGCGGCCGTGATGACCTCTCGCACGGGGCCGATCTCGGCCAACCGGCCGGCGTAAAGGACGGCGACGCGGTCAGCGGTTTCGGCGATCACGCCCATGTCGTGGGTGATCAGCATGACCGAGGCGCCGCGCTCGGCGCAGATCTCCTTTATCAGGTCAATGATCTGGCTTTGCACCGACACGTCCAGCGCGGTGGTGGGTTCGTCCGCGATCACCAGTTCCGGTTCTGCGCACAGCGCCAGCGCGATCACCACCCGCTGCCGCATCCCGCCCGAGAAGTGGTGCGGATAGTCGTCCAGCCGCCGGCGGGCTGCCGGGATGCCCACGCGGTCGAGGAGCGCGATGGCGCGTTCGCGCGCCTCGGCCTCGGACACGTCCATGTGGGTGCGGATAGTCTCGGTCAGTTGCTGCGCAACGGTGTAAAGAGGGTTGAGACTGGTCAGCGGGTCCTGGAACACCATGCCGATGCGCTTGCCGCGGATCTTGCGCATCCGCTCGGCCGAAAGATTGTCAATGCGCTCTCCGGCAAGCCAAATCTCCCCCCCGGCGATGCGGCCCGGTGGCTCCAGAAGGCCGATAATCGCGGCGCCGGTGATCGACTTGCCCGCACCGGATTCGCCCACCACGCCCAGCACCTCGCCTGGCAGGATGTCGAAGCTGACATCGTCGATCGCGGTCAGAATACCCCGGCGGGTGGGGAATTCGACGCGCAGGTTGCGGACGGACAGCAGCGGCTCGGCCATCAGCGCAGCCTCGGGTTCAACGCGTCGCGCAGCCAGTCGCCCAGCAGGTTGACCGAGAGCGCCAGCACGAGGAGCGCGATGGAGGGGAAGAGCAGGATCCACCATTCGCCCGAGAACAGGTATTGCTGCCCGATCCGGATCAGCGTGCCGAGCGACGGCTGGGTGGGCGGCACGCCGACGCCCAGGAAGCTGAGCGTGGCCTCCGCGATGATCGCCAGCGCCAGGCCGATGGTGGCGATGACCAGCACCGGCCCCATCACGTTGGGCAGGATGTGGCGCAGCACGATGCGCGCCGGGTGCACCCCGATCACGCGGGCGGCCTGCACGTATTCCTTGCCTTTCTCCACCATCGTGGCGCCGCGCACGACGCGGGCGTATTGCACCCAGTCGGATAACCCGATGGCGACGATCAGCACCCAGATCGCCACCTGTTCGCGCATGCCCGCCGGGATGAAACCGCGCGCCACGCCGAAGATCAGCAGCGCGATCAGGATCGAGGGGAACGACAGCTGCACATCGGCGATCCGCATCAGCAGGCTGTCCACCCAGCCGCCGCGCCAGCCCGCGAGCAGCCCAAGCCCGATGCCCAGCACCATCGCGAACAGAACTGCCGAGAAGCCCACGAAGAGCGAGATGCGCGCGCCGTAAAGGATCGTCGACAGGATGTCGCGGCCCTGGTTGTCGGTGCCCAGCACATAGGTGTTGCCGGTGAAGGCGTTGGGCTGCCCCGGCGGGGTAAAACCGTCCATCAGGTTCAGGCTGCCGGGATCGAACGGATTGTAGGGCGCGATCCAGGGCGCGAGGACCGCGGCCAGGATCATCACCACCGACACCGCCGCCGCGACGATCGCGACCGGAGAGGTGCGGAAGGAATAGGCGATATCGCTGTCCCACAGCCGGGCAAGGGCGCTCATCTCAATGCCTCGCGTTGGCGCGGTCCACCCGCAGGCGGGGGTCCACGACGTAATAGAGCAGGTCCACGATCAGGTTGATCACCACGAAGATCAGCGCGATCAGCATGAGGTAGGCGGCCATCACCGGCACGTCGACGAAGCGGACCGAGTTGATGAACAGCGCGCCGACGCCGGGCCACTGGAACACGGTTTCGGTGATAATGGCAAAGGCGATGATGGAACCCAGCTGCAGGCCGGTGATGGTGATCACCGGCACCATCGTGTTCTTCAGCGCGTGGCCGAAGTTGACCGCCCGGTTCGACAGCCCGCGCGCGCGGGCGAACTTGATGTAGTCTGCGCGCAGCACCTCCAGCATCTCGGCCCGGACCAGACGCATGATCAGTGTCATCTGGTATAGCCCCAGCGTGATCGCAGGCAACACCAGCGAGGCGCGCCCCGAGGCCGTCAGCAGGCCCGTCGGCCAACCGCCGACCCAGACCACATCGCCCCGGCCGAAACTGGGGAGCCATTGGAGTTCGACCGCAAAGACCCAGATCAGCAGCACGCCGATCAGGAAGGTGGGCAGCGAGACCCCGATCAGCGACACCGTCATGATCGCGTTCGACAGCCACCCCCGTCGCCGCAGCGCGGTATAGACGCCAAACCCCACCCCCAGCACGAAGGCCACGATCCCCGAGATCAGCGCCAGTTCCAGCGTCGCGGGCAGGCGCGACAGGATCAGCTCCATCACCGGTTGTTGCAGCCGGTAGGAAATGCCAAAATCGCCCTGCACCGCGCGGCCGATGAAACCTGCGAACTGCACCAGGAACGGATCGTTCAGGCCCAACTGCGTGCGCAGCGCATCGCGGTCGGCGATCGAGGTTTCCTGCCCGACCATGGAATTGATCGGGTCGCCGACGAAGCGGAACAGCGAAAAGGACACCAGTGCCACGACCAGCATGACGAGGACCGACTGCAAGAGCCTGCGAATGATGTAGGCCAGCATTGCCCGCCCTGCCCTTCCCGCGACGTGGGTCAGATTTGCGACAGCAAATCGGATGCCCGCGCGGATTATCCCGCGCGGGCGGTTGGATCAACAGCCGATCAGTCGCTGAAGGTGACCGTCGTCATGTTCGGCTGGTTTTCCGGATGCACCTCCAGATTGATGCCGTCGCGCATCGCGTAGGCCAGCATCTGGTTGTGCACGTTCAGGAAGACGCGGTCTTCCATCACCTTGTCCCAGATCTCGGCGATCAGCGCGTCGCGGGCTTCCAGATCGGTCATCGTCGCCAGCGCCTCGATCTTCTCGTCCAGTTCCGGGTTGGAATAGCGCGCGCCGTTGTAGCTGCCGTAGCTGCCTTCGCGGGTGTGCACCAGGAAGTTGAACACGTAGGCCGAATCAAACGTCGGCACGCCCCAGCCCAGCAGGTAGAAGTCGGTCTCCCAGTTCTCGATCAGCGGGAAATGGAGGCTGCGGGTCTGCGACACCAGGTTCACGTTCATCCCGATGCGGCTGAGCATCCCGACCAGTGCCTGGCAGATCGCCTCGTCGTTCAGGTATCGGTCGTTCGGGCAGTTCAGGTCGACCGAGAAGCCGTCGGGATAGCCCGCCTCGCGGATCAGTTCCGCCGCGCGGTCGTAATCGGGCGCGCCATAGGCGTTCATCTCTTCCGTCCAGCCGTTGACGAACGGCGGCAGGGGTGCTGCCGAGGGCTGCGACTGCCCGCGCATCACCACCTGCTGGATCGCGTCACGGTCCAGCGCCAGCGCCATCGCCTCGCGCACCTCGGGCTTGGCGAAGGGGTTGTCGTCGACATTGGCCGAGGCCAGACGCTCGGACGTCATGTCGTAGCTGAAGAAGATGTTGCGGTTTTCCGGCCCGGCGGTGACGGTGATGCCCTCCGTCTGTTCCAGCCGCGCGATGTCCTGCACCGGCACGTCCTGGACCACGTCAACCTCGCCCGACAGAAGGGCCGCCACGCGGGTCGCGGCTTCCGAGATCGGGGTATAGATGATCTCGGTCACTTCCGGCGCTTCGGCCCAGTGCCCTTCGAAGTGCTGCAGCACGGTGCGCACCTCGGGGTCGCGCGACACCAGCGTATAGGGGCCGGTGCCGTTGGCGTTGCGCACCGCGTAGTTTTCCTCTCCGGCGGCAAAGTTCTGCGGCAGCTCGACCCCGTTCGCCTCGGCCCAGTCCTTGTCCATGATGAAGAAGTTCGTCATGTTCTGGACGTAAAGAGGCGAGGGTCCGGTCATCTTGATGTGCACGGTGTGGTCGTCCACCGCCTCGGCGCTTTCGACAGCCGCGTGCAGCGCCTTGAAGCCCGAGCTTTCCGCCGTCACCCGGTTGACCGAAAAGACCACGTCTTCGGCAGTGAAGGCGCTGCCGTCATGGAAGGTCACGCCCTCGCGCAGCTTGAAGACCCAGACGGTGTCATCGTCGGGATGGATGGACCATTCGGTCGCAAGGCGCGGCTGCAGGCTGCCATCGGTGGCACGGCTGACCAGCGTCTCGTAGATGTGGTGCAGCAGGGTCGAGGTCGGCCCCTCGTTCTGGCTGTGCGGGTCAAGTGTCAGTGCGTCGGCGACGCGCGCCCAGCGCAGGGTGTTTGCGTCGGCTGCGCTGAGCGTCAGGGCAAGCGCCGCGCCGGCCAGAAGCGCGGAACGGGTGCCGCGCGTCCATGCCGGGGATTTCGTCTGGAATGCCATGGATTGTCCTTCCTGTCTGATGTCCGCCTTCAGGCGGCCGGTCCCGGACCCTTGTGCCCGGGCCGTTGTTGGTTTGTCGCGTCCGCCCTTCCGCCCGAGTCGAGGCGGGCAGACGGAAACTGTATCAGGTGTATAAAGACGCATCGGCCTTGTCCAATGGGCAATTGCCGTGCCGACCCTTCGTAAGGCCTGCGAATCTGATACAGATCAACGCCAAGGCAGGGCCCGTCACCTAGCAGGACCGCGATGGATGCAGTTGCAGCACAGAAGGCGGTGTTCCGGACCGAAGGGGTCACCAAGGTCTATGGCACCGGCGCCGGCGCCGTCCAGGCGCTGCGCGGCGTGGACCTGACGCTCTATGAGGGCGAGATGGTCGTGCTGCTCGGTGCCTCGGGGTCGGGCAAATCGACGCTTCTGAACATCCTCGGCGCACTCGACACCCCCACCGCCGGTCGGGTGTTCTTTCGCGAGCAGGAGTTGACGCGCGCTTCGGATCGCGAGCTGACGGCGTTCAGACGCGACCACGTGGGCTTCGTCTTTCAGTTCTACAACCTCGTTCCCAGCCTGACCGCACGTGAGAACGTGGCCCTGGTGACCGAGATCGCGAAGAACCCTATGCGCCCCGAAGAGGCGCTGGAACGCGCCGGGCTGAAGCACAGGATGGATCATTTCCCGGCCGAGATGTCGGGCGGCGAACAGCAGCGCGTGGCCATCGCGCGGGCCATCGCCAAGCGGCCCGAGGTGTTGCTGTGCGACGAGCCGACGGGCGCGCTGGACAGCAAGACCGGCGTCACGGTCCTTGAGGCGCTGACGGACATCAACCGCGAACTGGGCACGGCGACCGCCATCATCACCCACAACGTCGGGATCCAGAAGATCGCGCACCGCGTGGTGTTTCTGGCCGACGGCCGCGTCGCGAAGGTGATCGAGAACGAAACCCGCATCGCCCCGTCCGAGGTGACGTGGTGATCAGCGTGCTGGACCGGAAGCTGCTGCGCGACCTGCGCCGCATCTGGGCGCAGGTGCTGGCCATCGCGATGGTTCTGGCCTGCGGCGTCGCGGTGCTGGTCCTGGCGAACGGTGCGCAGCTCACGCTGACCGAGACACGCGATTCATGGTATGATCACAGTCGCTTTGCCGATGTCTTTGCCACCGCCACCCGCGCGCCGCTGTCGCTGACCGACCGCATCGCCGAAATCGATGGTATGGCCCAGGTCGAGGCGCGGATCAGCGACTTCGTCATCCTCGACATGCCGGGGATGGCCGCGCCGGCAATGGGCCGCGTCGTCTCGTTGCCGGAGGCGGGCGAACCGGTCCTGAATATCCCGCTTGTCCGCGTGGGCCGCCTGCCCGACCCGACCCGCGCCGACGAGGTCGCGGTCAGCGAACGCTTCGCGCTGGCGCACGACCTGGCGCCGGGCCGTAGCTTCCACGCGATCCTGAACGGCCAGCGCCGCGAGCTGACGGTGACCGGATGGATGCTGTCGCCCGAATTCATCTATGCCATAGGCCCCGGCACCCTGATCCCCGACGACGGCCGCTTCGGCATCCTGTGGATGGGCCACGACGGGGCGGCCGCCGCCTTCGACATGGAGGGCGCGTTCGACGAGGTCTCGCTTCGGCTCACCCCCGGCGCCTCGGTCCCGGCGGTGGTGCGCGCGCTCGACGATCTGCTCGATCCCTACGGCGGCACCGGCGCCCACGGCCGCGACCGGCAGATGTCGCACGCCTTCCTGCAAAGCGAGCTGGACCAGCTCTCGGCGATGGCGGTGGTGCTGCCGCCGGTCTTCTTCATCGTTTCGGCCTTTCTGGTGAACATGGTGATCGGCCGGCTGATCGCGCTGGAGCGGCAGCAGATCGGCCTGCTGAAGGCGGTGGGCTATTCCACCCCGCAGATCGCCGGTCACTACCTGAAGCTCAGCATCGGGATCGGGGTCGTTGGGCTTTTGATCGGCTGGGCGTTGGGCGCCTTCTTCGCCGGGCGGATCGCGGGGCTTTATGCGCAGTATTTCAGCTTTCCCTACCTCGTCTACGTGCCCAGCCCCGGCGCCTTCGTGCTGTCCGGCAGCCTGGCGGTGGCCACGGTCGTGCTGGGGGCGCTGCGGGCGGTCTGGGCCTCGGTCCGGCTCAGCCCGGCGGTGGCGATGTCGCCGCCCGCGCCGCCGAAATATTCCCGCGGCATGGCCGACCGGATCGGCGCGCTTCTTCGGTTGAAGCAGACCACGATGATGATCCTGCGCTCGCTCATCCGCTGGCCGGGCCGGGCCGCGATCACCGTCTTCGGCGTCGCCGCCTCGGTCTCGGTGCTGGTCGCCTCGTTCTTCAGCTTCGACGCGATGGACGCCATGGTGGACGACGCCTTCTACCAGTCAAACCGCGCGGGGCTGACGCTGATGCTGTCGCAGACCCGATCCCCCCGCGTGGTCGAGGATGCGCGGTCCCTGCCCGGCGCGCTGCAGGTCGAGGGGGTGTTCGCCGCCCCCGTGCGCCTGACCCACGGCCCGCACGAGAAGTTCCTGCAACTGCAGGCGCAGCCCGAGGGCGCGGAGCTTTTGCGCGTCCTCGGTCCCGGCGGCGGCGAGGTGCCGATGCCCCCCGCAGGCGTCGTCATGCCCGCCGCCATGGCCGAGGACTTGGGGCTTCGGGCCGGCGACATGGTCTCGGTCGAGTTTCTGGTGCCCCCGCGCGAGACGCACCTGCTGCAGATCACTGCGGTGACCTTTCAGGCCCTCGGGCAAAGCCTGCACATGAACGAGACCGCCCTGTTCGATCTGCTGCGGCAGGGCCCGCAGGTGAACATGCTGAACCTGCTGATCGACGACGCGGCGCTGCCCGACCTCTACGCGCAGATCAAGACCACCCCTGCCGTCTCGGGCGTGATGCTGTGGAACGAGATGCGCAAGCAGTTCGTGGACGAAATTCAGCGCAACCTGTGGACCATGGTGCTGATCTACTCGATCCTCGGCATCCTGATCACCGTGGGCGTGGTCTACAACGCTGCCCGCATCCAGCTGTCGGAACGCTCGCACGAACTGGCCAGCCTGCGGGTGCTTGGCTTCACCAAGGCACAGGTCGCCTATGTGCTGGTGGCCGAATTGATGTTCCTGTCGCTGGTCGCCGTACCGATCGGCTGGTGGCTGGGCTACCTGTTCGCCGCCGCCACCGCCGAAGGGTTTTCGACCGATATCGTCACGCTGCCGCTGATCGTCACCCGCACCACCTATGGCGGGGCCACCGCCATCGTGCTGGTGGCGGCGCTGGCCTCGGCGCTGCTGGTGAAGCGGCGGCTGGACCGGATCGACATCGTGACCGCGTTGAAACAGAAGGAATAGGACAGATGGTATCCGCACGGGCCGTGATCATCACCCTTGTCACCGCCGGTGTCGTCGGCGGCCTGGTCTGGGCGCTGCGCCCCGGCCCGCTGGCAGTGGACGTGGCGGACGTGACCTCGGGGCCGATGCAGGTGACCGTCGCGGCCGAGGGCGTGACCCGCGTGCGCGAGCCTTATCTGGTCACCGCGCCGATCTCGGGCATGGCCACGCGGTCGCCGCTGCATGTGGGCGATGCGGTGGTGCGGGGCGAAACCGTCGTCGCGGTGATCCAGCCCGCCGAACCCGCGTTCCTCGATGCCCGCTCGCGCGCCCAGGCCGAGGCTGCGGTGGACGAGGCGCAGGCCGCGCTGCAACTGGCGCAGGTGAACCTGGCCCGTGCGCAGGCGGATCTGGACTACGCCGAAAGCCAGCTCGCCCGGAACCGTGAACTGGCCGCCCGCGGCACGATCCCGCAGCGCATGCTCGAGGATACGCAGCAGATGGTCGAAACCCAGAACGCGATCCTTGAGGCGGCGGTGTCCGAGGTGGCGATGCGGCAGGCCACGCTGATCCGCACCCAGGCCCAGCTTCTGGGCCCCGAAGGCAGCAATCCCGAACCCGGCGACTGCTGCGTCGAGATCACCGCCCCGCAATCGGGCACCGTGCTGTCGGTGGAAAACGAAAGCGCCCGGCTGGTGCAGGCGGGCGCGCCGCTGCTGTCGATCGGCGATCTGGAGGATCTGGAGATCGAGGTCGATCTGCTGTCGCAGGACGCGGTGCAACTGGCGCCGGGTGCCCGCGCCCTGGTCGAACGCTGGGGCGGTCCGGGCGTGCTGGAGGCGCGGGTGCGCCGGATCGACCCGCGCGGCTTCACCCGCGTCTCGGCGCTGGGGATCGAGGAGCAGCGCGTGCGCGTGATCCTCGATTTCACCGACCCGGCCGAGGCCCGCCCGGGCTTGGGCGACGCCTTCCGCGTCTTCGTCCGCATCGTCACCTGGGAGGCCGGGGAGGTTCTGCAGGTGCCGATCTCGGCGCTGTTCCGTTCTGGGGCCGACTGGGCGGTGTTCCGCATCGACGGCGGCACCGCGCGGCTGACCCGGATCGAGATCGGCCGGCGCACCCAGGAACAGGCACAGGTGCTGTCCGGCCTGTCGGCGGGCGACGTGGTCGTGGCCTTCCCCGGTGACCGGGTCAGCGACGGCGCGGCCATCGTACCGCGCTAGTCGCGGGGAAGACTCGACTCCGCCCGCGCCCCGCCCTAGTTAGAACGTATAGTGAACATTGCGGCGGGTGCACGGGATGGGCAGGCGCATCCTTTCGGTATGGTTTCCCCGGCTGGCCAGCGATCTGGCGCGGCGCCAGCGCCCCGTGGACGGGCCCTTCGCGCTGGTCCTGCGCGCGGGCAACACCGACCATCTGCACTGCCTGACGCCCGCCGCCCAGCGCGCGGGCCTGTCGGCCGGCATGGGCCTGTCGGATGCCCGCGCGATCTGCCCCACACTCGTCACCCGACCCGCCGACCTTGTGGCCGAGGCCCGCGGCCTGCGCACCCTGGTCCGCTGGGCGGGGCGCTACAGCCCCCGCGTGGGCCGCGACGGCGCCGACGGCCTGACGCTCGACATCACCGGGGTCGCGCATCTGTTCGGGGGCGAGGATGCGCTGCGGGGCGACCTGGCGGCGCGGCTGGCCCGCGCGGGGCTTGCCGTGCAGGCGGGCATCGCCTGCACCCCCGGGGCGGCCCGCGCGCTGGCCCGCCATGCCCCCGGCATCGCCGAACCGGGCCGCATCCTCGACGCCATCGGCGACCTGCCCCCGGTGGCGCTGCGGATCGACCACGATACCGCCACAGCACTGGCCCGGCTGGGGCTGAGCCGGATCCGCGACCTTGCCGCCCTGCCCCGCGTCACGCTGGCCCGCCGCTTCAGCGCGGGCCTGCTGCTGCGGCTGGATCAGGCCTTGGGCGATCAGGCAGAGCCCATCGCCCCCGACCCCGAGCCGCCGCATTTCGGCGCCCGCCTGACCCTGCCCGAGCCCATCGGCCTGACCGGCGACGTGATGGCCGGCCTTGCCCGCCTGCTTGACCGGCTGTGCGACCGGCTGGCCGCCGCCGGCCGGGGCGCGCGCCGGCTGCGGCTGGAACTGCACCGGGTGGACGGCGAAACCGCCCTGGCCGAGGTCGGCCTCGCCCGCCCGATGCGCGACGCGGTTGCCATCGCCCGGCTGTTCCGCCCGGCCATCGAGGAGGTGGACGCCGGCTTCGGCCTCGACGCGCTGCGCCTTGTCGCCACCGTCACCGAACCGCTCGCCCCCCGCCAGATCGCCGCCGGCACCTCCGTCGCGGGTGAGGATCGCATGGCCGACCTGATCACCCGGCTGGGCAACCGGCTGGGGTTCGAGGCGGTTCAGCGGATGCTGCCCGCCGACAGCCACATCCCCGAAAAGGGCTTCACCATCGCCCCCGCCGCCTATGCCGACGCCGCCCCCCACTGGCCTGCGCGCGCGAACCGGCCGCTGGTGATCTTTGCCCCCGAACCCATCGCCGCCACCGGCCCCATACCGCCCCGCCGCTTCCACTGGCGCCGCATGGCCTTCACCACCGCACGCGCCCAGGGGCCGGAACGCATCACCCCGGAATGGTGGCTGGACGATCCTGCCTGGCGCACCGGCCTGCGCGACTACTGGCGGATCGACACCCAGCAGGGCCGCCGCCTGTGGCTGTTCCGCACGCCGCAGGCGCCCGGCTGGTGTGTGCAGGGGGAATTCGCATGACCGATCCCGCCGCCCCGGCCTATGCCGAGTTGTGCGTCACCTCGAACTTCACTTTCCTCACCGGCGCCTCGCACCCCGAGGAACTGGTGGCCCGCGCGTCCGAGCTTGGCCTGCACGCTGTGGCCATCACCGACCGCAACAGTCTGGCGGGCGTGGTGCGCGCCCATGTGGCCCTGCGTGAACTGGCCCGCCAGCGCGAGGAAGCCGCGGCCGGCGCGCAGTTGAAGGTCCGCTCGCAGACCCGGATCGACCCCTCCAGCCGGCTCGACTTCGGCGCGAACACCGCGATGGACGCGCCCACAGGCCCCCTGCCCCGGCTGATCGTCGGCGCGCGGCTGGTGCTGGCCGACTGCGCCACCCACTGGCTCGCGCTGCCCACCGACCGCGCCGCCTATGCCCGGCTGTCGCGGCTGTTGTCGCTGGGCAAGCGGCGGGCGGAAAAGGGCGGCTGCGACCTGCGGCTGGCCGATGTCATCGACGGGGCGGCGGGCATGATCCTGATCGCCCTGCCTCCCGACCCGCTGGCGGCGCCCATGTACACCGCCGCGCTGAACCGCATCGCCCGGCGCTTTCCCGGTCACGCCTTCCTGGGTGCCGCGCCACGGTACGACGGCCGCGACCAGCCGCGCCTCGACGCGCTGGCGGGGCTCGCGCAGCGCGCCGCCCTGCCGATGGTCGCGGTGGGCGATGTGCTGATGCACCGCGCCGCCCGCCGCCCGCTGGCCGACGTGCTGACCTGCCTACGCGAGGGCTGCACCATCGACACCATCGGCACCCGCGCCCTGCCCAATGCCGAACGCCGCCTGAAAACACCGGCCGAGATGGCGCGCATGTTCGCCCGCTACCCCGCCGCGATTCGCCGCACGGTAGAGATTGCCAGCCGCTGCGCCTTTTCGCTGGACGAATTGTCCTACGACTACCCCGACGAGATCACCGACGGCGAACCCGCCCAGACCCGGCTGGAGCGGCTGACGCACGAAGGGCTGGCCCGCCGGTTTCCCGCGGGCGTGGCCGAGGACGTGATCGCCAAGGTGGACAAGGAACTGGGCATCATTTCGCGCCTGGGCTTCGCGGCCTATTTCCTGACCGTCCACGATATCGTCACCTATTCCCGGTCCCAGGGCATCCTGTGCCAGGGCCGCGGCTCAGCGGCCAATTCGGTGATCTGCTACGCCCTTGGCATCACCGAGGTGCCGCCGGGCACCACCGCGATGGTCTTCGAGCGCTTCATGTCCGAGGCGCGGGGCGAGCCGCCCGACATCGACGTTGACTTCGAACACGAACGGCGCGAGGAGATCATCCAGCACATCTACAACAAATATGGCCGCCACCGCGCCGGTCTGACCGCTACTGTCATCCATTTTCGAACACGCGCCGCGATCCGCGAGGTCGGCAAGGCGATGGGCCTGTCATCGGACGTCTGCGCCGCGCTGGCGGGGCAAAGCTGGGGCTGGTCGGCCCGCGCCCCCGTCGCCGACCAGCTGCGCGAGGCTGGGCTCGATCCATCCGACCCGCACCTGTCCCGCACCCTGCGCCTGATCGCCCAGATCATCGGCTTTCCCCGGCACCTGTCCCAGCACGTCGGCGGCTTCGTCATCACCCGCGGTCGCCTGGACGAGCTCTGCCCGATCGAGAACGCCGCGATGGAGGGGCGCACCGTCATCGAATGGGACAAGGACGACATCAACGCGCTGGGGATCCTGAAGGTCGATATCCTCGCCCTCGGCATGCTCACCTGCCTGCGCAAGGGGTTCGACCTGCTGGCCCGCCACGAGGGCCGCGCCCTCGGCCTGCCCACCATCCCGGCCGAAGATCCGGCCGTCTACGACATGCTGTGCCGCGCCGATGCGGTTGGCGTCTTTCAGGTCGAATCCCGCGCGCAGATGAACTTCCTGCCCCGGATGCGCCCCCGCTGCTTCTACGACCTGGTGATCGAGGTGGCGATCGTCCGCCCCGGCCCGATCCAGGGCGGCATGGTGCATCCCTACATCAACCGCCGCCAGGGGCGCGAACCCGTCCACCTGCCCTCGACCGACCTGCGCCCGGTGCTGGAGCGCACGCTGGGCGTGCCGCTGTTTCAGGAACAGGCGATGCAGATCGCCGTGGTGGCGGCGGGCTTCACCCCGGAAGAGGCCGACCGCCTGCGCCGCAGCCTTGCCACCTTCAAGCGGATGGGCACGATCGGCAGCTTCCGCGACCGCTTCATCGCCGGGATGCTGGATCGCGGCTACGACCCTGTATTCGCCGAAGCCTGCTTCGCCCAGATCGAGGGGTTCGGCGAATACGGCTTTCCCGAATCCCATGCCGCCAGCTTTGCGATCCTCGTCTATGCCTCGGCCTGGATGAAATGCCATTACCCGGCGGTCTTTGCCTGCGCGCTGCTGAACAGCCAGCCGATGGGCTTCTACGCCCCCGCCCAGATCGTCCGCGACGCGCGCGAGCATGGGGTGGAGGTGCGCCCCGTCTCGGTCAACCACTCCGACTGGGACTGCACGCTGGAACCCCGCGCCGACGGGCGGCTGGCGCTGCGCCTCGGCCTGCGGCAGGTGAAGGGCCTGCGCGAGGGGGATGCGGCCTGGATCGCGGCGGCGCGCGCCAACGGCTACCCGGATGTCGAAAGCCTGTGGCGCCGGGCGGGCACGCCGCCCGCGGCGCTTGAACGGCTGGCCGAGGCGGATGCCTTTGCCGGGATGGGCCTGTCGCGGCGGGATGCGCTGTGGCAGGTGCGCGCGATCCGCGGCCAGAGGCCGCTGCCGCTGTTCGACACGCCCGATGGCGAGGGGCGCGCCGACCCGGCCGTCACCCTGCCCGCGATGACGCTGGGCGAGGAGATGGTCGAGGATTACCTGGCGCTGCGGCTCAGCTTGCGCGCCCACCCGATGGAACTGCTGCGGCCGGTCCTGCCCGACCTTACCCCCCACGACCGGCTGGCGGACGCCCGCGGCCGCACCACCGTCGCGGGCCTCGTGATCTGCCGCCAGCGGCCGGGCACCGCCTCGGGCGTGATCTTCATCACGCTGGAGGATGAGACCGGCACCTGCAACGTGGTGGTCTGGCCGCGTGTATTCGAGAAATTCCGCAGCGCGGTGATCGGCGGGCGGCTGCTGCGCGTCACCGGCCCGATCCAGCGCGAAGGCCCGGTGATCCACCTGATCGCGGATGAGGTTCAGGACATCTCCAACCGGCTGGGCGAACTGGGCACCACCGTTCCCGGCGGCGATCCCGCGATCATCGACCCCACCGGCGGCCGCGCCGACGAAGCGCGCCGCCCCGTCACGTCAAGAGGCGACGCCCCCCGCCGCAGCGCCCGCCACCCGCGCGAACAGGCCAAGCTGTTGTTTCCAAGCAGGGATTTCCACTGACCGCCTATCCGCCCAGTTGGCTTCTCACATGCAGCAACTGCGGCAAGCCAAACCGTGTCCTTCCTTGCGCGTCCGGACAGGTAAACCGGACCTGCGCCGGCTCCGTGATCCACCCTCTGCCCAGCCTCAGCAGATATCGCTGCCCTTCTGGCAGACGCGGGAGGGCGTAGCCGCGCATCCTTACGCCGCCCTCTCCCTCCATGAACCGACGATCCAGTCGCGCCTCCGCAACAAACGACTGATCCGAGGCATCGAGCACATAGACCCTGTCGATCACGACCCTTTGCCCACGGTCATCGAGCCCCTGAAAATCGATCACCGACGCGATGCGGCCGTTAATGTCGCAAAACCGCGCCTGTTGCGGTGGCTGGGGCACGGGCGCCGGGCCGGGCGCCGGATCCGGACGCGGCACCGGCACCGGGCGCGGCGCGCCCGCATCTCCCGACACTGGCTCGGCGCAAAGCTCGTAACCCTTGAACCCGAAACCGGCCCTCCGCTCCAATGGGGCCCGAAATTCCTGTTCTACCCGAGACTGCACATCGTAAAGGCGCACCCGCTGCAAGCCCAGTTCGCGCACCGGGTGCCCCGCCTGCCGGTCCGCGAAGGAGGTCACAAGCTGGAACACCGCATCGACACAGGGATAGGTCAAACCAGAGATATTAAGCACCCTGCCGACAATCATTCCCGGCGTGCCCGCGACCGGCTCGCTGGAAAATGACATTCGCAGGTCGTCCTCGGGCGCGGCCGACACTCCGGTCGCCATCAGACCGGTGATGACCCACAACAAAAGGCGTCCGAAACGTGGCAAAGACGTCGAACAGAGCATCCCAGCCCCTCCCGGCAAGATGACCCTTATCTAATAATCATAGCACAAGTCCGCTCGACTGCCGCCCATTTTCCCTGTTGCCCGGAACAGGCTGAAAACGCATGCTTCCCCCGGACACCAACTGCCGGCAGCCTGACCCAGATCAAGGATCTGCGCCCCATCGCCGTCTACACTTGGTTTAGCGTCACAGGAGAACCGCCATGCCGATCCGTCCCCCCGCCGCCCTCTTCGCCCTCGCCCTGACCGCGGCGCCCGCCGTCGCCCAGGACATCCTCCAGGATCTGGCCGCCGGAGAGGCGACCTACATGCGCTACTGCGTCGCCTGCCACGGGATCGAGGCGCGCGGAGAGGGGCCGATGACGCCGATCCTGATGCTGCGCCCCACCGACCTCACGCGGCTTTCCGCCACGAACGGGACTGTCTTTCCCACCCAGCGCGTGGTCGAACGCATCGACGGCCGCGACCCGCTGGTGGCCCACGGCAGCCCGATGCCGGTCTATGGCGATTTCTTCGAAGGGCGCGGCGTCGTCCTGCGCACCCCCGATGGCACGCCGATCATGACCAGCCAGCCCATCGTCGACCTGGTCGCCTGGATCGAATCGATCCAAGAATAACAACGGCCTGGAAGGCAAAGCTGCCACGTCGGAAAGCGCCCCGCCGACGGGATGAAAAGGCGCTGCGCCGTCAGCAAAATTGTATATGCGCGTATACACGCGGATACAGTCGGATACAATCCAGACCCTCAGTCCTGCATCCAAGCGTATACGCCTGGATACAATCCATTCAATTCACACCCTTCAGACGGACGGCAGCGCAGGCCCGAAATCGCCGATCCGGGCACTGCGTCGGGGCGGCGCGAACGGGGTGTCAGGGGCTTCGGGCGTCGGAGGCGGCCGGGATCCGGTAGCGCGGGATCAGCGCCGCTTGGCGGGAAAGATCTGCTGCGCGATGCCCGCCACAAGCAGATAGGCCGAGGTCGCCAGTAGCCCCCAGGCCGCCCAGCCGTCGGGGTCGAAATCCACCACCGCCGCCCATCCCGCGAACCCCGTCCACGCCAGCGCGACCGGCAGGGACACCCGCCGCCAACGCACCGTGCGCACCGGGTGGATGAACTTCAGTGGCGTGAACATCGTCACCGCCAACACCACCACCAGCGCCAGGCTGGCCCAGAACGGCGGCTGAAGCGCGAAGATCACCACCGCCACCATGTTCCAGCAGGCGGGGAAGCCGGCAAAGGAATTATCCTTTGTCTTCATCCGCGTATCGGCAAAATAGACCACGCTTGCAAAGGTCACCAGAATGCAGGCGATCCAGCCCGTCCAGCCCGGCAGCAGGTCGGACTTGAACAGCGCATAGGCCGGGATGAAGACATAGGTCAGGTAGTCGATGATCAGGTCCAGCAGCACGCCGTCGATCTTTGGCGCGTGAGACCGCACGTGGTAGCGCCGCGCCAGCGGGCCGTCGATGCCGTCCACCACGAAGGCCACGACCAGCCAGACGAACATCAGGCTCCAGTCCGCCTCGACCGCCGCCAGCATCGCCAACATCGCGAACACGGCCCCCGTGGCCGTGAAAAGATGCACCAGATAGGCCCGCAAGGCCACCATCAACCGGCACCGGAAAGATTGTATTTCAACGCTTTAGGCACGCGGGTGCGCCGCATCGTAAACCTCCATCAGCCGCGCGGTATCGACCGATGTATAGGCCTGCGTGGTGGAAAGGGAAGCATGCCCCAGAAGCTCCTGAATCGCCCGCAGGTCGCCCCCCGCGGACAAAAGATGCGTCGCAAAGGAATGCCGCAGCGCGTGCGGCGTGGCCGTGGCCGGAAGGCCCAGCTGCAGCCGCGCCATCTCCATCGCCCGCGCGATCAGCCGCGCATTCAGGGCCCCGCCGCGCGCCCCGCGAAACAGCGGCCCGTCGCGTTCGACCGGCCAGGGACACAGGCGCACATACTCGGCCACCGCATCGCGCGCTGGCGCGATCACCGGAACCATCCGGTCCTTGCCCCCCTTGCCCCGGATCTTCAGCACCGACGGCAAGGGATGATCGCGCCCGGTCAGCCCCAGCGCCTCGGAAATCCGCAGCCCGCAGCCATAGAGCAGCGTGACGACGGCGGCGTCACGTGCGGCGATCCAGAGCGTCGTATGGCCCAGTTCGACGCGGTCGATCACGTCGCGGGCGGCGTCCTCGGTCAGCGGACGGGGCAGCTTGCGCTGAAACCGCGGGCCGCGGGCCGACAGGACGGCGGTGGGGTCGATGCCTTCCCGCTCTGCCAGCCAGCGATAGAAGGATTTCACCGCCGAGAGCGAGCGCGCCAGCGACCGGGCCGAGACGCCGCGGGCGCGTTCATGCGCCATCCAGGCGCGCAAATCCCGCGATCCGACGGCCAGAATCGGGGCAAGGCCCCTCACCTCTCCACCGCTGTGCTGCGCGAGGAAGGCCAGAAACCCCGCCGCATCGGCGCGATAGGCGGTCAGCGTGTTCTCGGCCACCCCGCGCATCGCCGACAGGCCCGCCAGCCACCCCTCCAGCGCGTCGCGCGCGGCCGGAGAGATCAGCGTGCTCATGCCAGCCAGCGGCGCATCGCCCTTTCGAAGGCCGCGCCCAGAAAGGCCAGAAGGTCGGTACCATCGCCGGTGCGGAACCGCTCGCCCTCGACCGAGCCGAGCGCAAGCAGGCCCGGCAGGCGGCCGGGGCCAAGGTCGATGCGCATCAATGCCTCGGATGCGATGGGGCCGTCGCCGGGGCCATAGATCGACGGGCCGTCGGCCGGGCAGCGGCGGAGCGAGACGTCGCGGTCCGCGCCCATGTAGCCCGCAACGAAGCCGCGCGGCGCGATGTGCAGCACGTCGGCATGGCGGCGCAACGCCGGGTCGTCGCCGCCCTGCACCGCCTCCAGCACCAGGCGCAGGCTGTCCACCCGCAGCATCCCCGGCACCTCGGCCGCCAGCGTGCGCAGGAAGTCGTCGAAGCTGGCCGGTTCCAGCAGCGCCAGCACCGCGCGGTGCACCTGCTGCATGCCCGAGATGTTGTCATAGGCCGCCGCGATGACGAAGCGGTGCGCGTCTTCCAGACGGTCGAGCCGCGCCTCCAGCCGCTCCATCGCGATTCCGCGCAGGTCCACGACATTGCCGCCGCGCGCGGACTCGGTCGCGGTGATCAGCGCGCGCATGACAGCCGGGTCGTCCAGCACCACCTCTGGTGCCGCCATGATGCGCGCCCGCAAATCCTCGGCGGTTTCCGCCCGTTTCACACTTGCCTGTTCAGCCATGTCTGCCCCTGCTCGTTTTCTTTGTTGGCCGACACTAGCAGAGGTCAGACGATTTTCTGCCCCGTCTTTTCCCAATCCTTCATGAATTGTGCCAATCCCGCATCGGTCAGCGGGTGCGACGCCAACTTGCGGATCACCTCGGGCGGGGCTGTCATCACGTCGGCACCGATGCGCGCCACCTCGGCCACATGGTTCGGGCTGCGGATCGAGGCCGCGAGGATCTGCGTCTCGAACCCGTAATTGTCATAGACCTGCCGGATGTCGGCGATCAGGTCGGTGCCGTCGACATTGATGTCGTCCAGCCGCCCGATGAAGGGGCTGATGAAGGTGGCCCCCGCCTTGGCCGCGATCAGTGCCTGATTGACCGAGAAGCACAGGGTGACGTTGACCATCTGGCCGGCGTCGGTCAGCACCTTGCAGGCCTTCAGCCCGTCCCAGGTCAGCGGCACCTTGACCGCGATGTTGGGCGCGATCTCGGCCAGCTTGCGGCCCTCGGTGATCATGTCCTCGGCCTTCAGCGCCACCACCTCGGCCGACACGGGGCCGGCGACGATGCCGCAGATTTCCTTCGTGACTTCAAGGATGTCGCGGCCGGACTTCAGGATCAGTGACGGGTTCGTGGTGACGCCGTCCACCATGCCCAGGTCGTTGAGTTCGGAAATCGCCGCCACATCGGCGGTATCGACGAAGAATTTCATGGTCTGCCCCCTGTTTCGGTTTCGGCCGTGTTCTAGCGCATGGGGGCCGGGGCAGAAAGCGCTTTTGCGCGTGGCACCGGCGGCGGGGCTGCGCTAGGCAGGGCGGATGATGGATGCGGCGGAGTTCCCGGCAGGTGCGCGGGTGGCGGTTCTGACCACCCAGCCGATCGACCGTGCGCTGGATTATCTGGCGCCCGAAGGCGGCTGCACGACCGGCGCCTTTGTCGAGGTGCCGCTGGGGCCGCGCCGGGTGGTGGGCGTGGTCTGGGGGCCGGGCGACGGCGTGTTCGACGCGGCGAAGCTGCGCCCGGTGACCCGTGTGCTGGACGCCGCCCCGATGCGCGAAGAGCTGCGCGATTTCCTGAGCCGGGCTGCGGCCTATACCCTGACGCCGCTGTCGGCGATGCTGCGGCTGGCCACTCGAGCGCCGGGCTTGGGCGAGGCACCCGCGCTGCGCCGGGTCTATCGCGTGGGCGGGCACGACCCCGGCCGGATGACCGAGGCCCGCGCCCGGGTGCTGGACGTGATCCAGGCGCAGCCGGGCCTGACGCTGGCCGAGATCGCGCGCGAGGCGGGCGTGGGCACCGGCGTCATCAAGGGGCTGGTGAAGCTGGGCGCCGTGGTGGAGGAGGAGGCGCCGCGCGACCTGCCCTATACCGACCTTGACCCCGACCGCGCCGGGATGGAGCTGACCGAGGATCAGGCGGCCGCGGCAGAGGCGCTGCGCGCAGCGGTGGCAAGCGGGGCCTATGGCACCACCCTGCTGAAGGGCGTGACCGGGTCAGGCAAGACCGAGGTCTATCTGGAAGCCGTCGCCGAGTGTCTGCGCAACGGCCGTCAGGCGCTGGTGCTGCTGCCCGAGATCGCGCTGACCGCCGGGTTCCTGGCGCGGGTAGAGGCGCGGTTCGGCGCGCAACCCGCCGAATGGCATTCCGGCATCACCCAGACCGAACGGCGGCGGGTGTGGCGGATGGTGGGCGAAGGCGGCGCGCAACTGGTGGTCGGCGCGCGATCGGCCCTTTTCCTGCCGTTCCGCGATCTGGGCCTGATCGTCGTGGATGAGGAGCACGACACGTCCTACAAGCAAGAGGAAGGCGTGCTTTACAACGCCCGCGACATGGCGGTGCTGCGTGCGGCCGGGGCCTCGGCGCAGGTGGTGCTGGCCTCGGCCACGCCGTCGCTGGAAACCTGGGCCAATGCCGAGGCCGGGAAATACGCGCGGCTTGATCTGCCGTCGCGCTTCGGGCCGTCGGACCTGCCCGAAATGCGGGCCATCGACATGCGGGTGGAGGATCTTCCGGGCAATCGATGGATCTCTCCGACACTGGCGCGGGCGGTGACGGCGCGGATCGCGGCGGGGGAGCAGGCGCTTCTTTTCCTGAACCGCCGGGGCTATGCGCCGGTCACGATCTGCCGGGCCTGCGGCCAGCAGATCGGGTGCGAGCATTGCGATGCGCGAATGGTGGAGCACCGGTTCCAGAAGCGGCTGGTCTGCCACCAGTGCGGCGAGTCGAAGCCGATCCCCGCCGCCTGCCCTGCCTGCGGGGCAGAGGGGAAGCTGGCCCCGGTGGGCCCCGGCGTCGAGCGCCTGGCCGAGGAGACGGCGGCGCTGTTCCCCGACGCCCGCATCGCGCTGCTGTCTTCGGACATGTTCGGATCGGCCCGCGCGCTGAAGGCTGAGATCGAGAGCATCGCGGCGGGGGGTGCCGATATCATCATCGGCACGCAGCTGGTGGCCAAGGGGCACAACTTCCCGCTGCTGACGCTGGTGGGGGTGATCGATGCCGATCTGGGGTTGCAGGGGTCCGATCTGCGGGCGGCGGAACGCACGTTTCAGCTGATGCGGCAGGTCGCGGGCCGGGCCGGGCGTGCGGACAAGCCGGGGGTGGCGCTGCTGCAGACATTCCAGCCCGAGCACCCGGTGATCCGCGCGATCCTGGGCGGCGACGAAGAGGGGTTCTGGCGGGCCGAGGCGGCGGAGCGCGAGGCGCTGCGGATGCCGCCCTATGGGCGGATGGCGGGGATCATCCTGTCCTCGCCCAACGCAGGCGACGCCTTTGATGTGGGCGACCGGCTGGCGCGGGCGGATGCGCCGCTGAGGCGGATCGGGGCGCAGGTTTTCGGACCCGCCCCCGCCCCGATCGCGCGGATCCGTGGGCGGCACCGGGTGCGGCTGCTGGTGAAGGCCGACAAGGGGGCGCCGTTGCAGGCGGCGATTTCCGACTGGATCGGGCAGGTTCGGCTGCCGGCCAACTTGCGGCTGGCGGTAGACATCGATCCGCAGAGCTTTCTGTAGGCGGGTCTGCTCACGCGTGAGCAGAATCGCAAGCATCTGAAAAGAAATGATATCGTCTTTCTTGTTTACCTGATCTTTACCGTTTCTCACGCTCTGCGGCCCTGCCGAACTGGCGCGGGGCTACGCGCCGGCCTATATCAGCGGGATAGCCAAGAGGGGTGCGACGATGTTCTTTCTGAACCGCAGGAAATCCGAAATGGTCAGTGCCGCCGACGCGCTGCCGGGGCGCGAGCGCCCGATCCCGACGGCCGAGACCCACCACCTGTCGGGCCGCCCGCTGAAGGCCCCGGTGCCCGAGGGGATGGCCGAGGCGATGTTCGGCATGGGCTGTTTCTGGGGGGTGGAGCGGATCTTCTGGCAGACGCCCGGCGTCTGGCTGACGATGGCGGGCTACGCCGCCGGCCACACCCCGAACCCGACCTATCAGGAGGTCTGCACCGGCCAGACCGGCCACAACGAGGTGGTGCGGGTCATCTTCGACCCCGCGCAGATCAGCTATGACGATCTGCTGCGGATCTTCTGGGAAAACCACGACCCCACCCAGGGGATGCGGCAGGGCAACGACCACGGCACGCAATACCGATCCGGCATCTATACCTATGACGACGCCCAGCGCGCGGCGGCCGAGGCCAGCCGCGACGGCTATGCCGCCCGGTTGAAGGCCGCAGGTTACGGCGCGATCACCACCGAGATCCTGCCCGCGCCGGCCTTCTACTACGCCGAGGATTACCACCAGCAATATCTGGCCAAGAATCCCGGTGGCTATTGCGGCATCGGCGGCACCGGCGTCACCTGCCCGGTGGGCCTGACGGCCTGAGCCCGCAAACCTTGGCGGGGGGCGGCCGTGGCCGCCCTTGTCGCAGCACAGTTTCGATCCCATCTTCCCCTTGACCTTCCAGTCATGGGAACCCCCATGTCAGGGGAAGACCGGAGAATCGAAAGGGTGCGGCCATGCCCGATGGGGCAGTTACAATGACACCGTCCATGCAGTTGCGCGTCACGGGAATGTCCTGCGCGTCCTGCGTGGGGCGGGTGGAACGCGCCCTGTCGGGCGTGCGCGGTGTCAGCCGGGCCGAGGCGAACCTGGCCACCGAGAGCGTGCGCATCACAGGCGAGGCCGACCCGCGAGAGATTGCGGCCGCGCTGGACCGCACCGGCTATCCGGCAGCACAGGACCAGACCGTTCTGGCAATCACGGGCATGACCTGCGCGTCCTGCGTGGGCCGGGTGGAACGCAGCCTGAGCGCGGTGCCGGGCGTCGCCTCGGCCTCGGTCAACCTGGCGACCGAGTCGGCGACGGTGACGCACCTGGCGCTGTCGGGCCTGACCGAGCGCCTGGTCGCCGCGGTGCGCAAGGCAGGCTATGAGGCCCGCCCGCAAGGCGACACGACCCACGCGGCCCAGGGTGCCGAGAAGGCCCACGAGATGGAGCGCCTGCGGCGGATGACCCTGCTGGCCGCCGTGCTGACCCTGCCGGTCTTCGTGCTGGAAATGGGCAGCCACATGATCCCCGCGATGCATCACTGGGTGATGACGACCATCGGCATGTGGGAAAGCTGGGTGATCCAGTTCGTCCTGACGACGGCCGTGATGTTCGGGCCGGGGCTGCAGTTCTTCCGCCACGGCCTGCCGGCGCTGGTGCGGGGCGCGCCGGACATGAACAGCCTGGTCGCGATCGGCACGGGCGCGGCCTGGGGCTTTTCGGTGGTGGCGACCTTTGCCCCCGGTCTGCTGCCCGAGGGCAGCGCAGCGGTGTATTTCGAGGCCGCGGCCGTGATCGTGACGCTGATCCTGCTGGGCCGCTGGCTGGAGGCGCGGGCGCGCGGGCGCACCGGGGCGGCCATCGCGCGTCTGGTGGGCCTCCAGCCGCGCACCGCGCGGGTGGAGCGTGACGGACAGGTCGCGGACCTGTCGCTGGACGCGATCATGGTGGGCGATGTCGTCCATGTCCGGCCGGGCGAGAAGATCGCGGTCGACGGCGAAGTCGTCAGCGGGTCGTCCTTTGTGGATGAAAGCATGATTACGGGCGAGCCGGTGCCGGTGGAAAAGGCGGCGGGCGCCGAGGTGACGGGCGGCACCGTCAATGGCACCGGGGCGCTGGTGTTCCGCGCGACGCGGGTCGGCGCCGACACGGCGCTGGCGCGCATCATCCGCATGGTCGAGGAGGCACAGGGCGCGAAACTGCCCATTCAGGCGCTGGTGGACCGGGTGACGCTGTATTTCGTGCCCGCCGTGATGGCGGTGGCCGTGCTGACGCTCGTCGTCTGGCTGCTGGCGGGTGCGGGGCTGTCGCTGGCGCTGGTGGCGTCGGTGGCGGTGCTGATCATCGCCTGCCCCTGCGCAATGGGTCTGGCGACGCCAACCTCGATCATGGTGGGCACGGGCCGCGCGGCCGACATGGGCGTGCTGTTCCGGAGGGGCGACGCGCTGCAGGCGCTGGAGGGGGTGAAGGTCGTGGCCTTCGACAAGACCGGCACCCTGACCGAGGGGCGGCCGGAACTGACCGACCTGCAGGTGGCCAAGGGGCAGGACGCGGACCGCGTGCTGCGGCTAGTCGCGGCGGTCGAGGCGCTGTCGGAACATCCCATCGCCGAGGCGGTGGTGCGGGCCGCCAAGCAACGAGGCCTGAGCCTGCCACAGGTCGACAGCTTCGACTCGCTGACCGGTTTTGGCGTGCAGGCCGTGGTCGAGGGGCATGAGGTGCTGATCGGATCGGAACGGCTGATGCGGCGCGAGGCGGTGGCGCTCGCCGATCTGGCCGAGGCCGGCGCGGCGCGGGCGGCCAGGGGGCAGACCGCGCTGTACGCCGCCATCGACGGGCAGGCGGCGGCGCTGATCGCGGTCGCGGACCGGATCAAGCCGTCGACCCCGGCCGCCATCGCGGCGCTGCACGAGGCGGGGCTGACGGTTGCCATGATCACCGGCGACGGGCGCGCCACGGCCGAGGCCATCGCCGCCGACCTGGGCATCGACCGGGTGGTGGCCGAGGTGCTGCCCGAGGGCAAGGTCGAGGCGCTGGAGCGGTTGCGCGCCGAGGCCGGGTCGCTGGCCTTTGTCGGTGACGGGGTGAACGACGCGCCCGCGCTGGCCTCGGCCGATGTCGGCATCGCCATCGGCAGCGGCACCGATGTGGCGATCGAGGCTGCGGACGTGGTGTTGATGTCGGGCGACCTGCGCGGCGTGGTCAACGCGCTGGAGGTCAGCCGGCGCACGATCCGCAACATCCGGCAGAATCTGTTCTGGGCATTCGCCTACAACACCGCGCTGATCCCGGTCGCGGCAGGGGTGCTGTACCCGGTTACCGGCCTGATGCTGTCGCCGGTGCTGGCGGCGGGCGCGATGGCGCTGTCCAGCGTCTTCGTGCTGACCAATGCGCTGCGGCTGCGCCGCATCCGCCCGGTGATGGCGGAGAGCCCGGTGCGGGCAGAGGCCCTGCCCCACCCCCAGCCTGCCCCCGCCCAATAGGAGAATGCCGTTGAACATCGGAGACGCCGCCGCCGCATCCGGCCTGCCCGCCAAGACGATCCGGTATTACGAGGAGATCGGCCTGATCCGCCCGCTGCGCGACACCAACGGCTACCGCGCCTTCCGCGACGCCGATGTTCACAAGCTGGCCTTTCTGGCACGCGCCCGCAGGCTGGGATTCTCGATCGAGGACTGCCGCGCGCTTCTGGGCCTTTACGAGGATGAAAGCCGCGCGAGCGAGGACGTCAAGCGGCTGGCGCAGGCGCACCTGGCGGAAATCGACGGGCGGATCGCCGAACTGCAGTCGCTGCGCGGCACGCTGTCCGACCTCGTCAGCGCCTGCGCCGGGGACAAGCGGCCCGATTGCCCGATCCTGAACCGCCTCGCCTCGGGCGAGGGCGCGGATCAGGGCGCGGATTCGGCCGCCGTGCGCTCGGCCTGAAAGGCACGCGCTTCGGGCGGCCAGGTCGAGCGGATGAAGGCGAGGATCGCGGCGATCTCGTCATCGCTGAGCACCCCGCCAAAGGCCGGCATGGCGGAGCGGAAATCGACGCCCATGTCATCGAGCACAGCCTGCCCGCCCCGTTTCACGTAATCGAACAACATCCCGTCGCCGTGGTGCCAAGTGTGTCCCGTGGCATCGTGCGGTGGGGCCGGATAGCGGCCGTCCGCGTCCGGACGCCGCCAGTCCGGCGCGCCCTCAAGCTCTGCACCGTGGCAGACCGCACAATGATCGGCATAGAGCGCGCGACCCTGCGCATGCGGCGGATC
Organism: Paracoccaceae bacterium; assembly: GCA_041687395.1. GTDB lineage: Bacteria > Pseudomonadota > Alphaproteobacteria > Rhodobacterales > Rhodobacteraceae > JAWLCA01. The sequence continues at coordinate 8,898 of JAWLCA010000001.1, read as the reverse complement.
GGCGTGGAAGAATGCAAGCGCGGTCGACGGCACCAAGGCGCACGCGGACATCAGAAGCCAAAATGGCAGGCGATCATGTCTCGATTTCATCATCTGCGGCCTTGACCTTCCAGCGGCTGGAAACCCCACATCCCGAATATCGGAATTGCTGGGAGTGGAAAATGGAACTTGTCGTGAAGGGAATGACCTGCGGCCATTGCGAAGCCGCCGTGCGGCGCGCCGTGACCGAAATCGATGCCGACGCAGTGGTGCAGATCGATCGCGCAGCGGAGTCGGTGATCGTCGAGTCGACCGCATCCCCGGAAGCCCTGGCCGAGGCAATCCGCGCCGAAGGCTATGACGCTACCCTGCTCGCCTGAAGATGACATCCCTGAAAGGACACTGAAGATGACCGGAAAGAAACTGACGCTTGGCACCCTGGGGGCCATCATGGCCCTTGCCCTGACCAACTGGGCCGGCCCGACGTCCGCCCAGATGGACCACGGCGATCATGGGATGGAGACCTCCGAGGATGTGGCGCCCTCGACCCGCGCCTATATGGCCGCGAGTGACGTGATGCACGGCGACATGGCGATCGAATACACGGGCGACGCCGACATCGATTTCGCAAAGGGGATGATCCCGCACCACGAGGGCGCGATCGCGATGGCCCAGATCGTTCTGGAGCATGGCGAAGATTCGGAGATCCGCGCCCTTGCGGAAGAGATCATCGCCGCCCAGGAATCCGAGATCGCGATGCTGCGCGCATGGCTGGCGGCCCGCGGCCACTGACCGCACGCCACTTCTGAACTGAAAAACCCCGCCTTGTGGCGGGGTTTTCTTGTTCTTCGATCCTGCCCCGTTCACTCGGCCGGGTATTTGCCCTTGGCACGTTGCTTCACCGGCGCCCAGATGCGCTTGTTCGTCAGGTACAGAAGCACCGTCAGCACCGTGAGGAACAGAACGGCGGTGAAACCGGCCTGCTTGCGGGCGTTCATCTTCGGTTCTGCCGTCCACATCAGGAACGCCGCCACGTCCTGCGCCATCTGCTCTTCGGTCGCGGGGGTTCCGTCAGCGTATTCCACGGCACCTTCCCACAGCGGGGGGGCCATGGCGATCAGACCGAAGACTTCGTTCTCGTAGTAGAGCGTCCCGGCTTCCTCAACTTCCTCACCGGTATAGCCGGTCAGCAGAGAGGCGATGTATTCCGGCCCGCCGATGCCGCGGAACAGCTGGTTTATGCCAAGCCCGTACGGCCCGCTGAAGCCCACGCGCGATTTCGCCATCAGGCTGAGGTCCGGCGCGGTCTCCAGTCCGGATTCGGGGAAATGATCGGTCGGGACCCGAGGGCGGAAATCCCCGGTCTCCGGATCCTCGATTTCGAACCGCTCGGCGTAGGCACGCACCTGATCCGCGGGGAGGGCCGGTCCACCTTCGTCGCCCAGCGTGCGGATCGGGACATATTGCAGCCCGTGGCAGGCCGAGCAGACCTCGGTGAAGACCTGCAATCCGCGCTGCAACTGGTTGCGGTCATACGACCCGAAAGGCCCCTCGAACGGGAAGGCGTAGTCGGTGACATCGCCCGTCTCTCCCGCAGCCTGCACGGCGCCCGTGGAGAGGACCAGCGCAGTCAGCGCGTTGAGTGTCAGTTTCCTGATCATCGTTGTCGTCCTTTCCGTCACTCGGCCGGGGTGGCCTGCGGCGCGCCGGCGGATGCCGACTTGCCGACATGGGCGTTGAAGTCTTCCTCGATCGTCGCCGGCGCGGGCTGCGGCTTCTCGATCACGCCAAGCAGCGGCAGGATGATCAGGAAGTAGGCGAACCAGTAGGCGGTGCCGAGAAGTGCGATGTTTGTGTAGATCCCCTCGGCCGGCATGGCGCCTGCCCACATCAGCACGAAGAAATCCACGACCAGCAACCAGAACCACCACTTGAACATCGGGCGGTAGCGGCCGGACCGCACCGACGACGTGTCAAGCCAAGGCACCAGCGCCATCACGAAGATCGACGCGAACATCGCCAGGACGCCGAAGAAGGTGGCGTTCACCAGCCCGAAAGTCACGAAGCTGGCCAGTTGCACGACCCAGACGTCCGAGGTGAAGGCGCGCAGGATCGCGTAGAACGGCAGGAAGTACCATTCCGGCACGATGTGCGACGGCGTCACCAGCGGGTTCGCCTCGATGTAGTTGTCGGGGTGGCCCAGGTAGTTCGGCATGAAGCCCACGATGGCGAAGAAGACCAGCATGATCAGGGCCAGCGCGAACAGGTCCTTGATCACGAAGTAGGGCCAGAACGGCAGTGTGTCCTTGGCGGCCTCTTCCTTCGAAGTGCGCCGCACCTCGACCCCGGTGGGGTTGTTGTTGCCGGTGGTGTGGAAGGCCCAGATGTGCACCGCGACCAGCGCCGCGATCACGAAGGGCAGCAGGTAGTGCAGGCTGAAGAAGCGGTTCAGGGTGGCGTTGTCCACCGACGGCCCGCCCAGAAGCCAGGTCTGCAGCGCCTCTCCGATACCGGGGATCGCACCGAACAGGCCGGTGATCACCGTGGCGCCCCAGAACGACATCTGACCCCAGGGCAGCACGTAGCCCATGAAGGCCGTGGCCATCATCAGCAGGTAGATCAGCATGCCGATGATCCAGGTGATCTCGCGCGGGGCCTTGTACGAGCCGTAATAAAGGCCACGGAAGATGTGCAGATAGACGGCGGCAAAGAACAGCATCGCGCCGTTCTGATGCAGGTAGCGCAGCATGTGCCCGCCGTTCACGTTGCGCATGATGTGCTCGACGCTGGCGAAGGCCATGTCGACATGCGGCGTGTAGTGCATGGCAAGCACGATGCCGGTGACGATCTGCAGCACGAGGCAGAAGGTCAGCACGATGCCCCAGATCCACATCCAGTTCAGGTTCTTGGGGGTGGGGATCATGATCGTGTCGTACATCAGGCCCACGATCGGCAGCCTGCTGTGAAGCCACTTCTCGCCGCCCGACTTGGGCTCGTAGTGGTCGTGAGGAATTCCGGCCATCTTACTCTCCCTTAGCCAAGCTGGATCGTGGTTTCGTCGATCAGTGCCACCTGCGGGATATGCAGGTTTTCGGGCGCGGGACCGCGGCGGATGCGTCCGGCGCTGTCATAATGCGACCCGTGGCAGGGGCAGAACCAGCCACCGAAGTCGCCCGCACCGTTGCCCAGCGGCACGCAGCCCAGATGGGTGCAGACGCCGGTCATCACCAGCCATTCGCCGGCCTCGTCCAGCGTGCGGTTCGCATCATCCGCGGGCACCGCGCCCAGGTTCGGGTTGCGCGCATCGGTATCCACCAGATCGTCGAGTTCCACGGCACGCGCCTGATCGATCTCTTCCTGCGTGCGCCGACGGATGAAGACCGGCTTGCCGAGGAAGTTCACGGTCAACTGGCTGCCAACCTCTACCCCGCCAATGTCGACGAAGATGCTCGACAGTGCCTGCACGTCGGCCGAAGGGTTCATCTGATTGACAAGCGGCCAGATCGCGGCACCGGCGGTCACCGCCCCGGCCCCGGCGGTGGCGTAATACAGGAAATCCCGGCGGGTGCCTGCGTTCTCTTCAGCGTGGGACACGGCTTCGCTCCTTTTTTCGGCGCTTTCGGGCCAAAATCACAACCCGGTGGCCATCTTCCGCCACCCAATCGCCGCGTTATTTAGCGGGGTTGCCCTATGGCGTCCAGCGCCCATTGGGACAAAGGTGTCGCACTTTGCCGGGTTTTCCGACCCCGGCGTGGCCGCCCGCGCGGGCGGCTCATGCCTTTGGAACGGTGCGCTCCATCGCCGGGCGACGGGAAAAACTTTCGTACCAGCCTGCCAGCCCGTCGCGCCCGGCCCGCCAGTCGCGATCGGCGTGGCGGAAATCGAGGTATCCCAGCGCGCAGCCGGTGGCGATCTGGCCGATGTTGAGCGGGCCGTTCAGATGCGCAAGCCACCGATCGTTCAGCGCATCCAGCGCGCGCGACACCTTGCCCCACTGTCCCTGGACCCAGGCGGGCATCCGGATTTCTTCGGGTCGGACGCGGGATTCGTAGACCATCAGCACGGCGGCATCCATGATGCCGTCCGCCGTCGCCTCCAGCGTCAGGATGTCCCAAAGTTCGGGCTCGACCGGATAGAGCCCGCCGTTCCCGCGATGATCCAGATAGCGGCAGATCACCCGGCTGTCGTAAAGCGTGCCGCCCTCGTCGCGTTCCAGGGCCGGAATCTTGCCCAGCGGGTTCTGCGCCACCGGCATCGTCCCGGGATCAAGCGCGGTGCCTGACGCCGGAACCAGCGTGACACCATCGATCAGGCCCGTCTCGTTTAGCACAACCATCACCTTGCGGACAAACGGCGACGCCGGGCTGTGATAGAGCCGCATGCCTCAGACCCGACGAAAGCGGATGCGCCCCAGCGCGGCCGCGTCGATCTCGACCGCGGGGCCGGTGCTGCCGAACCGGATCACGCGGCGAAATCGCACGGTGCCGTTCATCTGGTCGCGGTCGCGCGGGGCATGACGCGTCAAGCCTTCGGGCAGGCTGTCCATCGCATCCTCTGCGCGCTGGTCCGTGCGGCCCGGGGAAATCGCGCGGGTCGCGGCATAGGCGGCGAGCGCCACCGCGCCATAGCGCAGCGCGATGCCTGCGATCGGGACAAGCGGAAGGGCCATCGGTGTCTCCTTCATCGATTGATCGGGAGATTAGGCGCGATACACGGCGCTGTCCATTCACGTCTCGGCGGGGGTGCGGTCAAGGCGGATCAGGCGGTATTCATGGGTCTCGCCGAAGGTGGCCTCGCGGCGCGAAGGGCGGGCGAAGCGGTCGAGCCGGCGCCCGATGGCCAGTTCGACCAGCCGTGAAGCGACGGGGCGCGACCGGCGCATCTCTGCCCGGAATCGGGTCAGGAAGGGCGCGACATGGGCGTTCTTGACATGATCGAGCACGAAGAATGTCGGAAGGATCGCCTCCGTCACGTCGTCGTCCAGCGCGATGCGCCAATGCGGCCTTTTGCCAAGTGCGACGCGGAAATCGTCGTGGGTGCCGCGACGGCCCTCCTCGCCCCCGCCCCGCTTCCGGAAATAGTCGAAGATGATCACGTGACGCGTGGCATAGCGGTCGAGTGCATCAAGCGCCGGGATCAGCCTGATGTAATGGAAGCTCTCCGCGAACAGGCACAGATCGAAGCGGCGTGGCAAATCCAGTTCCTCGAAGGTGCTGGTGTAAATCTGCACCTCTGCGGGCAGCTTGGCCCGTGCCATCGCGTTCAACTGCTCAGACGGGCTCACGCAGTCCACCCGATACCCCTGGCGGGTCAGCGCCAAAGCATTCGCGCCGGTACCGGAGCCGATATCAAGGATCGTCGAGACACCGTGCGGGATCGTCGCTGCCATCCGGTCGAACCACGCCTGCTGCGCCTCGCCCAGCGCGCGGGCCGAGGGCACGTCGGGCCGACCTTCCGGCCAATAGCCGTAATGGAGGAACCCGTGGCCAAACACCGCTTCGGATAGCATCGCCTCGAAGTCGAGCTGGAAGTCCTTCAGCTTCATCCGCCATTTTGCCGTTGTTGTGCCGCAGGGCCGAACATTGGCCGCATTCGATGGCGCAGGCAATGAAAAGCAGAACCCTCGCAGCCGCGCCGCGGGTCGGAAGCGGCCGCCCCCTCCGCCAGGGTGAGGGCGGCGCGAAACGCTATTCCTGGATACTTTCCAGATACATGGCGAGCGACAGGATCCGTCCCCGCGTTTCGATCACGCTGCCGTAGCCGGTGCCCGCAAGTGCGCTCTGGTTCGAGAACATGCTACCATAAAGCGGCATCGGCCCGCCGTGCGCGCGAATGCCGGTGCGGCCGTCGATGATGTGGATCACCTCGAGCATCGGAAAGGCACCGTCGTTGCGGTCGGCCAGATGGGTCAGGTCGGGCACATCGATGGTCAGAAGATCGGCGATTTCGCCGGCCCCTTTTCCTGCAGCACCGTGGCAGGCCATGCAAAACTCATCATACAGACGTTTGCCGTCAGCCATTTCGTCTGCTTGTGCGGCTGTTCCCACCAGAAAGACGGCGAGGGCGGCAGAGAGAAACTTCTTCATGCGGGCAACTCCAAAGAGTGAAAATTCGCGCGTTTCCCAGTTCAGTAGGAAAAAGCTACGCCCAGCCCTGCGCAAAATCAACGATTGTTAATGAATTCGCGGCGGCGCTCTCGCCGTCAGGCAAGCAGCGTATCGCCGTCCTGCCCGGTGATGCGTGAAACGACGATCTGCCCCTCGGGGCGGGGCGACGCCAGCGCAACGCGCGCGAAGTGCGGCGTGCGGCCGATCTGCGGCCCCTCGGTCAGGATTTCGTGGACCAGGCCCACTTGGTTAGCCAGGTGCCGCCGGGCCGCCGCATCACCCGCCGCGCGCAGGCGCGCCGCCCGGTCGCGGATCGCCGGTCCAGGCACCTGCGGCATCCGCGCCGCCGGCGTGCCCTTGCGCGGGCTGTAGGGAAAGACGTGCAGCCAAGTCAGCCCGCAGTCCGCCACCAAATTGAGCGAGTTCTCGAACATCGCCTCGGTCTCGGTCGGGAAGCCCGCGATGATGTCGGCCCCGAAGACCATGTCGGGGCGCAGCCGGCGCGCGTCCTCGCAGAACCGGATCGCGTCGTCGCGAAGGTGTCGGCGCTTCATCCGCTTCAGGATAAGGTCGTCGCCCGCCTGCAAGCTCAGGTGCAGATGCGGCATCAGCCGCGGTTCGGTCGCGATCGCCTCCATCAGCGCGGGGTCCGCCTCGATACTGTCGATGGAACTGATCCGAAGCCGCGCGATCCCGGTCAGCTTCAGGATCCAGCGAACCAGATCGCCCAGTCGCGGTGTGCCCGGCAGGTCGGCGCCCCAGCTTGTCAGGTCCACGCCGGTCAGCACGACCTCCTGGAACCCTTTGTCCACCAGACGCGCGATCTGCTCCACCACCACGCCCGCAGGAACCGAGCGCGAATTGCCCCGGCCGTAGGGGATGATGCAGAATGTGCAGCGGTGGTCGCAGCCGTTCTGCACCTGCACATAGGCCCGGTGGCGGCCGAAGCCGTCGATCAGGTGGCCCGCCGTCTCGCGCACCGACATGATGTCGTCGACCTGCACCCGCTCGGTCTGGCCGATCAGGTCGGGCGCCAGCCCGGCCCAGGTCTCGGGGCGCATCTTCTCGGTATTGCCGATCACCCGCGTCACTTCGGGCATGGCGGCAAAGGTCTCGGGCTCGGTCTGCGCCGCGCAGCCGGTGACGATGATCGGCGCGTCGGGCCGCTCGCGCCGCAAGCGGCGGATGTCCTGCCGCGCCTTGCGGACGGCTTCCGCCGTCACGGCGCAGGTGTTCACGATCACCGCGTCGCGTAGACCCGCGGCTTCGGCCAGTTCCTTCATCGCCTCTGACTCATAGGCGTTCAGTCGGCAGCCGTGGGTATGAAACACCGGCGCGTTCATTCGATACCCGCCAGAAACGCCGCCGTCAGAACCCCGTCGAAGACATGTGCCGTTGGGCCGGTCATCCAGACACCATCGTCGCGCCAGTCGATCTCAAGCAGACCGCCATCCACATGCACCGCGACCCTTCGCCCGGTCAGCCCGCGCCGCGCCGCCGCCACCGCCGCGGCGCAGGAGCATGAGCCGGAGGCGAGGGTCACGCCCGTCCCCCGCTCCCAGATCCGCAGACGGATCGCATCGGGTGTCAGCACCTGCACGACCTCGACATTGGTGCGCTCGGGGAACAGCGGATGATGTTCGTGCGCCGCGCCAAAGGCCGGCAGGTCCACCGCCATCGCATCTTCCACAAAGAAAGTGCAATGCGGGTTGCCCATGCCGGTCGCCACCGGGTCGCCGTTGATCGGCAGATGCAGCGTGTCCATCGCGTGGGCCAGCGGCACCTCGTCCCACGCGGTCATCGGATGGCCCATGTTGACGCGGGTCAGCCCGTCGCCCGCATCCTCGGCCAGCAGCACCCCGCGCTCGGTGCGCAGGCTAATGGCGGCCTTGCCGGTCAGGTCCATCTCGCGCCGCGCAATGCAGCGAGTCGCGTTGCCACAAGCCGCCGACAGGCTCCCGTCGGCATTCCAGAAGGTCAGCCGCAGATCGGTGTCCTGACCGTCGTCGATCACCGCGAGCTGGTCAAAGCCGACCCCCCTTTGCCGGTCGCCCAGCGCGCGCGCCAGCCCCGGCGTGACATGCGCCGCCGCGCCCCGCCGGTCGATGACCACGAAGTCATTGCCCAGTCCGTGCATCTTCATGAACGGCAGGCTATCTGCGCGCTGGTTCGTCATGGGCGCGATATACGCCGCGCCCGGCCACATTGCCAGATGCGCCGGCCGCCAGTTTTGCACTTGACCCTGCCCGGCGATGTTTCTATCAGGCCCGAGGTCGGGGCCCGTAGCTCAGTTGGTTAGAGCGGCTGACTTTTAATCAGTAGGTCGAAGGTTCGAATCCTTCCGGGCTCACCACTCCCCTCTCCCACGATGGAAGACATCAAATCGCGACGGTCCGCGAGCAGTCAGCGCTATTGCATGCCGCGCATAAAAAGGACGCCGGTCAACGCAATGATTTATCAGATTTTTCGGTGGGACATCTGGTGGGCGTTGTTGCGCAACTCGCGCCTGAGACGTGAGTTCCCCTTACCCCGTTGACGTCATGGCACGCGGACGATCTCGGCGGTGCCGAGGGCGTTGAAGCGGTTCATGAGGGCGATGCGGATGTGGATTTCGGCGGTCTGGCGGTCGGGGGTGAGCCATTGGAACGCCATTGGTCCGAGAGACAATGGCGAACGGCCATGATGCGCTCACCGAAGGCCGCGAGGCAGCGCCTCTTCGCCTCGATCCGGCTGCGGGCGTGGTATCCGGTCCAGCGTTTCCAGAACGCCCTGCCATAATGTCGGGTGGCGCGCAGGGTTTCGTTGCGGGCGC